>JAZUAQ010000062.1:0-2134 GCA_045638085.1 Oscillospiraceae bacterium
TCTTTTCTGTTAGGCTCGCATAGGTCTCTTCCCTGCTGCTCGCTGACAAACACGGTTTCGCCAACGGTGTAGGCATCATACTCATCCAGCACATCGCGGCGAAGGCGTCGCAGTATGGCATGGCAGCCGGGGGTTGAGTGATAATGCTTCAGGCCTGCAAGGATGGGGCTGGGGACGCCGTTTTCAAGGTCATTTTTCCATATAATATTGATAACGTCGCATCTGAAGCCGGCTACACCCTTATCAAGCCAAAAACGGAGTATATCCTGCACTTCCTCCATAACAGCGGGATTGCGCCAGTTGAGGTCAGGCTGTTCCTTGGCGAAGAGATGGAGGTAATACTGGCCTCTCACCTCGTCATAGTCCCATGCTCCGCCGCCGAAAAAGCCGCCCCAGTTATTGGGCTTATCCGCCCAGATATAATAGTCCTCGTAGCCTTTTTCCCGTCTGCGACTGCGCTGGAACCATTCGTGCTGATCGCTGGTATGGTTTATGACAAGATCCATTATTATGCGGATATCTCTTGCCTTTGCCTCGGCAAGGAGACGATCGAAATCCTCCATAGTTCCGAACATAAGATCTATGGCCTTGTAATCGGCAATATCATAGCCGTTATCCACCTGAGGAGATTTATACAGGGGGCTGAGCCATATTGCATCAACACCCAATGCCTGCAACTTATCAAGCTTTGAAATTATTCCGGGAATATCGCCGTAACCGTCGCCGTTTGAATCGCAGAAAGATCTGGGATATATCTGGTAAACTATCCCGTCCTGCCACCATTTACGCTCTTCCATCAGAAATGATACTCCTCCCCCGCCACGTATTCACCGTACATCTCCTCGGTGACGCCATGGTTTTTAATTATTTTGCTGTAAAACTCGCCGCTGCGCTTAATGGAGCGCTCAAGAGTTTCAAAGTTTGTATGGACTACGCCGAAGCGGGCGTAGTTGCCCTCCACCCATTCAAAATTATCATTGAAGCACCAATGGTAATAGCGCTTGACAGGCAGCTTGGATTCACAAAGGGCGCGGAGGTGGTCATAGATATAGCGGCTGCGGAAGCTGTCTCCAAGGTCGCAGGTGCCATTTTCGGTAATATAAATGGGCAGGCGGACTATTGACTGAAGCTTTTCGCAGCACTCAACGATACCCTTGGGATAAATCTCCCAGCCAAGGTCGTTTTTATAGCAGCCCTCTTTGACTCCGTCTGCAAAAACTCCCGAAACGGTGGAGCGGGAATAATAATTCACCGCGTGGAAATCGCAGTAGGCCCCTCTTCTGTCTCTGCCGTTATTTTTCAGAGGCAAACGAAAATCTCCCGTAAGCATTGCTCTTGTGATAAGCGTCTGAAACAGATTTTCCATTGTGGAGGCGGCAAGCTTATGGGCGGGGTTTTTCGGATTTTTCGGAACAAAAACACGGAGATGGTTCGCAAAGCTCACCTTACTGTCACGGAAGCCCATGCTTCTTCGCATATCATGAATAAGGCGATAAGTTTTTATATGGGCTGCAGCAAGGTTGCTCATAACCTCTATGCAGGCGCTCATGCTCTTTTTGCCGGGAGGCCAGGAGCCAAAAAAGTAGCCGTTGGTTGCATAGACGTTGGGCTCATTGACGGTAATATATTCATTCACCAGATGGCCGATGCTGCCTATTATCTTCTCCACATAAAGGAGGAAGGCTCTCACATTTTCAAACTTCTCCCACCCGCCTTTTTTCTCAAACCACATGGGATTTGTGAAATGATGCAAGGTAACAAGGGGCTTTATATCAAGTGCCAGAAGAAGCATAATTTCTTCCTTGATATGGGCAATGGCAGATTCGTCATAAAAGCCCTCTTCGGGCTCAACTCTCGCCCACTCAATACCGAAACGATAGGTTTTTATGCCCATGGAATGCATAAGCATAATATCCTCCCGCCAGCGCTCCCAATGTCCCGTTGCAACAGCAGGGTTTGAGCCGTCTTTTATATGTCCGCTTTTATACCAATCGTTCCATGTATGGTTAAGTCTTCCACCGTCAACCTGAGTAGCGGCAGAGGCAACGCCAAGAAGCATATTATTTTTAAGACTGAATTCGTTCAAAGCTACTTCCCTCTCTTTCCTGCGCAGGAAATCCTGTTTACATAATTC
>JAZUAQ010000063.1:0-24933 GCA_045638085.1 Oscillospiraceae bacterium
TTAAGGAGAAACAAACTAATGAAAAAAATTCTTGCACTCATCCTTGCACTTGTTATGCTCATGAGCTTTGCCGCCTGCGGCAAGACCCCTGCTGAAGACCCCGCTGTCGATCCCGGCAATGAGCCCGCCGCTCCCGGCGAAGGCCCCGAGATGGATATGCCCGCTGTTATGCCCGAAGTAAGCGACACCGACCTTCCCGATGTTGAGCTTCCCGCAACCAGCACCGACATTGCTGACGGCGACAACAAGCCCCTCTCCATCCTCAACACCGTTTGGGCCACCTACGGCGAAGATGAGAAGTTTGCCGCTATGGGCGGTGACTACACCACCAATGTTATGGACGCTCCCGGCGCATGCACCCTCTCCGACGCAGAGGCTCTCGATGCTCTCTTCGGTCTGCCCACCGCTTCCGTTTCTTCCGTAAGCGCTGCTGCATCCCTCATGCACATGATGAACGCCAACACCTTCACCTCTGCCTGCTATGAGCTTGCAGAAGGCGCTGACAGCGCTGCTTTTGCCCAGAGCGTTAAGGAAAACATCCTTGCCCGCCAGTGGATGTGCGGTTTCCCCGAAATTCTCATCGTTGTTGAGGTCGACGGCTGCATCGTTTCCGCTTTTGGTAACGGCGAAATCGTTCAGCTTTTCAAGGACAAGCTTGGCGCTTCCTTCAGCTGCACTGTTCTCGTTGAAGAGCCCATCGCATAAATAACACACTCCTTTTCTCCGACTGATTTTACAGTCGGAGAAAAGTTTTATCTTAGTTCTTTCGGGAGTTTACAGAAATGCTTTTTTCAAGTATTCCTTTCCTTTATTATTTTCTTCCCTGTGTGCTGATTATCTATCTGATAGCACCAAAAAAACTGAAGAACGCTGTTTTGCTTATCTCCAGCCTCTTTTTCTATGCCTGGGGTGAGCCTAAGTATGTCCTTCTTATGGCCGCAAGCATCATTGTTGGCTATGTTGCAGGTCTGCTTATCAGCGCAAGCAAAAGCCGAAAAGGCAAAAAAGGCTGGCTCATCGTCAGCCTTGTCGTCTGCCTCGGCTTTCTTGGATATTTCAAGTATGCGGACTTTTTCATTGATTCCTTCAATGCTATCACGGGTATGGGCATACCTGCCCTGCGCATCGCTCTTCCCATCGGCATAAGCTTCTACACCTTCCAGATTATAAGCTACATTATAGATGTCTACAGAGAAGATACTCCCGTGCAGCGCAACATCATATCTTTTGCGGCTTATGTCAGCATGTTCCCCCAGCTTATAGCCGGTCCCATTGTTCGCTACAGCGATATCGTAAAGGAAATAGACAATCGCAAAAGCACTCTGCAGGGCATTTCCGAGGGTGCACGCCGCTTCATTCTCGGTCTTGGCAAAAAGATTATAATTGCCAATGTTCTTGGCGAACTTTGCGATGCCTTCCTCGCTTCCTCCGACCGCAGCGCTGCATTTTGCTGGCTCTATGCCCTTGCCTTCACCCTCCATATCTATTTCGACTTCTCCGCTTACAGCGATATGGCGATTGGTCTTGGCAGGATTTTTGGCTTCTCCTTCCCGGAGAATTTCAACTATCCCTTTATTTCCCGTTCTATCACCGAGTTTTGGCGCCGCTGGCACATGAGTCTCGGCAGCTGGTTCCGCGACTATGTGTATATCCCCCTTGGCGGCAACCGCTGCAGCAAGCCCCGCCAGATGTTCAACATCTTCGTTGTATGGATGCTGACGGGTCTCTGGCACGGTGCTGCATGGAACTTCGTCGTATGGGGCGTATTTTTCGGAATACTCCTTCTCATAGAAAAGCTTTGGCTTCTTAATAAACTTGAAAAGCTTCGCGGCATTCGCCATATCTACGTGATGATAATGGTTATGCTCTCCTTCGTCATGTTCAACGCCTCCGGTGTGGGCGATGGCTTCAGAGTTATCGGCGGCATGTTCGGCAGCGGCGGCAGCGCAGTGAGCAGCGAGTTTTTCTACTATATAAGGAGCTACGGAATAACCATTCTGCTGGCGCTTATCGGCTCCACTCCCCTTGTTAATAAGGCTGTTCTTGCCCTCCGCAAAAAGGAAGCTGCGGAAAAAATAATCTCCCTTGCCGAGCCCATTGCTCTTGCAGCGATTTTGCTTGTTTCCACCGCATATCTCGTGGATGGGTCCTTTAATCCCTTCCTCTATTTCAGATTTTAAGGAGGCAGATGTATGAGCAGCAAAGCAAAAAGAATATATCTTGTCTCCCTCCTTGCGGCAGTATTTTTCGGCTTTAGTATATTTGCAATTTTCAAAGCGCCCGATGAATATTCTCTTTCAGAGCGCCGCAAACTTGAGCAAATGCCCGAGATAAGCATCAAGACAATTTTTAACGGCCGTTTTATGGAGGATTTTGAGGACTACAGCCTTGATCAGTTTCCCCTTCGCAACACCTTCCGTTCCCTTAAAGCCTTCACTTCCCTCAAAATAATGGGTCAGGCAGACTCCAACGGGCTTTATATCCATAATGACTCCGTTGCGAAAAAGGAGTACCCCCTCAATCACGATTCTCTTGACTATGCTTCATTGGTATTCTCCGGACTTTATGAGAAATTCCTTGCAGGCAAGGCAGATAAAATCGGCTTCGTAATAGTCCCCGACAAGAATTTCTATCTTGCTGAAGACGCAGGAATGCTCCGCATGGACTATGATGAATTTTACTCCACCCTTGAGAGCTCCACCTCTCATTTCGCAGAGCATATAGATATTCGCGGTCTTTTGGATATCGATGATTATTATCTCACCGACACCCACTGGAGGCAGGAATGCATTCTCCCCGCCGCACAGGAAATAGCAGCGACTTTCGGCAACACTCTCCCCGAGAAATACGAGGAGGTTCTTGTTGATGAACCCTTTAAGGGAGTTTATTTCAGTCAGCTTGGTTTGAAACTTGATACCGAGGAGCTTTACTACCTCACAAACGATATAATTGGAAACTACTCTGTTTTCAATTATGAAAGCAATAAATCCATTCCCGTCTATGACACCGCTCTTGCCGCGGGAGCAGACCCCTATGAAATGTTCCTCTCCGGTCCTCTGAGCCTTGTAACCATTGAAAATCCCTCTGTGAACACCCAAAAGGAGCTTATCATCTTCCGTGACAGTTTCGGAAGCGCAATTGCTCCCCTTCTCGCGCAAAATTATGCAAAGACCACCGTCATTGATGTGCGCTATATTCAGCCTATGGTTCTCGGCAATTTCGTTGACTTCGAGAATGCGGATGTTCTCTTCCTCTACAGCAGCATGGTTCTTAACAATTCCACCACGCTGAAACAGTAAAAAAAGCATAAAAAAATCCCGTACCTTTTGGTACGGGATTTTTATTTACTTACTTAAGCATACCCTCAAAGGTTGCGAAGGCCGCTTCGCTGTCCTCTGCGCTGAGAATGCAGTACATGACATAGTCGCCGATAACTTCATAGGAAGCATCTTCAACCTTATACTTTTCTTCGGGCATATATTCATCCATCCAGCTCTGGACTCTCAGATCCAGATAACTCTGAACGACTGTTTCAATCTTGGCAGCGCTCATCTCTTCGCCAGCCTTGAAAATGCCGTACTCGTCAACATTTGCTCCGTAGGTATTGAGCATAACGGTGTAGTCACCAAAGAGGGATGCATCGGTCTTCATCCAGCCCTTGATCCAGTTGGCTTCAACGGCAGTAAGGGAATCGGTCTTGCCGATTTTATCGGCAACAGCTGCTGCGATATCGGCAGCGGGAACATTCTTGGTCTCGCTATTGCCGCCGCAGGCGCAGAGGGCGGTTGCAAGCACAGCAACAATGATTATAAGAGCAACAATCTTTTTCATATTTATCTCACTTTCATTTCTCAGTTATATGCGTGGGTGCGGATATACTGCATAACAATGCCGAAGGTTTCACCGCTGAGGTGGATACCGTCGCCATTATGGCTTGCCTCAGGAAGGGTGCCATCGGCACTTACCAGTACCTCGTAGGTATTCAGATACTTGCAACCGGTCTGGTCTGCAATCTTCTTAATCCAGCTGTTTGCAGTTGCAATCTTCTCGTTGCTGATGGAGCCAATGTGCTGGTAGCTGCTGGCAACGGGGTAGATAGAGTTGAGGATTATCTTGGTATTGGGGCTGACTTCGCGAACACTCTCGATGAGAGCGGTGTACTCATCAACGAACCACTGCTCATCCATGAAGGATACGCCATTTACGCCCAGAGTCATAAGCATTATCTCAGGCTGGGAAAGGCGGGCGGCTTCCTTGATGGTGATTTCTCCGCCGGATTCGGGATAAACGATGGTTGCGGTGCTCTGGTTGGAAAGGGTCAGAGTGCCGCTGGCGGGAGTCCAAATCTGGCTGGGAGGACAGAGATCGGTGTAGCCCTGTCTGTAATAGTAGCCAATACCGTAGGTGGTGGAGTCACCAAGGAAGATTATCTTATCCAGATACTCTCTTCCTGCATCTTCAGTCTCACCAAGCAGGTAGGAAGGAATGCTGGGGTCAGGAGTGGTTACAGGATTTTCAGGCGTCTGGGGATCTTCGCCCTCGTTGGGGTCACCAACAGGAATCAGGGGATCGGTGAGACCTTCAGTGGGATCCTCACCCTGCTGATTGTCTTTATCCTTGTCCTTATCCTTGTCCTTATCCTTGTTCTCCTCTTTGTCTTTATCTTTATCCTTATTATTATCCTTGTCTTTACCGAAATCATCGTTCATCTCAGTGGTGAACTCATCAGGTCCTTTATACTTGGTGCAGGAAGTGAAAAACACTGCAAAAAGGCTGAGAACGATGCAGAGAATAATAGCACCCTTCCAAGCAGTATTAGCTCTTGCTTTCCTTTTTTTCATATCATTTCTCCTAAATTTATTATATATATTTTTATCAAAAAATCAGGATTACAACTATATATAATAACAGTTTGTGTATCAAATTTCCATATCTTTTTTCAAATAATCTTAAAAAAGCAAAAAAAGTTCGCATCAAATTGATGCGAACTTTTTTAATTATTAAATTATTCCTCAGCTGCAGCCTTGGCTTCTTCGATAACCTTCTGCTGAACGTTGCCGGGAGCCTCTTCGTAGCGAATGAACTTGCAGGAGAAGCTGCCGCGTCCCTGAGTCATGGAACGAAGGTCGATGGTGTAAGAGCTCATCTCAGCCATGGGAACTTCAGCTTCAACGATCTGCATGCCGTCTTCAGCGTTCATACCGAGAACGGTACCACGACGCTTGGAGGAGATGTCAGCCATGATGTCACCCAGGTTTGCATCAGGAATGGTAACCTTCAGCAGGCCGATGGGCTCCATGATGGTGGGCTTAGCCTTGGGAATACCATCCTGGTATGCAAGGCGGGCAGCGGTCTGGAATGCCATATCGTTGGAGTCAACGGGATGGTAAGAACCGTCATAGAGGGTAGCCTTCAGGCCGACGAGGGGATAGCCAGCGAGGACGCCCTTCTGAACTGCGTTGCGCAGACCCTTTTCAACAGAGGGGAAGAAGTTTCTGGGAACGGAGCCACCGCAAACTTCCTCAGCGAAGATGAGGTCATCCTGCTCATCCTGGGGCTCGAAGCGAACCCAAACGTCACCGAACTGACCGGAACCACCGGACTGCTTCTTATGACGGCCGTGAGCTTCAACGCGACCGTTGATCTTCTCGCGGTAAGCAACACGTGCGGGATGGAGCTCGGTGTCAACACCGAAGCGGGACTTCAGCTTTGCGCAGAGAACGTCAACCTGGATATCACCAGCGCCGGAGATAACCATCTGGTGGGTCTCAGCGTTGTTAACGAGAGTGAAGGAAATGTCTTCCTCGTTCAGTCTTGCAAGACCGCCGGCGACCTTGTCGTCCTGACCCTTGGTCTTGGGAGAAATAGCCATGGAGTAGCAGGGCTCTGCCAGCTCGATAGCGGGATACTCGACCTCGTGCTTGGGATCGCATACGGTATCACCGGTTTTCCACTCCATCTTGCCAACAGCAACGATGTCACCGCAGCATGCGTCCTTAACTTCAACGTTCTTCTTACCGGTCATGGTATAGAGACGGCCGAGCTTATCGGTGGAAGAAGTGCGGACATTGCGGAGGGAGAGGTCGGCAGTGATCTTGCCGCTCATAACCTTAACAAAGGAGTACTTACCGAACTGGTCGGAAACAGTCTTGAATACAAAACCGGAAACAGGTGCGGAAGCATCGATACCCTCAACATCAGAGGGAGCGGGAACGTAGTCAACAATAGCCTGGAGAACAGCCTGAGTGCCAACGCAATCAAGAGCATTGGAAGCGAGAACGGGAACAACGGTGCGATCCTTCAGACCGGCCTTGAGACCGCGAACGATCTGATCGTCAGAGAGCATCATCTCTTCGAAGTAAACTTCCATCAGTTCTTCGTCAGCGCCGGCAGCAGCTTCCATGAGAGCCTCGCGGAGGGACTCGACCATGTCAGCATCAGCAGCGGGAACAGCAATCTTGGTGGTCTTGCCGCCCTTGGTCTGGTAAGCAACATTGTGTACGAGGTCGATAACGCCGGTGCCGTCGCTCATGGGAGCGGTAACAGCGCAGACGATGGAGCCGTACTTTTCCTGCAGTGCGGAAAGAACGCCGGCATAGTCGCCGTTTTCTTCGCCGGTCTTGGAGATGCAGAACATGGTGGGCATATTGGCAGCCTTGAGAAGCTTCCAGTTACGCTCAGCGCCGACGGAAATGCCGTCCTTGGCAGTTACCAGAATGATACCGGTCTCAACAGCGCGAACAGCGGCAGCAACGTCGCCAGCGAAGTCAAAGTAACCGGGGCAGTCCAGAACGTTAATCTTGCAGCCGCCGAACTCAACAGGAGCGACGGAGGTAGCAATGGTTATCTGGCGCTTGATCTCTTCGGGATCATAGTCGCAAACGGTGTTACCATCGGTAACCTTGCCCTGACGGTCAACAGCACCGGTAACAAACAGCATGCTTTCTGCAAGAGTGGTTTTACCGCTGTTGCCATGGCCCAGAAGGCAGACATTGCGGATTTTGGTGGTTTCGTAGCTCATTTGGATTTTCTCTCCTTGTGTAGCAAATTTGTTGCTTCAGTTTCATCTATGAAAAAATGTTTTTTCGTCACAACGGATAAATTATACACCAATAAAGTGGCATTGGCAATATCATTTTACCAAAAATAACGATTATCTTTGCAGCCAAAGCCCTATCAGAGCGTTGGGAATAAGCCACAAAATCATAATAAGCGCTACCAAAGCTGCATTTACAGGAGCAAATGCACCCATCCATGCGGCAAAAAACATTCCCAGAAGTCCGAGAACGCTGCCCGCTGCAGCAATTATAACGGAAACAAGAACCGCATAATAAAGGTTCTTTACTCTTCTGCTTATTTCAGCCACGGGAACCATGCCCTCTTTGGAGACAACGGCGGATACGGGCAGTTCGGCAGAAGCTTCAATACCGGATATGCGGAATCTCTCGGGATAGGAGGGCAGATTGAAACCGTCTCCGTTAACGTGGAACTTATTGCGAAGCGCATCGGGAGTCATATTGAAATCCCTCAGGGCGAATATAACATCGCATTTGGAACGAAGGAGAACGCCCAATGCATCCTGCACAGAAGGCAGGGGCTTATAATCAATGTCGAAAAGTCCTGAAAGCTCTCCGCTTATGGCGGTAAAGACGGTGTTGCGGTTTGCGAGTCTTCTGGGAACACGAATTCCCATAAGATTCATAAAGCCAGCGTTGCCGACCATAACATTCTCACCGTTGACAACAGCGGTAAGTCCGCCTCCGTCATGGGGAGTAAAGTTTTCAACACGGCAGAGAACATAACCGTTTTTCTTTATAAGGTCGGTGAATGGTGCGCTGAGACCGCTTGCGGAGGCGGCAATAACGCTTCCCGTATAGGAAATCACCTTGTCGGGATCGGAATTTTGCAGGACGCGGATACCGCTGACGCTGACGCTGTCATTGGGGAAAATGTCCTTATCGATTATAACAACACCGTAGCTTTTGCCCACATCTCGGATTCCGGGCCAGCCTGCAATGGCGGCACCCACTCCAAAAAGTTTGTTTGCAACTATGGAGAAGGGGTGGGCGAAGCATATTCCGCCGGAGAAAACGGCGGCGCATGCAAGCATGGTGGAAAGGCTGTGTACAAAGGTCTCGGAACCGTTTCTTGCGAAGGCTGTAAGAGCGCTGAAAATGACGGCGGCGATAATGAGCAGGGGGCTCAGAATGCCGTATACATATTCTGCAAGGTCGGCCTGCTCACTGCGGCGAACAAAGCCCTTTATTCCGCCCTGCTTCTTGCAAAGGGCTGCTCCCTTTGCTGAAATTCCGCTTTCCGCTCCCACACCAACAGCCTCCTTGCTGCGGGCAATGCGGAAGCCATTGCGCATACCCTTGCAGGTGAAATAGCTGCCCCAGATTGCAAAGCACATGGAGATTGCGGCAACTGCGCAGAAAGGAAGTCCCATGGCGGCATTGCGGCTTGCGAACATCATCGCAGCATCGGCAAGAGAGACAATGCAGGAAAGAGACACCAGAGTCTCATAACCGGGATGACCTCTGAACAGGTTTATAATACCTGCCACAAAAATATCCAGTCCGCAGACCATCACGGTCAGAAGCATTATAAGCAGAGTCAAAGAAGCGCCTGCAGGTCCTTTCATTGCACCGAACAGAGGCAGGAAGGAATATGCGGCGAAGGTGAAATAAAGCATCACAACGCAAACCAGGCTTGCGGCCTTGGCTCTGAAGCGGATGTTTTTCACCTGCTCGGAATAATGCTTTGCAGCTTCGGCGGCACTCATCTCGGGTGCGGTGAAATCCTCATCGGCAACGGTGGGTATCTGCCCGTCGGCCTTCACCCTGCGGCTTCGCTTATCGGTCATAAGAGCCAGAAGAGCAACGAAGGGAGAAACAGAGCCTTTGCTTCCTTTTCTGCTTCCCTTTTTGTTCTTCTTACCCCGTTTTTTATCCTTCTTCACCTCGGGAAGCTCATCGCCCGAGAAATCTTCGCCGAGTTCAAAGTCTATATCGGCAGATGCATAGCTCTCGCGCTCATCGCTGTCTACAAGCTGACGGATCTCATATTCCGAGAGAGCTTCGCTCTCGCTCTCATACGCCTCCACTTCGGGCTCATCGGCAGAAATGCTCTCAGCTTCATAGCTTTCCTCATAGGACAAATTTTCCTCATAGGACAAACTCTCCTCAGCGGGAGCACTCTCCTCTTCGGGGAAAATTTCAGCCATGCTTTCGTCTATCAGCTCTTCAATGGAGCTTATAGAGCTGTGACCCACGTTTTCCTCAAAGGCATCGAGGACTATGCGCTTGCTGCGGTCGGCAATATTTTCCTCTCTGAAATGTCTTGGCGCCGCACCAGTGCGGAATTCGTCCAGAATATCATCGAGAGAAAAATCATCTGACAATGCAGCATTCTCTATACTGTTTTTGTAAGTTTTCTCTTCCATATTATCTCCGGCAGAAAAATTTCAAAGTAAAGCCTGACCAACATAATCCGAACACGCTCCGCGAGGCGGATTTTAGCGCCAGACTTCATTCCATTCTTTAGTGGCTTACGTCAGCCTCTCTGGCGAAGCACCTCATACATCAGTATGCTTGCGGCTGCGGATGCGTTGAGGGAGTTAACCTTTCCATGCATGGGAATACTTACAAGCACATCGCAGTTTTCTGTAACAAGGCGGCCCATACCGTCGCCCTCGGAACCGATAACAATGCAGATAGGTCCGGTAAGGTTGGTCTCCCACATACCTGCGCTTGCATTTGCAGCGGTGCCATAAACCCAGAGACCGCGCTCTTTGAGTTCCTTGATGGCTGCAGTCAGGTTGGAAACTCTTGCAACCGCCATATGCTCAACTGCACCTGCACTGGTCTTGCCGACAATGGAGGTGAGACCTGCGCTGCGGCGCTTGGGAATGATTATTCCATGGACACCTACGCACTCTGCGGTACGGATGATTGCACCCAGATTGTGGGGATCGGAAATCTCGTCACAAACGATGACGAAGGGGGCTTCTCCCCTCTCCTCAGCTATGCGAAGAATATCATCAATACTGGAGTATTCTCTGACGGCAGCAAGAGCAACTACACCCTGATGGGCATGAGTAACGCTCATGGAATCAAGCTTTCTGCGGTCAGCTTCAACAACAACGATGCCCATTTCGCGGGCACGGGAAGCTATATGTCCGAGGGTCTTGTCCACTTCGCCCTTGGCAATATAGATCTTGTCAATATTGCGGCCTGCTCTGAGAGCTTCGGTAACCGCATTGCGACCTTCTATAAGGTCCTCTCTATCGTTTTCAAATGCCATTTCTTATTTCTCCAAATAGTTTTTCAGTGCGTCAACGCGGTCAAGCTGCTCCCAGGGAAGAAGAACATCGCTGCGGCCGAAATGGCCGTAAGCAGCGGTCTGGCGGTAAATGGGACGACGCAGACCGAGGTCACGGATGATAGCTGCGGGACGCAGATCGAAGACTGCCTCAACTGCATCTTCAAGCTCGGTGTCGGAATACTTTGCAGTGCCGAAGGTGTCAACGCGGACACTGACAGGCTTTGCAACGCCGATTGCGTATGCAAGCTGAATCTGGCACTTCTCTGCAAGACCTGCTGCAACAATATTCTTGGCAACCCAGCGGGCTGCATAGGCTGCAGAGCGGTCAACCTTGGTGGGATCCTTTCCGGAGAAGGCGCCGCCGCCATGGGGAGCGCTGCCGCCATAGGTATCAACAATGATCTTGCGTCCGGTGAGACCGCTGTCACCCTGAGGACCGCCAACTACGAAGCGTCCGGTGGGGTTTACATAAAACTTGGTGTTCTCATCGATAAGCTCGGTGGGAAGAGTGGGCTTGATAACAAGCTCAATCATATCGTGGCGGATCTGCTCAAGCTCTGCCTCGGGGCCGTGCTGAGTGGAGAGAACAACAGTGTCGATGCGGACAGGCTTATCGTTCTCGTCATATTCAACGGTAACCTGGGTCTTGCCGTCGGGACGGAGATAGCTTACAACGCCTTCCTTGCGGACGCGGGTGAGCTCGAGAGCAAGCTTATGGGCAAGAGAGATGGGCAGGGGCATAAGTTCCTCGGTCTCAGTGCAGGCATAACCGAACATCATGCCCTGGTCACCTGCGCCGTGGTCCAGCTCATCGCTGCCGGACTGCTTAGCCTCGAGGCTCTTGTCAACGCCCATTGCGATGTCGGGAGACTGCTCATCAATGGAGGTGAGGACAGCGCAGGTATCGCAGTCAAAGCCATACTTTGCGCCGTCATAGCCGATATCGCGAACTACTTCGCGGACAAGCTTGGGAATATCAACATAGCAGGAGGTGGTGATTTCGCCCATGATGTGGACAAGACCGGTGGTAACGGTGGTCTCGCAGGCAACGCGGGCTGCAGGGTCTTCTGCAAGTATTGCGTCAAGGACAGCGTCAGAAATCTGGTCGCAGATTTTATCGGCATGTCCCTCGGTTACGGATTCAGAAGTGAAAACTCTGTTCTTTCTTTTTTCGCTCATAATTATTACCTCTTTATTGAAATCTTTTTTAATTCTCCTGGAAATTTTGCCGTCAGGCAAACATAAAAAAAGCACCCTCCGCGGTGCGGGAGAGTTGCTAAGGCTTCGGCATATCATCTCACCCCTTTATCGCTATCAGCAGGACCACCTTACAGACTTATTGCAGGTTGGCACGGGGTCGCAGAGCTGATCCTCTCGCCCGTTCTTGATAAATGAAGATATTATCATGCCAAAGCAGGGCTTTTTAAGCCAAACTTCAGCCGATACATTATATACAGAAAATAATTCACTGTCAACCAAAAAACCTTGATTTTTACCGGATTTTTTAATATTAATAATTTATTCATAGACATCGCCCCTGAAAGAGGGTATCATAGCAATATAAGTTTTACAGGAGTTGATATCATTTGAAATGGTTCAGCAGAAAAGTTGATCTGTTTTGTTATAAGCATCCCCGCTTCGGCATAAACAATCTTATGCTTTATGTGGTCATCGGCAATGCCATCGTATGGCTTTTCTCCATGATGGACTCTTCCGGTACCCTTGTTAATCTTTTGAGCTTCTCCCCCGCCCACATTCTGCGCGGTCAGGTATGGAGACTCTTCACTTTCGCCCTCATTCCCAATTCCTGGGGACTTTTGGCGCTTATCTTCTTTTATTTTTACTACTTCATAGAAAAAACCCTGGAAGACAGATGGGGTACCGCCAGATTTAATATCTACTTCTTTACAGGTATACTTCTGACCCTTATCTACGGCTTTATCCTTTACTTCATTACCGGAGTAAGCTATTCCATCACCGCCTATTACATCTATCTTTCAATGTTTTTCTCCTTCGCCGCACTTTTCCCCGATCTGAAGGTTCTGCTCTTTTTCATTATCCCCATCAAGATGAAATGGCTTGCCATTGTGGACGCTGTCATCTTTATTTTTGATATTGTGAATCTTCCCTTCCCCGTCAATCTCCTCCCCATCGTTGCTGTTCTCAACTTCCTCATTTTCTGCGGCGACGAGCTTTTCTCTTATATCCGCCCCCGCAGACGCAGCCAGCGCAAGGCCGCCGTCAACTTCAAGCGGGAGGTTCAGCGCATAAACTACGAAAAAAAGACCCAGGCCTATACCCGCCGCTGCGAGGTATGCGGACGCACGGATGCAAGCCATCCCGAGCTTGAATTCCGCTACTGCTCCCGCTGCGCAGGTTACCACTGTTTCTGCATTGATCACATAAATGCCCATCAGCATTTTTCCGAATAAGCCGTGATATTGAAAAACACCCTCCGATGAATCGGAGGGTGTTTTTTTGATATTGTCCGTTTTATCCACCCGCTTAAATTCCTGCTTATTTCCAGCTTATGCTCGGAAAAAGCGTCATGAAGTTTTCACGCTCGGCGGCAGTTTCCCCAACGGCTGCGCCGCTCAGAGGCTCATAGAAATATTGATAGCAAAACACGGCAACTCCGCGGCAATCCTCCAAATCAAGGGTGCTTTGCAGGCAGCGAAGGAGAATATCATCACTTTGTTTCCATTCATCCTTGCCACTTCCCGCCCACTGGTCCTCCTTGGAATATGCCTTACCGAAGGTCATGCCTATTATGAGGTCAACACTGTCGGTTTTTATCATATCCTGAAACTCACGGGTAACCCTGAGAAAATCGTGGGTGGCATGCTCAAGTCCCCAATACACCTGAGGACAGATGTAATCCACATAGCCCGCCTTCGAACACCACGAATATATATCAGCATACTGGCTGTTATAGGCGGTATTGGAATTTCCTCCCGGACTTATGCCGAAAAGCCGTCCCTCTCCGCTGAGGTGGGTTATGGAATAAAGCTCCTCCACAAGCATATTAACATTATTTCTACGAAAATCAGCAAGGCTCATTGTGCCGCCCGAATTTTTATATTCCAAATAGGCATCCGAGTCAAAGGATTCATCCGTTGTGGGATAAAAATAATCGTCCATATGCAGGCCGTCAAAAGCATAGAGATTAAGCGCCTCTTCGGCGCCTGCACAGATAAGTTCACGAACCTCCTCATAGGCGGGATTGAGATACCATCTGCCCCCAACAGCAACTATGTACTTGCCACGAAGTTCAGGGTCATCATACCATTGGCGCATAGGGTAGCGGGCACCCACGCTCTCCATTTCTGTTTCATACATGCCGCGGAGAGGATTTATCCATGCGTGGATGGAAAGCTCTCTGGCATGAGCAAGCTCAATGGTGATGGCTATGGGGTCATAGCTTGCTTCCACGCCTATCTTCCCCGTAACGAAAGAGGACATTGGATAATACTCGGAGGGATACATACTGTCGGCGAAGGGGCGAAGCTGCACTATAACAGTATTAAAGCCTTCCGCCTTCACATTATCAAGCACCTGCTCCATTCTGGCAGTGAAATCCTCACAGCTGCGCTGGGTGCCTCCTGCGGCATATATATCCTCCAGATCATACTGTGAAAGCCACATTGCCTTCATATTCTCATACTGAAGGGAATATGCATCCGCATTGGGATTTTGGCTTGGGCTTGGTGCAGGAGTTGGAGTTGGTGCAGGACTAATCTCCGGCTCATTGGATTTTTCGGGAGGTACTTCTGAATTTTCTTCGGGAGATACCGCAGGACTGCTTTGAGGCAAGGGAATTATCACGCTTGGCGCAGGCGAAGTGATCAGCGCATCCTCAGCTCTTCCAGGAAGGGCTGAATCGGCGCAGGCGCAGAGAAGCAATGTGCACATGATCAACAATGCAGCAAAAAGTTTTTTCTTCACTTTTATCCCTCCCAGATACAAATCATGCTTTTATTATCCCACCGAAAGCGCATCAAGTCAATTAAATACGCCTCTCCATTTTCTTCCATTTTAGCAGAAAGATGCATCAAAAAAGCACAGAAAATGGCTTTCATTTTCTGTGCTTTTTCGTTTTTACATAAGAGGATTTGCAATATTGTTTGGGTCGAGACTCTCCTTGATTTTGCGCAGCCATACATTGGAATTGCAATAGAGGGGGCCTATCTGTTCCATGCCTGCATTGAGGCTTCCCGGGGTTTCCGCGTGGAAGTGCTTTTCAATATCATTATTGCGGGATCTCATACGGTATTCCCCCACTCCTCTGCCAGCGGCAGGGTTAGTTCTATCCCACATAATGAGAACTTCGATATGGGCAAAGTGGCCATATTCCATGGGAATTATCTGATAACTTTCGGGGGCATCGAAAAGCTTTCCGCTTTCGGTGAACTCGCTCAGAAGCTCATTTACAGTGGCACCGACCTCACAAATATGGGAAACAGAGTCAGAAGCAAGCTTATTGGGCATCCATCCGCCACCAAGACGAAGCACACTCTGGAGTCTTCCAACTACCATAAAGAAGTCCATATGCTCATCCCACCACTGCTCGATCTCTCTTGGAATGCGCTTTCCGCCCGTCTCTTCAACTATTTCAAAGAGGATTTTTTCCTCATAAGCCATCTCCGCTTCGCTCTGTGTGGCAAGATGGACAACAAGGGGCATGCTAAGCTCTTCCTTATAGCCACCCTCCCATTTTTCCCAGAATTCATCGGCGGAATTTGTCATCATCAGTATGGCGGGAAGATAGAAATATTTCAGAACTGTGGCAGCAATTTCCGCCTCGCCGATCTTCAGCATTGCATCTCGGACATTGTAAATATGCTCATAGTTAAACACATAAACTTTGGAGCAAGGGCTGTTCATCCGCACCTTATGATAGGGGCTTATTCCCTCCTGTTCAATTTCCGCAGGTCCGTTGCAGGGCAAAAGACCAATGGCAATTCGGGTTATTACACCGAATTGGCCGTGGTTGCCGAAATAGCCCTTCATAAGGGCTCTCAGTCCAGGACCGGGACCATCGGGGCAAAACCAGCCGGCACCGTTTGCGAGGGAGCCTGTGCGGACTATTTCACCTTCGGGAGTTACAAACTCCGCACCCAAAAGATAGCGGTTGGAACGGGATGCGTTATGCTGATTATGGTGGTCACCGGAAGAAGATGTGAAGTTGGCAAGAACGCTGCCTCCCGGACCGACGGCAGCAGCGGTGTAGCTAAAGCCGCGTCGGCGAAGTTCGGGATAAAGCTGTACATGGCGCACACCGGGCTCGATAACGGCATAGCGGTCCGTTTCATTTATCTCCACTATTTTGTTCATTCGGCTCATCTGTATGAGAACCGTTCCGGGACGGTTTGCAAAAGCCTCGGCGCTGACACCCGACACAAGGGGAACGAAGCAGACTCCGTGCTTATTGCATATACGAACTATCTCCTGCACCTGCTCAGTGGTTTCGGGAAGTATAATTGCATCCGCGCTATGGTAAACGAAAGGCACTTCGGGGGTTTTTACACGGTTTCCCGCAAGAACAAATTCGTCCTCGCTTATCCATCTCTTGCCTACAACGGCTTCGAGAGCTTCATAAACTTCTCTTGCAAGACTCATTTTGCCCCTCCTTCCTCCAGCTGCGCTGCCAAAAGGACGCAAAGGTCAATTGCTTTGCCCTCTTTGCCCAGCGAATCGATGCAGAAGCTGCAGCAGCTGACGAGAGCTTCCGCGCCCACGGACGCAGCCTCCCGCATACGCTCAGCAGCGGTATCCGCGCTCATATCCGGATCGGTTTCCCTTGATGCATAGCCGCAGCAAAGGGCATTTTCATAGTTACGGGGCATCTCGCAAAGCTCAATTCCGGGGACAGCCTTCAGCGCTGCTCTCGGCTCATGGTAAACACCTTCAAAGCCCCGTCTCCACTTTTTCTCAGGGACATGGCGGCCAAAGGGCTTAATCTCACCTTCCCATTTCTGCCAGGATTCGGAAAGTCTTCCAAGCATGCAGGGGTCGTGATATGTGAGCTTAATGGGCTGTTCCAAAGGTGCAAAGCGCAGCTTGCCCTCCTCTATAAGAGCGGCAACGACCTGACTCATGTGGAGAACTTCCACATCCATATCAACAAAGCGGGGATATATTGCACGGAAGGCGCCGAAACATTCTGCGCAGGGAGTAATTATGCGCTTTATGCCTCTTTCGCAGAGCTTTTCCACATTTGTCCTTATAACTTCTTCCGCTTTATCGGCATAGCCGCTGCGCCAAAGTGCAGCGCCGCAGCAGCTTTCATCTTTGAAAATTCTAAAGCTTACGCCGCCTGCCTTAAGAAGCTTCATTGCAGCATGAGCAATTTCGGGATGGGTATAAACGCTGCAGCCCAGAAACAGGAGAGTTTCGCTCTGCTCATCCTCGTAGTAATCCTCCGGCAGGAAATCAAAGCGCTTTTCGGCTTCAAAGCCATAAATATTGCCCTTTTTCTCAACATTAGCGCAGAGAGACCTGACGCTTTCGGGGGCGCTTCCCTCCCGGGCGCAGACTTCACGGAGGCTCTGTATAGTCTCAAGCACTTCTATATCGCGGACGTTTTTGCAGTTCACATCGCAGGCGCCGCACATAGTGCAGGAATAAAGAACTTTTTCAAGTCCTTCGCCTATTTTCAGCTTGCCGGTGAGAACTTCTTTGGAGATATTGAGAAGTCCCTGACCAGAATATGCATCAAAGCGATGATAGCGGTGGATTGGGCAGATTTCCGCAAAGTCCCAGCCGCTCATTTTCGGCGGCAGTATCCACTTGCACTGTCCGCAGTGATTGCAGGAGTCCATAGAGTATTCAAATTTTTTCAGTTTTTCCACTCAGACTCCTCCTTAAAAGCAAAGTTTTCCCGGGTTGAGTATGCCGTCAGGGTCAAAAAGTTTTTTCATTTTCCGCATTATGTCAACCTCTGTGCTGTCCTCGGGATACACAAGCTCACTGAGTTTTCCATAGGGTCTGTCGAAAAACGCGCCTGCTGCAAAGAGGCTCTTTTCAGCCTCCCACGCTCTTTCGGACACGGCTTCATCGCCCTCATGCATAAGCTCAAATTCAATGCGGAAAGCCCACCCCTGAACCTGAGGCTGAATAATCATACCAAGGTCTTCTCTCTTATGCTCGCCGAGAGCTTCAAGTCCCAGTTTCGTGAGAGAAGCGGCCTTGCTTGGCGGAGCAAGGAAGATGATTTCCTCCACCGCTCCCCTGCGCATTTTCCAATAGGTCTCGCGTCTGTCGCACTCCCCAAGCATGGAATCTATTTTCTTAGCAAAAGCCTCTCCGGATGTGGGTGCGCTTTTGCACTCCAAGTCAAACTCACCGCAGCAATCCCGAAGGTAGCCTTCATAGATATTAAGGCGCTCCTCAGCGTAGCGCTCATATCCGCAGACACGGCAGACAAGAGTCCACTTTGCCGCTGAAGCGGCAGCAATGCGCTCTTCCTCCCCGCCTTCGGTGAAGGCAGCGGCAAGGCTCACATTATTCAGGATGATGCAGTCATCGGGGATGCGTTTGAAAAGGAGCTTTGCGGCAAGAGCGCTCAGCTTTTCAAGCTCATCGGATTCAACAAAGAAAATTCGGCTCACTGTTGGGGCAACTTCAGCCTTCAGCGTTGCCCAGCCCACAAGTCCCATTGTGCCCTGAGCACCCATGAGAAAACGGACATAGTCTACGGTGCCGGGTCCCCATGGAGAGACCATATCAGCGCGGCTTTCCTCCATAGCTACAGGACCCGCTGCGGAGCCTGTTCTCATCTCCTCGCCGCCGCCATAGATGACACCTGCATTGAGAAGAGGGTCGGTATAATCAAACTGATACTTTGGCAGCAAAATACCCTCGCGCTCCAAAGCAGAAGCAACAACGCTTTTGCCGCTTCTGGGCAGGAAAGGCATATTCAGCCTCAGTCCCGCGGCCTTCACTTCGGGCAGCAGCTGACCGAAGCTTACACCCGCTTCAACGCGGACATAACGGTCATGGCGGTTTATGGCCATGATTTTATTCATTTTCTCAAAGGAGACCTTCTCTGCCTTCTCATTCACACTGCCGCCGTGGATATGGGGCGGCGCGGAACTGACGGGCACAAGACAAGCGCCCCGCTCACGGGCAGAGGAGACTATCTCCTTCAGATCGTTTATATTTGCAGGATAATGCACAAAGCACATCCCCCTTTCGGAAGACTGGAATAAAATGCAGCCCCTTATGAGATGGAATATTTCATAAGGGGCATTGATTATCAAGGCTTGATTTTATTCGGGGAGAATTGCTCCACCCTCAAGGAGCTTTGCCTTCAGTTCGGCATAGGGCACTTCTCTCACATTGATGCCCTTTTCCACAGCGATTGCAGCGGCTGCGCCTGCGGCCTGGCCGAAGCAGATGCAGTGGGGAATCAGGTTGAAATAGGTGTTTGCAACATCGTCGGAGGAGAAGGCGCGGCAGGCAACCAGAAGACCGTCAACATCCTTGGGAACAAGGGCGCGGTAAGGCACATAAATTCTGTTGAATTCGTGGCTTTCGGCACCGCGGTCATTATTGGGGAAGATTGCGATGGTGTCCTCGAAAGGCTCGGTTCTGCGGAGATCTGCCTCGCGGAGGGAATATTCGCCTATAAGTCTGCGTCCGCCGGTGGTGCCAAGCTGAGGACCGGTGAGCATAATATAGCTCTTTTCAAAGCCGGGAGCGCGGTCACGGAGCATTTCCCAGGTGCGGACAGCCTTCTCGCGGCCTGCCACATCCATACGGGTTATCTCTTCAACATCGGTCTGGCACTTGGTCTTGAAGTGGGGATGGAGCCAGGCAACATTCTCCTGATTCTTCAGCATGCCGCGGAAGAAGCTTACATAGAGTCCGTTATCATAGAGGTCATTCTGGAGCTGAATATATTCATTGGGTTTGGAGGACATGAACTTATCAAATGCTCTGAACTCTACTCCGGCGATCCAGAAGCCGAAGCAGAGATGGCTGATGCGGAAGTCGGGATCGATATAGTCCTCGGACTTTGCGCCGGAGATGTTGATAAGGTCACCGTCACCGGTGGAGTCAATGACCACCTTGCCAAGTACAGCCTGACGGCCGGACTTACTCTGGAAGATGATACCCTTGACAGTTCCGTCCTCAACGATGGTATCGGTTACCCAGGAATGAAGAAGAAGCTTTACGCCTGCTTCAGCGCACATGCGGTTGAGCTCATTCTTACCGATTTCGGGGTCGAGAATTGCGGAATAAACGAGAGCATCCTTGCCCTCTGCGTTTTTGCGGACAAAGAAATGATGGAAGCTTGCGTCCTTATAATATTTTAGGCAGCCTTCATCTGTGGTGCCCCACTGTGCCTCATCGGGAGCGAAAGCTGCATCCTGAGCCTTCAGGCGCTGTACGAATTCATGGCAGATACCGCCTATGTAGTGGTCGCCCTTGATATCGCTCATATGGGGAATTATGTTAACCATACCGCCGGTAGCCATACCGCCGAGGTGGCCATAACGTTCAAGCAAAATTGTTCTTGCGCCGTTTCTCGCAGCGGAGAGGGCTGCAGCAAAGCCGCCGGGGCCGCCGCCTACAACGATAACATCAGCCTCGCTGAGGACATTGACCTCGCGCTGGGCTTCGGTAATGGTCTTTATACCGGGGCGGAACTTCTTGTCGCTTTCAGGTGCTTCGGGAATATCGTAACGTGCCATTCCTCGGGGGCCGTGGTAACCGAGCTTCTTTTCTTCCTTCTTCATAAAGAGCAGCCTCCTTAACTTTTTTCAACTGTTGAAAGTTTAACATATCGTGGCACTTTTCGCAATATTTCCTATAAAATTTTGTATTTTTCTTCTTGTTTGCATTTTACCATTGTATATTTCCGCTGCCATGCTATACTGTAGCTATCTAAATCAGAAAAGAAAGGTGCAGATATGGGTTTTTCAAAGTTTCTCTCTTCACGGATTGATGCCCTTCAGGAATTGGTGGGCATTCTCGGTCGGGATTTTGAATATGTCAGTATTCTCGGGGCCGACACCAAAAGCCTCAGCATAAGAGCAGACAAAAGCAGCAGTTCCATAAGCGAGGGCAACGATTATGACAGCGGCTTTGTTATCAAGCTCAGCAGAAACGGTATCTTCTACGAATATTCCATGGACGATATCGGCCCCTGCATCCCCGCCCTTGCCGAGTTTATAAGCAGCTGTTTCCCCGCCGAAGCTTTTGAGGGAATGCCCGCCATTTCCCGTCAGGCACTCAGCGATGAGCCTCTTGAGGAGGATTTCCTGAGAGAAAGCGACATTGACAGCATCAGCGAAGAGGATATGCTCTTTTTCTGCCGCAATCTTTCCGCGCAGCTTCTTGCCTCCAGCGACAAGCTTCTCAATGCTTTCACCGCTCTCAGCTACATAGACACCCACAAACTCTTTATATCCAAAAACCGCACCCTCACCCAGCACTACACCTGGTGCAACGGCGCCATCATGGGCGTTTACAAGGACATGGGCAAGGTGGTGCAGCCAAGAGAGATCGCCTACGGACCCAAGATGGGTACTGTTATGGATAAGCTTCCTCTGCTGAAAGAGGCCCTTATCAAAAAGGGAGATATTCTCGCTCACGCAAAGCCTGTCGAACCCGGTGTTTACGATGTTATAACCGATCCCTCCATAACCGGTCTTATCGCCCATGAGGCCTTCGGTCACGGAGTTGAGATGGACCAGTTTGTGAAAGACCGCGCCCTTGCAAAAAAATTCGTGGGCAAGTATGTTGCCTCCCCCATCTGCAACATGCGCGACGGTGCAGCATCCGCCCTCAGCGCAGCATCTTATTTCTTCGATGATGACGGTGTCCTTGCAGGAGACACCCAGATTATTAAGGACGGAATTCTTGTAACAGGCATTTCCGACCTTTCCTCCGCAACTCAGCTTGGCACCGCTCCCACCGGAAACGGCAGACGCGAGAGCATTCGCCGCAAGGCCTATGCCAGAATGACCAACACATTCTTCGAACCCGGCAAGGACAAGCTTGAGGACATGATTGCCTCCATTGACCACGGCTATATGCTTTTTGAGACAAACAACGGTATGGAAGACCCCAAAAACTGGGCCATTCAGTGCGTTGCGGAATACGGCATTGAGATTATCAACGGAAAACTCACCGAAAACTATGTTTCCCCAGTTGTAATGAGCGGCTATGTTCCCGATCTGCTGGGAAGCATTTCCATGGTTTCCGATGATTTTCAGGTCATCGGCGCAGGTTCCTGCGGTAAGGGTTACAAAGAATGGGTGCGCGTCAGCGATGGCGGCAGCGCTTTGAAAGTGAAGGTGAAGCTGGGATGATAAAAGTTATTGAGCTGCTTAAGGCAGACAGCCGCATTGCCGACTGGAAAATTAACACGCACCGCAGACAAAGCCATGAGCTTTTCTTCGTGAAGGATAAGCTTGACTGCGTCCGCCGCACCGACACAACCAACAACCGCGTTACCGTTTATGTGGACAGCGAGGGCTACCGTGGGGACGCAATGTTCTATGTATATCCCGCCTCCACCGACGAGGAGATAAAAGACCTTATATCCAAAGCCGTCAGCCGCGCCCGCCTTGTCAAAAATGCTCCTTATGTCCTTCCCTCCGGCGCAGATGAGGAATACATCATCGAAAGCAATTTTGCCGAATATGATCCCATCGAGCTGGCAAAAACCATTGCCAACGAGGTTTTCGCATCCAACGAAATTGAACACGCAGATATAAACGCCCTTGAGGTGTTTGTCACAAGACATCACGAGGATGTTATCAATAGCGCAGGCGTAAGCAAAAGTCAGATTCGCTATGATGCCATGGTGGAAGCCATCCCCACCTTCAACACCGAAAACGAGAGCGTTGAGCTCTATGAGCAGTATAATTTCTCCATTCTTGACATCCCGGCTCTTCGAGAGGAAATATCAGGTAAAATGGTCGA
This sequence comes from Oscillospiraceae bacterium, assembly GCA_045638085.1. Classification (GTDB taxonomy): domain Bacteria; phylum Bacillota; class Clostridia; order Oscillospirales; family Oscillospiraceae; genus SIG459. The sequence goes on from JAZUAQ010000063.1 coordinate 22,264, forward strand.
AGTCAAAGCCCGCTCCGAGGCTGTCACCCCCGAGGCTTCCCCCATCTGCCCCGTTATACTCAATATGCCCGAGCTCTCCCAACTTTTCCGCACAATGGTCTCTGACCTTGACTATGCTCAGGTTTATTACTCCGCCAACCTCCATAAGAAAGGCGAGAGAATTCAGCCTGAGGGTAGCGGAGACCCCATAGGCATCACCCTCAGGGGCGAAATCCCCGGAAGCTTCCGCTCCTCCAGATTTGATATGGACGGCACAGCATTGGATGCTCTGCGCGTTATCGACAATGGCATGGTTTCCGCCTACCACGGCAGCAGCAAATTCGGTCAGTATATTGGTGAAGAGCCCAGCGGCGCACTTCCCTGCACAGCTGTTGATGCAGGCAGCGCTTCCCCCGAGCTTTTCGAAAAGGGACCCTATCTTGAGATAATCTCCATGTCCGGTCTGCAGGTTGATTTCTACAACGATTATATCGGCGGCGAAATTCGCCTTGCCTATTTTAATGACGGCAGCGCTCTAATACCCCTCACGGGAATTTCCGTTTCCGGAAAACTCAGCGAGGTCCTTGCGGAAATCGCACTGTCCTCCGAAACAGCTCTTTGCGGAGGCTACTACGGACCCAAAAAGGCACTGATCAAAAATATGAAAATATTCTGAAAATAAAAGAACGGCAGTCTACTGACTGCCGTTCTTTAACTATTTATTTGCTTTTTTGCTTTTATAAGACTTTTGTCACTTTCGAATATTTTCCTGAGCTTATCTCCCCATGCACGGGAATAAACACCAACCATTGTTCCAAGCATAACGGCTATTATCACCGTGCCTAAACCGACACTACCAAATTTGCGGATAAATATCAGGCAGCAGCTCAGAGCAATAACAACACTTGTAATATCGAAATAGATTTTAATGATGTGGAAGGGCTTGCCAAGCTTTTGGGCGATAACCACAACTACTCCCTCGCTGGGCATATTGATAACATCGGAGCTGGAATAGAGCCACACTCCGAAGCCGCCAACCACGAATCCGATGCAGGTAAACACAAGCCGCATTACAATGCTCTCCGGTGCGGGGAAAAGACTGAAGATCCAGCAGGCAAAGGTGTTGCAGTAGCCGAAGAGGAAGCCTGTGATAAGCTGAAGAAGAATCCACGGCTTGAAATCACGGCGAAGAATAATGAATTGGAGCAGCACCAGAAATGTTTGCCACATAATTGTTGCAAGACCCATTTCAAGCCCGGTAGTGAGGTTGAACATAAAGGGTACGGAGGCAACGGGAGATGAGCCGAGGTCTGATCGCATGGAGGCGGCTATACCCAGGGCAAGAAGCATCAGTCCAGCCACATATGCCACGAGACGGCTGGGTTTAAGTCTTTCTCTCATGCTCTGAACCCTCCTTTCAAAATCCTATATTGAATAATAGCTCTCCTTCCAGACAAAGTCAACAATTCCCTGTCTCCGCGCTTTTGTTCTTTCTTCCGCTTGTGACAAAATCTCCCTCAATAACAAATAATTATAGCCGTTATAAACTATTCCCATATTGACTTTGGTATAGTTCCAAGGTTTATATTTAACGATGAACTATAATGTCCTATAGGTATGTCAAGGAGATAACAATGGAAGACACCAACAAGCGTCCCGAGCGGGAAGAAAAAATCGAAATCGGCCCCCTCGGCAAGGACGGCGAAAAGATGATGAAATCCGTTGAGGCAGGTAACATGGTTGCCGTTCTCTCCGGAAACGAAATAATGTATTGCTTCGAGTACAGAGGAAAGTATCAGTGCTTCATCCATCCCATCGGCGAGGAAGAAGGCCGTTACCGTTCTTGGGACAAGAATGCAAAAAACCGCGCAATGCTGAAAAATCTTGACAGCACTGCCGACCAGCTTTTTGAAATCAAGTATGACAAAAAGCTCAACTACATGGGAGTTATGGTCACTGCCGAGCAGGGCATTTATAACTTCCTTTGCACCATCGGCCAGAAGCCCGGTGAGGATGTAGACTTCATGGACGCCATTGAAGAATCCCCCACCAAAGGTATGGCCAACTGATTAATTTGTTAGCAAAAATGCTCTTTTGCGAAAGCAAGAGGGCGACCCCTTTTCAAATACATTTTTTCCTAAAAGGAGGAACAGCATGAAATATCTCGTCCATGTCCCCGAGGGGAACCTGTTTCTTACCAAAGAGGAGATCTTCGAAAAGGTCGCAAAAGTTCTTGAGAAGTGCCCCAGCGAATTCACTTGTGTCTATCGCGTATGGTACGAAGGCTTTGAAGGCTACGGAAGACCCTCCACTGAGGTTAAGAACATCATGAATGAAGCCATTGCAGCTGCCGGTTGGGAAGACATCGGCGCTATGCGTTGGGAAAAGTTCGGCCCCATCAAGCCCAGCTTTAAGAACCCCAACTACGCCGAGGCCTGCAAAGAGCGCGGGGGCAAACCCATGGTTCTTCACAAATTCCATCAGGGCAAGCACTATCAGGGTCCCGACGGCAAGATCTATTGGCTTCCCGTTATCGAGATCTTCGATATGCGCGGCTTTGAGTGGCAGGACGGCAAGTACGTCGGCCACATGGTAGAAATCGACCCCAACTCTGAGTACGCTCAGCAGATGGTCGAAGTCAACGTTTGAGGAGGTACCCTAATGGCTAAGGAAAGAATAACTCATTCCGTC
>JAZUAQ010000064.1:0-15043 GCA_045638085.1 Oscillospiraceae bacterium
AGTGGTCGAATATGCTGGGTGGCACCGAGCTCATCCGCAAGAAGCTCCAAAAGGATGCCTACGCCATGACCATCACCCTGCTTCTCAACTCCGAGGGCAAGAAGATGGGCAAGACCGCTTCCGGCGCAGTTTGGCTTGATCCCAACAAGACCACTCCCTACGAGTTCTACCAGTACTGGCGCAATGTGGGTGACGATGATGTTCTCAAGTGCATCCGCATGCTCACCTTCCTGCCTCTTGAGCAGATTGATGAGATGGATTCCTGGGAAGGCAGCCAGCTCAACCGCGCCAAGGAAATCCTTGCCTATGAGCTTACCGCTCTTGTCCACGGAGAGGAAGAGGCAAAGAAGGCTGAGGCAAGCGCAAAGGCTCTCTTTGGAGGCGCAGGCGATGCGGCCAATATGCCCACCACCACTATCGCTGAAGAAGAGCTTGAAAACGGCGGTCTGGACATCGTTTCTCTGCTGGTTAAGAGTGGCCTCTGCCCCAGCCGTGGAGATGCCCGCAGAAATGTTCAGCAGGGCGGCGTAAGCGCAAACGATGAGAAGATCAGCGATGCAAACAAGATTTTCACTGCCGATGAGCTTCGCGAAGGAATAACCCTCCGCCGCGGCAAGAAGAACTATAACAGGGTGGTGCTCGGCTGATATGAATTACCGCACAAGTCAGAAAGTTCTGCTCATCTTCTGCCTGCTCACTCTTGCGGCAGTTGTGGCATTTGTTGCCACCCAGATACAGATATTCTTCACCCTCACCGTCGCATTTTTCGTCGCAGGCTTTGTCCAGGGGCTGATTTTCTATCGCTGCCCCCATTGCAAAAGACAGCTTATGCGCCACGGACGCAAGGTCCCCGAAAAATGCCCCCACTGCGGAAAAGGACTCTAAATATAAAAATCCCTCTCAATTTGTGAGAGGGATTTTTGCTGTCTCTTGATATTGCATAGGTCATAAAGTATAATACAAGCAAGAAAAATAGGCTATAAATGCAGGGGAAATTATTGCGTTGCCGACAGAATTTAGGATACATGCGGCGATGAGCCATTGCCCCTGCACCCTGATAGCCTTTTTCTTGACCCAAAGAGACTTTAGGGCTATTATAGTAGCAATGCGGACAAAATTTATAAAAGGGAGCGAGATTGATGGCAGATAAAAAGAGATTCAGAAAAATCAAAAAGGAAAGTATCACTTTCGGCGAAACTGCTATCGTTTTGCAGGATACGCAGACAGGTGTTAACTATCTTTTTGTCCAATCGGGATATGCTGGCGGTCTCACTCCTCTTCTGGACAGAGAGGGCAAACCTCTCATAACTTCTTCATTTGAGTTTGAAGAATAAGAATATTCCGGAGGCGGAAAATTGAACAACAGAAGTGAAGAAAGGCTCGGTACAGAGCCTCTGCTTAAACTGATATTTTCGCTTGCAATTCCTGCGGTGCTTGCCCAGATAGTGAATCTGCTTTATAGCATTGTGGATCGCATATATATAGGTCATATTGCAGATGTGGGAGCCCTTGCCCTGACGGGAATGGGGCTTTGCATGCCCATTTTGCTTATAGTTTCCGCCTTTGCCGCCTTCGCGGGAAACGGCGGCGCGCCTCTTGCGGCTATGGAACTTGGAAGAGGAAGCAGAGAGAAAGCGGGAGAGATACTGAAAAACGCGGTTATTATGATACTGTGTTTTTCTGTGGTTCTCACCGTGGTGCTGCTTTTTGTAAGAAAGCCTCTTTTGTATTTCTTTGGCGCAAGTGATGACACCATAGCCTATGCGGACGATTACTTGCGCATATATCTTTGCGGAACAATATTTGTTCAGCTGTCTTTGGGTCTCAACACCTTCATAAGCTGTCAGGGACAGGCCAAAACGGCTATGCTTAGCGTATTGATAGGCGCTGTCAGTAATATTATTCTCGACCCCATTTTTATATTTGTTTTCAATATGGGTGTCAAGGGCGCTGCCCTTGCAACTATTATATCCCAGGCAATTTCTGCAGCATGGGTCGTGCGTTTCCTACTGTCGGAAAAATCCGTTATTCGGATAAACTTTAAGGATCTGAAACCGCAGCTTTCTATAATGGGACGTATTTCTTCTCTTGGAATATCACCCTTTATAATGCAGAGCACTGAAAGCCTCATTGCTATTGTGTTCACCAGTGGTCTTCAGCGTTACGGAGGCGACCTTTATGTGGGAAGCTACACAATTCTCTGCAGCATAATGCAGCTGATGGTATTTCCCGCAAACGGATTTGCCTACGGTACCCAGTCCATAATCAGCTATAATTTTGGCGCGGGAAACTTCAGCCGCGTGAAGCAGAATTTCCGTATTGTATGTGGGGTTTGCGTTGCATACACGGCGCTCTTTTATCTGGCGGTGCTGTTGTTCCCCAAAACCATTGCCGGGCTTTTTACCTCCGATGCGGAGCTTTGCGCTGTGGCGGCAGAGATGATGCCCATATACCTTGCAGGAATGGTGATATTCGCCTTCCAGATAAGTGCCCAGGTAAGCTTGCTTGGAACAGGTCAGGCAAAGATAAGTCTCTTTATAGCCTGCCTGAGAAAGATAATTCTCCTGACTCCTCTTGCGCTTATACTGCCGCGCTTTATAGGCGTTGAAGGTATATACTGTGCGGAGCCCATTTCCGATACGATAAGCGCAGTGACCAGTGTGCTGCTCTTCCTATATGTGAGCAGAAAAGTTTTGAAAAGCCCCGCAAAAGAAGGGTAAAACCCTATCCAAGGGGGCTGCCCCGAAAAGGAACAGCCCCTATATAAAAGCGGCTGTGCGCGCAGCTCAGCTAATTAATTCTATGCATAAGATTTAGCCTGAGTGATATAATCCAAACCCGTTTCTGAACGAATATGCGTTGGCATTGCCTCGCCTTCGCCCTTTGAAGGGCGATAGCCCGTCTGCAGGACGAAGTCTTGCACTGCCTTAGAATATTCGCTCAGAAATCTCCGACACCACGGGTGGGGATTTATGTGTCAGGCAAAATTGGATGATGACGGTGGGCTGACGCCCACCGAAAAATAAAATGAAGTCTGGCGCTAAAATCCGCCTCGTGGTGCGGGTTTGGATTGTATCGCTCAGGCTAAGGGAGGTCATTAAAATGATTAAAATAGCCCCATCTATTCTTTCTGCAGACTTTGTAAATCTCCAGAGCGAGATAGAGGATGTCCTTGCAGGTGGCGCAGACTGGCTCCATGTTGATGTTATGGACGGAATGTTTGTCCCCAACATTTCCATCGGAATTCCTGTGGTTAAGTCCCTTAGAAAATGCACAGATGCATTTCTGGATGTTCACCTTATGATAGATCGCCCTGAGCGCTATGTGGAAGAGTTCTGCAAAGCGGGCGCTGATCTTGTTGTATTCCATGTGGAAGCAACCCAGCCCCAGTATATTCTTGAGGCAATCAAGATCGTTCTTGAATGTGGCAAAAAGGTTGGCCTTTCTGTAAAGCCCAGAACTCCAGCAACCGCACTTCTGCCCTATATAGATCTCATCGATCTTGTTCTTGTTATGACCGTTGAGCCCGGTTTCGGCGGCCAGAAGTTCATGCATGACCAGCTTCCGAAGATTGAGCTTATACGCGAGATGCTCAATCAGGTAAATCCGGAGTGTGAGCTTGAAGTTGACGGCGGCGTTGACCCCACCACAGCTCCTCTTGTAAAAAAAGCGGGAGCCAACGTGCTTGTTGCAGGATCTGCCGTTTTCGGTAAGGAAGACCGTGCTGCTGCAATCGAAGCCATAAGAAATTCCTGAGGAGATAAGCTATGAGTCTTTTGCCCCCAAGTTTTGAAGCGCTGATAGATGCCTTCGCATCCCTCCCCGGAGTGGGAAAAAAGAGCGCACAGCGTCTTGCATTTCATATGCTGAGCCTGCCGGAGGGTGAGGCGGAAGCCTTTGCCGCTGCAATCACAGAGGCGAGGGAAAATGTCCATACATGCCCCATATGCCAGAATCTTACCGACAGCGAGCTTTGTCCCGTTTGCAAAAATGAGCGCAGAGACCGTTCTGTAATATGCGTTGTTGCCGAGCCCAAGGATGTTATGAGCATCGAGCGCAGCCGCGAATATAATGGCAGCTACCATGTGCTCCACGGAGTGCTCTCTCCCATGAATCACGTGGGGCCCGATGATATACGCATCGCTTCACTTGTCAAGCGCGTTGCGGATGGGGGAGTTGAGGAAATCATTATGGCCACAAACCCCGACACAGAGGGCGACACAACCGCCATGTATATTTCAAGACTTCTCAAGCCCTTTGATGTGCGCATAACCCGCCTTGCCTACGGAATTCCCGTCGGCTCCAATCTCGAGTTTACCGATGACGCAACCTTGCTGAGAGCCCTCGAAGGCCGTCGAGAGATGTAATATTGCATAAAAAAATACCACAGATTTGACAAAGCATACAAATCTGTGGTATTATCTTTATATATACGGGAATAATATTCCTGCAATAAGTAAATTTAGTGTCTTTTGACACTTGAAATATATAAATTAAATCGGACATTGTTTTCGAAGAAAGTGGGAAATAAAACTGCGGCGGGTGCAGGGCTGCAGGATAAAGCCACGGGAAAATTCGAAGAAAAATCAGCGGCAGGAGGGGAATCCGGCCGCATGATTGCTATGCCTGAAAATCTACATATTTTTGCATTAAGGAGAAATTTAATGGCAATCAAACTGAAAATCATACCCCTTGGTGGATTGGGCGAGATAGGCAAAAACCTCACCGTTTATGAATTCGGCAAGGATATTATTATCGTGGACTGCGGTATTGGCTTCCCCGATGAGGATATGTACGGCATTGACTCTGTTATTCCTGACATAACTTATCTCAAGGAAAACGAAAAGCGCATTCGCGGCATGTTTATAACACACGGCCACGAGGACCACATAGGTGCAATACCCTATGTTCTCAGAGAAATCAACACCACCATCTATGCCACAAAGCTTACAAGCGCCCTTATCAATATCAAGCTTGAGGAGCATAAGCTGGCCAATAAGGTGAAAATGGTGACTGTTGAGAGAGGAGCAACCGTAAAGGCAGGATGCTTCGGAGTAGAGTTTGTCCATATCAACCATTCCATTGCCGATGCCGTTTCCTTTGCTATCCATACCCCTGTAGGCACCGTGATTCACACCGGCGACTTCAAGATAGATGTCACGCCCATTTCAGGCGGAATGGCAGATATTGCCCGTCTGGGTCAGTTGGGCAACGAGGGAGTTCTTGCTCTTCTTGCCGACTCTACTAACGTTGAAAAGCCGGGACACAGTGAGTCTGAAAGCAAGGTGGGCGCCCGATTCGACGAGCTTTTCAAGGACTGCGATAAGCGCATTATTGTCACAACCTTTGCATCCAATGTCCACAGAATTCAGCAAATAATCAATTCTGCCGCCAAGTATAAGAGAAAAGTCGGCATCACGGGACGCAGCATGGAGAATATAATGAAGGTCTCCATGGAACTTGGTTATATGAAAGTTCCGGAGGGCGTTCTTGTAAGCATGGACAAGATAAAGTCTGTGCCCAAGAATAAGACCGTTATCATTACCACCGGCAGTCAGGGCGAAGAAATGAGTGCCCTTTACCGCATGGCATTCTCCGGTCATAAGCAGGTTGAAATAGACGCGGGCGACAGAGTCATAATCTCTGCCTCCGCAATTCCCGGAAATGAGATAACCGTCAGCCGCGTAATCGATGAGCTTTTCCGCAAGGGTGCCGAGGTCATTTATAACCGAAGCGATAATCTCCATGTTTCCGGCCATGCCTGCCAGGAAGAACTGAAGATGATGATGGCTCTCACCAAGCCCAAATATTTCATTCCCCTCCACGGCGAGACAAGAATGCTTTGCAAGCACGCTGAGCTTGCAAAGACCATGGGTATTGCCCCCAAGAATGTGCTTGTCAGCGGCATAGGTCATGTTATTGAGCTTGGCCAGAAGACCATCCGCGAAAACGGCACTGTGCCTGCAGGCAAGGTGTTTGTTGACGGCACGGGCGTAGGCGATGTGGGCAGCGTTGTCCTCCGCGACCGCAAACTTCTTGCGGACGAGGGTATGATAGTTGTTATCATGACCATGTCAAGCGAGGACGGAAGCATAATCAGCACCCCCGAAATCATCACCCGCGGTTTTGTGTATGTGAAAGAGTCCGATCATCTTATGGAGGAACTCAACCGTGTGGTAATGGAGAGCATTTATGCCTGCGAGAGCCAGCATATAACTGACTGGGCTGGAATTAAAGGCAAGGTTAAGGGCAACCTTAGCGGCTATCTCTATAAAAACATTCGCCGCAGCCCCATGATATTGCCCGTAATAATTGAAGTATAATCAGAAAGAGAAATATAGAAAGATAAAATGAAAATACCCTATTTTGACGCTCATTGCGACACCGCACTGCCTGTATATGAATACGGAAAATCCATTTACAGAAACAAATTTCATATTGATATAGAGCGCCTCAGCGCTTATGCCCCCGCTGTCCAGGTCTTTTCCATTTGTGCGCCCCATAGAGAGGGAATGGTGGAGAAAACCGAATGGGTTATGGATGAGCTTATCCGGCAGCTTCGCCTTCATAGCGACAAGGCTATGATTTGTCTCGGCGCCTCAGACCTTGATGAGGCTGAGAAGAAGGGGAAAGTGGGAGTGCTTATATCTGTGGAAGGCGCGGAAAAGCTTGGCTGCAGCATAGATAAGCTCCGCAAAGCCTATGAAAAGGGACTTCGAATAGTCCATCTCACATGGAATCACCCCAACATTCTTTCTGGTACCTGCGTTGATGGCGGCGGACTTACTGAAAGGGGCCGCGAGTTTGTGCTTGCTGCTCAGAAAATGGGCGTTGCTCTTGATATGTCCCATATTTCCGAAAAGGCTTTCTGGGATATTCAGGAGATTGCAACAAAACCAGTTCTGGCAGGCCACAGCAACTCCAAAACTGTCTGCGACCATATCCGAAATCTGACGGATGAGCAGTTCAAAGCTCTTGTCAAAACAGGCGGTGTTGCCGGTCTTAATATGTACTTAGATATTTTGGGTCACGGCAGAGACATCGATGCCGTGCTTGCTCACGCAGAGCATTTCCTCTCCCTCGGCGGCGAAAAGACCATTTGTCTGGGTGGTGACCTTGACGGAATTCCCGAAATGCCCAAGGGCATGAAGGGCGTTCAGGATATGGCAAAGCTTTATGAAGCTATGCTTTGCCGCAACTGGAGCGAGGAGCTTGTCCGCGATATATTCTACCGCAATCTGAGAAGCTTTATGGAGAGAGCAATATGAACATACAAATCTACGGAAAGAACAAGTGCTTCGACACAAAAAAGGCAGAGCGCTATTTCAAGGAGCGTCGTATTAAGTATCAATTTGTAGATATAATCCGCTACGGCATGAGCCGCCGCGAGCTGGAGAGCGTTAAAAATGCCGTAGGTCTTGAGGAACTTATCGACAAGGAGGATCAGGATTATCCTCTCATTCAGTATCTGGCATCCAATGAAGCCAAGCTGGAAAAGCTTTATGAGGAGCCCTTCCTCATAAAAACTCCTGTTGTTCGCAACGGCAAACAGGCCACCGTGGGCTACAAGCCCGAAATTTGGAAAACTTGGGAATAAAGAAAAAGCTGCGAATCATAAGATTCGTGGCTTTTTTAGTGCCTTGACGCAATATGAATAAGCTTTGGGACTAGGCTTAGACTGAGCAATACCGAGTATAAACAATTGTTATTTCCCCAAATGTAAAATGTCTCAATTTTTATGTTTGAGAAGGAAAGCAAGCAGACGTTTTTGCTTCAGATAACATAAGGTGCATACTATCTTATAGCGTACACCCATGGCTTTGTAATATTTGTTTTTATACCATTTAGGAAAGGTGCTGTGAATAGTGCGGTGAATCTTTTCAACCTCTGCCTTTCCCTCGGGATAAATTGTAAATCTGGGACCCGCTCCGTGCAAAAGGTGCTCTATATAAATGCATTCAAGTTCCTGAATGAATTCAGTGTGAAAGAAGGCATTTTTAAGTGAGTTTATTGCGAGATAAATATTTGTCATTTTAGGGTGGAATTTTTCCTGACGCATGGTGGAATTATCATGTATAACATAATAATAAAGATAATCATCCAGAAATTCAATTTTATTGGTGTAAAGGGCAAGGCGTGGGATAAGCTCAAAATCTTCGTAGATGATCCCCTCAGAGAAGCGTAATGAGTTTTTTATAAGGAATTCCCTGCGGATCAGTTTGTTGCAGGGTGAGGTTTCATTGAGGATATATCTCTTTATTGGATCTGCACATTTGAAAATCCGGTAATTGAATTCTTCGGTTTTTTCATTATTGTCAGCAAACATGTTAAAGCAGACAATATCCAGCTGTTTAGTCTTTGCATATGAGTATGCGGTTTCAAAGGCGTTGAGACTAAGATAGTCATCGCTGTCCAAGAACAATATGAATTCACCCGTGGCAAGTTCGATTCCTTTGTTCCTGGCGGCGGCCTGTCCTGCGTTCTTTTGCTGTATTGATATAAGCCTGTCAGGATGTTTTGCTCTATAGGCATCAATAATATCCTGAGACGAGTCGGTGCTGCCGTCGTTGACTATAATAATTTCAAAGTCATTAAAATTCTGTCCTAAAACAGAGTCGAGACATTTACTTAAGTATTTTTCAGAATTGTAAACCGGTATGATAGCACTGACTTTTCGCATACTTTCACCTTATGATATGTAAATTATGGTATTTTTAGATTATTCACTATCGGCAATCAACCTGGAGATTGTGTATTTTTGATTTTTTCAAGGATTATGCTACTTATGAGAACAACTGACGCCAAAGGGGCATAATCTTCTCTGCAGTATAGTCATAAGCTTTTTCCTTGGCACTTTTACCCATTTTCTGGAGCAGCCTACGGTCCTTCAGAAGGGAAATAACTTTGTCGGCCATCTGCTGTTTGTCTTCATAATCTACAAGAAAACCGTTTTGTCCGTTTTCAATAATGTAACGTGGGCCCACCGGCACATCAAAGGCAATAAGAGGCAGACCAACAGAAGCTGACTCAAGCAGTACCATGGGGAAGCATTCGGTATGGGATGTCATGAGGTAGAGATCGGAGGAGAGCATATGCTCTTTTACCGCCTCTGCCGGGACCATTCCGGTAATGGTCACCTTTTGAGCCAGACCGATGGATTCAGCTTGAGCTTTAAGACGCTCATATTCATCTCCACCGCCTATGATGGTGAGAGAAGCATCGGGAACTTCCTTTTGAACTAAATCAAAAACATCGATCAATGTCTCGAAATTTTTCACAGGATGCAGTCTGCCTGCGGCTACCAGCTGATTACCTGCAAGAGCGGCAGATTCTTCAGGAATCTCATCTAAAATGTTTGGGATCTCAACAATCCTTATTTTTTTGTTTCCGGCGAGCCAGCGGCTGTAGTTTTCCCGGGAGCCGCCGCAGAGGACCAGAAGATAATCTAAGCCAGCAAAGGCTTTTTTTACACGCTTTACATATTTATCGCTATCATCGTGAAGGTGTTCCTGGGTCATGGTGACAATACCGTCGGGGGCGTGATCTGTGAGCATCTGGGCGTACTCAAGACGGGTAGAGAGCACATAGTCACAGTCCAGTGCCTTGATTTCCTTTATCATAAGATGCTTTTTCAAATAAAGGATCTTGGCAGCTTTTAAAGCCTCCTTAAAAAATGCAAAAGGATTCTTTTTTCTGATGGCAGCCCTTATCTCCTCTTTGTTGGGCGCGGCATCCAAAAGATATTTGATTTTCACCCTTTCATCCACAGGATAGGCGGGCGGCATGTTCATGCTGTAAAAGGAGATAATCTTCACCTCATAGTGCTCGCATAATTGATTTGCAAGTGATATGGTCTGTTTTTCGATTCCGCCATGCTGTAGATGGAGCATAAGTATGCATATTTTTTTCATGAGAGTATTTCCTTTACAGGTCTCTTATATCGAAGCCGGATTATAAGCTTTTTAATGCGGCGTTTGAGGCTGTCGTCGATCAGAAGGTCAAAAACCTTTCTTTTTCGAAGTTCGTTCAGATATATTTTCTTCGTGACTCCGCTGGTATATTTGATTCTGGAGACCACAGTGTTTGCAAGGTAACTGTAAAATTTCTTTCTGATAGTTTCGTCATGAATATTTGTGCAGGCGATTGCCGACAAAGAGTCAAAATGCTGTAATATGTCAAAATTGCGCTTTCGACTTCGATCAGCATTTTCAACCCGGGTTGTGCTGTCGGCTGTTTGCACATAAAAGTAACCAACATAATCTATTGCGGTAAATTTATTGGCCTTTATTATGACCTCGGGAATCAGTCCAAAGTCTTCCTGATACATGCCTTTGGCAAATTGAAAGCCGTTATTTGTCCAGTACTCCCGTTTGTGGGCGCAGAAACATGCAGCATCAAATAACTGCTTATGGTCGATAAGTCTGGCAATTGCTTCTTCGCCGGAGACACCGCACATTTCAGGAGCAAAAAACTTTTCCCCTATTTCACCGTTGTCGTATACGGTCAGGGATGAGTATCTGATAACATCAGCATTACATTCATGAATTGAGTTATCCAGTCGTTCCAGAAGCTCCGGTGAAATATAATCATCAGCATCTACAAAGAGCAAATAATCGCCGGTGGCCTGTGCAATGCCGCAGTTGCGTGCATCTGCGGCTCCACCGTTTTCCTTCTGAAACGACTTGATTTTATTAGGGTACTTGCACACGTAGCTGTCAATAATTGTCTGGCTGTTGTCGGGGGAGCCATCATTGACCAAAATGATTTCGTAGTCTGTATGGCTTTGTGCGAGAATGCTATCAATACACCGAGAAAGATACTTCTCGGCATTGAATACAGGTACGATGATACTAAAGGTCATAATATAGCTCCTTTGGCGGAATGTGATTTTTCAGATCCTATGCTTAAGCTTCAGCGCAGCTTTTCTTAGTTTGCGCTTAAGCGTGTTGTTCAGCAGATTTTCGGCAACATTTCTGCGTACGACTTCCTTTCGAAACCAAAGCTTTGTGTCGCCACCTAGCTCTCTGAATCGGTCGATTACTGAGTTGGCGGCATAGGCAAGATACATCTTGCCGGCCCATATATTCCGTGAAGGTTTCTTAAAAAATTCATCTAAAAGAAAATCATAACCAGTGAGAAGATCTTCCGCACGTTTACGGATTCTGGCCGGAGTTTGGGTGCGGATGATGCTCCCGGGGGTGCTAACATAGTAGTAGGCGGCAAAATCAATGCAGGTAACAGATTCAGCGCGGAGAAGCACCAGAGGCGTAAGGGCAAAGTCCTCGTGATAGATGCCCTTCATATAGTTGAAATTATTGTCTTTCCAATAAGCGCTGCGGTATGCGAATCCCCATGCGGCCTCAAATCCAATCTTGGCCGCAACCAATGAAATGATAGCCTCCTCACCGCTATACAAGGACATGGTGGGTTTTGAAATCCGCGCTGTAGATTCGCCGGTTTCAGTCACCACGGTAACGCCAAAACCAATAACATCAGGATGACCATTCTCGACGGCAGGGATTAGATTCTCCAGAGCCTTGAGGTCAATGTAATCATCTGAATCTACGAACAGCAAATATTCGCCGGATGCTCGCTCGATGCCGTAATTGCGAGCATCGGATAAGCCTCCATTTTCCTTGATAAAGGCCTTTATTTTGTCCGGGTATCTGGCGGCATAGTCATCAATAATGCGTTGACTATTGTCGGGAGAACCATCATTGACCACGATGATCTCAAAATCAGTGAAGCTCTGATTCAACAAACTCTCTAGGCAGCGGGCGAGGTATTTTTCTACATTGTACACGGGAACGATGAAGCTAAAAATCATAATAAAACTCCTTTAACTGAGTTTTTCTTTAATTTTCCTCAATGCCAGAACAGGATGTCGCAGGTAATACAGCGCACGAAGCACGCTGTTTTGCCGAGCGAGGATCCGTTCAGCTTTTTCTAGGCCGTAACGGGTGATGTATTTCTGTCTTTTTGCGGTGAACCTCTTCTCGTCGGCAGTGTGCCAGGAACCGGCAAAGTGGTGGATAGTGTGGGTGTTTTCGGTCAGATGGAGTTCTCCGCTGTTCCAATCTTTGGGGCAGAAGTAGTCGTGAGGATATATTGTTACTACGCCGCAGCCCAATTCCTGGTAGGAAGAAACAGGAATAAGACCATATTTTTCGAGGGTCAGATTTGTGATCCGTTCTACATTGGTGGTAAGATCCATGTTGCCTTCGGAATCGAGAAAGACAAGCTCAGTGTATTCATCTAGAAGATCTTTGATCCAGGGATTTTCCTGATCTGCTGCCATAATGCCTGTGGGGATCTTATTGTTGTTTTCAAAGCTGGAGAAGGCCTGGTGCTTTAGGAAATCATCCAGAGGCTTTAGAATCTCTACGTCGGTATCCATATAGATTCCACCTTCGGTATACAAGGCATAGAGCCTGACATAGTCGGTAACGAAGGCAAATTTTCTATTATCATAGGCCTGCCGGACATACAGATTGGTGTTTAGGTCGAAATTATCCTCGTTCCATTCCTTGAAAGCATAATCGGGACAAAATTTTTTCCAGGAAGCGATGCATTTTTCGGCCAACTCGCCTTTGGGACCTCTGCCAAACCAGCAGTAATGTATTGTTTTGGGAATTGCCATCATTATTCTCCCTTTCTGCGAATCAGCCCCATAAATATGGAGTATAAATCATGCAGTTCTTCTTTGCGGTACAATGTGATGATATTGGTTATAAGACCAATGAATGCAACTACAACACAGATAGCAATCAGCTTGATCCAGGTATCAATGGTAAATAGAGTATTTGCCCCAATGGCGATGGCCGTAAGTATGATCACGGATATGACATTGCGTGCGATCACCGGATAAAAGGTAGTCAGCTTGAAATCAAGGCACCTGGCACCATATATGGGCAGAAAAGTGAACAGACGCAGAACATTATAGAAAGCACCCACAGATGCAATGTAAATGATCTTTATTTTTTCATCCTGCAGGAAATTGAGGCCTATAAAAACGGTGAGGATGCTTGCGGCGCTGAAGGCGACCAGTGCTAAGGAAGAGACCTTAATCTTATTTCTAACAGTGAAGATATTATAGATAGGCTCCAAGGGAAGTGCAAAAATCAGATTGAAGCAGGTGATGATGGTCAAAAGGTGCAGGAAATCTGCATCCTGAGTTGGTACCCACAGAGTATAGAATGCCTTGCCGAAGCCTACGAGGATTGCTATGGGGATGCTTGAGAACACACCTAAAAGCTTAATGGAAGAAATAAGTTGCCTTTTCATCTCTTCAAAATCATTTTTTGCGTAGGCTATGGTGAGCTGAGGGGCAAAGATGGAAGAGAGCATGCCAAAAAGGGAGAGGACGATATTGGAAGCTGTTTTGGAAAGATTAAACACGCCCATGGCAACGCCGTTAACGAAGATGTTGGTGATCAGCAGATCGAGGCCCGACGAAAGAATGGAGCTGAGTTTGGATACAGAGTTCCAGATGCCAGAGGCAAGCAGCTCCTTGATACAGCCAAAATCAAAATACTCCCGGCGGATGCGCAACTCAGGTGTTAATTTGCGCTTGTAATAGATATGGCTGACCAGATTGTTTATACCCCAAAGGAGAGTGGCAATACCTACATAAAAGGTATAGGGGCGGAAGCAGGTGTAACAAAGTACCAGAGCACCTGCCCGTATGATAATTCCGCGCGCATTAGTGAGCGCAGCTTTGTCCAGTCGGTTACTGATAAATGTGGCAACCGAGAAGTTAGAGGTAAACAGAGAAAGGACAAAATTTAGCGCGATAAAAGTCCAAAGTATTTTGATGTCGTTGACTGAGCTTCGGGAGATGTTCAGGAAGTGCTCCAGGAAGAGGATCACCACGGCAAACACAATAGTGAAAACAAGGGAGAAAAAGAGGTTTGCAATAACAACCGAAGTGAAATATTTATTTGCGTCCTCAAATTTTTCCTGATGCATCTTGATGGTGATAAATCGTCCAGCCATGGAGTTGAGGGCGACAGTGAAAAGCTGGGCATACTCAACGAAGTTGTTTGCCAAAGTTACAAAGCCGTTTGCCTCCACACCAATATTTTCAATAATGAAGGGTGTGAGGAAAAAGCTGATGCAAAAGTTAATCGCAAAAGCGACGACTTGAGCAATGAAATTGATTCCAGTTTGTTTGTTCATTTATCAGTAAGCTCCTTCAGGGCATAACAACTCAAGATATACTATATTATTATATGATAAGTGGTCAGGCAAGTCAATAAAAGGAGTTATAGAAAGAAAAGCAGACCATGATGCACCTGCTTTGAAGCAAGCACATTATGGTCTGTTTTTCGCGTATTGATAGTTATGTGAAATGAGTGCTTAAGCACATTTTAAAAGAGGGAGACAATCAACTGCTGAACTTTTCAATTATAGCATCAACTATGCGGCGGCTGGCTTGACCGTCACCGTAGGGGTTAGAGGCATGGCTCATGCGCCCATATTTCTCATTGTCGGTAAGAAGGCGGACGGTTTCACGGTAGATAACATCGGTATCAGTGCCCACCAACTTTAAGGTGCCGGCATCAATGCCCTCAGGGCGTTCAGTGGTGTTACGCAGAACCAGAACGGGCTTGCCTAGAGAAGGGGCTTCCTCCTGAATTCCACCGCTATCCGTGAGAATGATGTAGGCCTTGTTCTGGAAGTTGTGAAAATCAAAGACCTCCAGAGGTTCTATGAGCTTCACCTTGTCGCAGTCACCGAATATCTCGTCGGCAGCGTTACGGACAAGGGGATTTTTATGGATGGGGTAGATGACCTTGAAGCCGGGAACCTCATCCAGAGCCTTTCTGATACCACGGAAGATATTTTTCATGGGCTCACCAAGATTCTCTCTTCTGTGGGCGGTGAGAAGAATCATTTTATCATCTCCCAGCCACTCTAGCTCGGGATGGCTGTAAGCATTGTCCACGGTGGTGCTCATGGCGTCAATGACGGTGTTGCCGGTGACATATATCCTCTCTTCAGGAATATTCTGCATGAGAAGATTAAGTCGGATCGTAGCCAT
>JAZUAQ010000065.1:0-9161 GCA_045638085.1 Oscillospiraceae bacterium
ATTTGCTTCATTTTTGCTATTTTATTTCTGTCCGCCTGGCTTGGGGGTAAAAAGCTTCTTGGCCAGGTGGGAGTATACTTGATAAAGGGTCTGCTGAAGGGAAGCTTGCGCTCATTGGCATAGCCGATTGCGTAGGGAATACCGGAATCGGGAACACCGCAAACCGCATCAATATTTTCAGCAAGTCCGTGTTCAAGATCAAACTTTGCCATTTCGGCGCCGCCTCTTGTGCGGATAGCTTCAACGCTGTCACCTTCATAGTGGCTTGTGGGATAACCGAAATATGTCCACATAAATGCGCAGAACTTTTCAGTTTTTCCCGGTGCGAGAAGCTGCTTGACACCGTCGCAACTGATTTCAACGCACTCACCGGGTCCAAGGGAACTATAGTCGTAATATCCCATCTTGGTGTAGGAGAATGACTCAAATGCAACGCAATAGCCGTCTTCACTCTTGCCGACCATGACAGGAAGGCGTCCATATTTGTCTCTTGCAGCTATAAGCTTACCTTCATCATTAATGATGAGAATTGTTGCAGAACCGTCTACTTTGTCCTGAACAAATTTAATACCTTCTGCAAATGTAGGCTGGCTGTTTATCATTGAAGCAATGATTTCAACCATGCTGACACGGCCTTTGGAGTGAGCCTCAAGATGTCCTCTGCAAATGGTAAGGTACTCTTCTTTAAGCTGTTCCATGTTGTTAACAGCGCCAATGACACAGAGGGAATAGGTACCGTGGCGGGAGAAAAGCACCAGAGGCTGAGGGTCAAGGTCGCTAATGCAGGCTATACAAGCGGTGCCATGCATTTCTTCAACATCTTTTTCGAACTTGGTACGAAAAGGGGTGTTTTCAATGCTGTGGATGCTGCGCTGGAATCCAACTTCATCATTCCATGCTGCCATACCTGCGCGTCTTGTTCCAAGGTGGCTATGGTAGTCAACGCCGAAAAATACATCCATAACCACGTCGCGGTTAGATACCGCTCCGAAAAAGCCGCCCATTATGCAAAGAACAGCTCGGAGAGAGTCATGGGATCGATGTATTCGCCGTCCTTGTAAACTCTCATGTTACCGGATGCGATCTCATCGATGAGAATAACTTCTTCACCGACATAACCGAATTCGAACTTAATGTCATAAAGTTCCATACCGCGGTAAGCCAGTTCTTTGGCAACGATGCGGGTAATAACCTGAGTCTGCTCCTTGAGAGAGTCATACTGAGCGTCGCTCATAACGCCGAGAGCTACGAGTGCATCCTTGCTGACCAGAGGATCGCCCTTGTCGTCATCTTTGAAGGTAGTTTCAACATAGTCGGGCAGGGGAGCGCCGGATTCGATGTACATACCGTAACGGCGGATAAAGCTGCCAACGGCGCGGCGGCGGCAGATAACCTCAAGGCTCTTGCCGAATACTCGTGCGGGAAGAACTTCCATGGTGCAGTCATCAAGGTTTGCGTTGACATAGTGGGTCTTGATACCTGCTTCGCGGAGCTTCTCAAAGAAATATACACTCATCTTCAGGTTGACAAGACCAACACCGTCGATGGTGAGACCAACGCTGTTCTCGCCGGGATCAAAAACGCCATCCTTGCCGGTGCAGTCGTCTTTGAACTTGAGAAGATAATTGCCGCTCTCAAGAGCGTAAACATTCTTGGTTTTTCCGGTGTAAACGAGTTCCATATTTTTTACCTCCAAATTAGTTTTTATATTTTTTATTAATTTCTTCATCTTTAGCAAGAACCTCTGCCTTTGCCTGCTCGCGTGCTGCGTCAAGCTTTGCAGAAAGTTCTTCGTCGGCAACTGCAAGAATCTGCATTGCCAGAATTGCGGCGTTCTTTGCGCCGTCTATGGCAACGGTTGCAACGGGGATGCCAGAGGGCATCTGAACGGTTGCAAGAAGTGCATCCATGCCGTCAAGGACGGAGGATTTGCAGGGAATGCCGATAACAGGAAGGGTGGAGTTGGCGGCAAGGGCGCCTGCAAGATGTGCTGCCATGCCGGCGGCACCGATAAGAACACCGAAGCCGTTTTCGCGGGCGGTGGAAGCAAAAATTCTTGCTTCATCGGGGCAGCGGTGAGCGGAAAGTACGCGAACCTCAAAGGGAACGGAGTATTCCTGGAGCACCTTGATTGCTTTTTCAACTACGGGCAGATCGCTTGCGCTGCCCATAACAATTCCGATTTTTTTCATACAAATTTCCTCCATAAAAAACAATAAGAGCAGACCAATCCACTATAATTTTTATGGATGGTCTGCCCAGGCGGTCGGCTAATTTTGCATACAGCTCCCTGTGGTACAACCCACTTCCGCCAGTCACTGTACACCTAAATATTTACTTTTTTATTATAATAAAGGATACAAAAAGTGTCAATTGAAAATTCGACTATTTTTGCGCCAAACTATGCAAAAATTATCATAAATTTTCAACATAGTTTTCATAAGTTAATAAGCTCTTTAATCTCAGAAACAAGAGTGTCTCTGTTTTCGATGTTTACATTAATTACCATAACGTCACTACGCAGTTTAAGCTCGTTGATCCAGGCAGGAGCATCAAGTCTCAAAACGGCGATCACATCAGTTGTGGAGGAGAAAGCTTGTTCTACAGCGTTCTGAAGTTTATTGCATGAAGACTCAAATTTTCCGAGCTCATCAAAAACTATAAGATCTGAGCTAAGGTCTATAAGTTCAGGCGCAAATTTGTCAAATACATCGTAATTCACGGAATAAGAACTCTGGGACCAAGTAACTGCGCAGGCATTATTCGCTCCATTGATACTGCGAATAAGAAGTTTTCTTGTGTCTGAAGATCTATCATCAAATTCGCTTATAAATCCGGAAAGTCTCCCATCATAGTTTTCAATCACGTTTCTGACGAGAGTTGATTTTCCGCAATGCTTTGGACCTGTAAGTATGATGTTCATTTGATAAGTTCGCCTTCAATCCAGTTGAGAATATCTCTGTAAACCTCGTCGCGATTAAGCTCGTTAAGCATTTCGTGCCTGCCTTCGTGATAGAGCTTGACAGCAACATCCTTCATTCCAGCATCGAGAAAGCTCTTATATGCTCTGAGAACGCCCTTGCCATTTTCGCCAACGGGATCTGCGTCTCCGGACATGAAATAGACAGGAAGAGACTTATTCATTCGCTGAACATTTCGAGCTTTTGTTATGAATTCAATGCCGCACATCATATCGTGGAAAAGACCAGCGGAGGGAATATAACCGCAAAGAGGGTCTTCGATATATTTATCAACTTCGGCTTCATCACGACTAATCCAGTCAGATATGGTTCTGGGAGTGTCGAAGCCGTCGTTATATTTGCCAAAGGCAATATTATTCAGCATTTCACTCTTGAATTTCCCACCGTTTTTCTTGATTTCTATGCTGCTTAGAAGTTTGCCTCCGAGAATGAGAGCTTTGGCCTGCTGACCTGTGCCGGAAAGAATAACTCCATCGAGTCCGCTTCTAAAGTAGATAATATAAGTTCTGGCAAGGAAGCTTCCCATGCTGTGACCGAAAAGGAAGCAGGGGACTCCGGGGAATTCATGCGCAGCAATGTCATGAAGCTTGCGCATATCTTCAACAGCCATTTCCCAACCGCCGTTTTCGGAAAAGAAACCGAGATCGGATTCGTCATGAAGACTTTTACCGTGGCCGAGATGGTCATTTGTGTAAACGGCAAAGCCGTTTTCGGCAAGGAAAGTGGCAAATCGGTCATATCTTGCGGAATGTTCGGCAATTCCATGGGCTATCTGAACAATGCCTCTGGGAGACTCTTTGGGGATAAAACTGCGGACATAAATATCGGTTTTTCCATTGCTTGAAGGAAAAGTGAATTCTTTAAGTGTCGGCATGAAAATACCTCCTTGTAGTGTGCGCATTGTGATGTTATTATGTACATAACGATTATATTTTACAAATATTGCTTCGTCAATACAGATATGGGGGATTAAGCTTATGAAGGACTATGTAATTGCACTTGATCAGGGCACAACGAGCTCAAGAGCTATTATTTTTGATAAGTTCGGCGGAATTAATTCCGTTGTTCAGTATCCCTTTCCCCAGATTTATCCTAAGCCCGGCTGGGTTGAGCACGATCCGAAGGTAATTCTGTCTTCTCAGTTCAGAGCGCTTGCATCCGCCTTTGAAAAGAGTGGATTGTCATCTGCTGATATTGCCGGAATAGGCGTAACAAATCAGCGTGAGACAACAGTTGTTTGGGATAAATATACAGGAGAACCTGTATAT
Source organism: Oscillospiraceae bacterium (assembly GCA_045638085.1). Classification (GTDB taxonomy): domain Bacteria; phylum Bacillota; class Clostridia; order Oscillospirales; family Oscillospiraceae; genus SIG459. The sequence goes on from JAZUAQ010000065.1 coordinate 4,250, forward strand.
AATGCAATTGTTTGGCAGTGCCGACGAACCGCAGCAATGTGCGATAAACTCTCTTCTGCCGGTCTTGGGGCCTATGTAAGAGACAAGACGGGCCTTCTGATTGATGCATATTTTTCAGGTACTAAAATCAAATGGATTCTGGATAATGTTAACGGTGCAAGAGAAAGAGCCGAAAGGGGAGACCTTCTCTTCGGCACGATAGATACATGGCTTATTTGGAATCTTACCGGCGGCAAAGTCCATGTTACGGACTATACCAATGCAAGCCGTACAATGCTCTTCAACATCGATTCTCTCACATGGGATGAGACTTTGTGCAGACACCTTGGAATTCCTATGTGTATGCTGCCGGAGCCTGTTCCTAACTCTATGGTTTACGGTGAAATTGAGCCGGGAATACCCGGACTTATTTCTCTTGCCGGCACTCCGATTTGCGGTATTGCAGGTGACCAGCAGGCGGCTCTTCTTGGTCAAGGTTGCATCAATCCCGGAGATGCAAAGAATACATATGGAACTGGTTGTTTTACACTTCTTAATGCCGGTGAAAAGTCTGTGCGCTCTGTTTCCGGACTGCTGACAACCGTCGCATGGTCAATTAACGGTAAAACAAATTATTGCATAGAAGGCAGTGTTTTCAATGCCGGAAGCAGCATTCAGTGGCTTAGGGATGAACTTGGTCTTATCGGATCAAGCCAGGAGGTAAGTGATCTTGCAGAAACCGTGAAGGATAACGGTGGAGTTTATGTAGTTTCCGCCTTTACAGGTCTTGGTGCACCTCACTGGGATATGTATGCAAGAGGTGCAATATTAGGCCTCACAAGAGGTTCCACCAAAGCTCATATTGCGAGAGCAACATTGGAAGGAATTGCCTATCAGGTCAAGGATCTCCTTGATGCGATGGAAGTGGACTCGGGTAAGTCTCTTAAAGTTCTCAAGGTTGACGGCGGCGCCTCGGTTAGCGATGTGATGATGCAATTTCAGGCCGATATTCTAAACAAGCCTATAGACAGACCACAGATGGTTGAAACCACGGCTTTTGGTGCAGCATTCCTTGCAGGATTGGCAAGCGGACTTTGGGATGATATCAGCGATATTACAAAGCTCAGAAAGTCTCAACGAGTTTTTGTGCCTCGTATGCCTCAGGAAGAAGTTCAAAAATATCTTCGAGAGTGGAAGAAAGCTGTAGAACGTGCATCCGATTGGTCTGATGAATAATTATTCAATAAAAATATCCACACAAAACTGTGTGGATATTTTTATTTATGCAACAAATTGCAATAGTGTTGCAATGCCGATTCCCAGATAATTACCTATTGCATAACCGAGAATTCCGCATATAAGACCAGAAAGGATAACTTCATTGTTTTTCATTGCATTTGCCACAGAGGGTATGAATGCAGGTCCGTAAATTCCTGCGACAGATGTAATAAGAGCGGTATCGGAATCAATCTTGAATATTCTGGCAAGAACAATATGTAGGCCAGCGCAGCCGAACTGAACAATGAAGAACATCAGGAGGAGTAGTAGTGTATTGGTTGATATTGAAGAGAGATCGAAGCTCATGCCCATTGCAACAGAAAAAACATAAATAAGATACTGGCCAGCATTATAAGAGCCGGGAAGGTTACGAACCTTTTTGAAGAAAGAAAATGCCAGACCAAGAGTGCTTACACCAATCATAACAAAGATTATGTTTGTTGCGTTACCGCTGACAAGCCAGGAAAAACCGAGAGAAATCAAAACGCAGGCAATAGAGAGAAGTATGGCTGGGAAGCGTTTCAATAGCTGCTTAAAGGTGAAGACCATTTTCACGTCGCTGAAAGAGCTTTCCAGTTTCGCTTCAAGTTCTTTGTCGGTAATACTGATACTGCAGTCGAAGCGGGGCAGTACTTTTCTGTAAAGGCGGGGCATAACAGAAAGAAGAAGCATAAAATAGATGCCACCAACTATCATGTCAGCCGTGTTGGAATGGATAATGGTGTTCTGAGGCACGCCAAGGGCAAGCCCTATTGCCATAAGGTTGGGGGTACCGCCTGTGTAAAGTCCGATCATCATACCGCTTATCTTACTTGCATCGGGAACTGCATTCTTGAAAATAAGGAAAGCGATGCTGCTGATAACTGATACAGACACAGCCATAAGAATGAAAGATATAAGGGCGGGTTTTGCTAGCTTTTTCAGTGTCTGAAGATTCGCGGAGAAAAGAACAAGCGGGATCGCGATGGGGATGCAAAGCTCAGAAATTGTAACTGCAACAGAAGTGTCTTCTAATACAAAACTTAGAAGAAAGCCGCATAAATAGCAGGTGAATACAGGGCCAAGCATATTTAGGAATTTGTAATGGTCGCTCAGCAAAACCATTATGCGCGGCAAAAATATAATTATGAGAATTAGTACCAGAGTTCCCATAGCTGCACCTCCTTTTAAGGAGGATTATATACCTATATTTTCCTGGAATCAAGTTAAGATCATATTAAGCCTAATTGTCTCATTTCGTTTTTTAGCGTTTCAAGTTTCGGATTTTCCAAATTTACAAGTGGAAGACGCAATTCTCCTCTGTCTCGGCCTGTAAGCTTCATTGCTGCTTTGATTGGAACAGGATTAACGTCAATAAACAATACATCACACAGAGCTGAATATTTTTTATATAAGTCAAAAGCTGCCGAATAATCACGATTTAAGCAATGGTCGCATATTTTCTTTACTTCTAAGGGAAGCAGATTGGACATAACGGAGATAACACCTTTGGCACCAATACTCATCAGCGGAATTGTGTTATCATCGTTGCCGCTCCAGACATTCATGTCGCCCTCGCATTGGCAGAGTATTTTACTTATCAAGGATAAATTTCCCGAAGCTTCCTTTGTGCCATTAATATTGGGGTGGCGAGCCAAAGCTTTGTAGCAATCAATGTCTATACCGATAACGGTTCTCGAAGGAACGTTATACAAAATAAGCGGTATATCAACATTGTCAGCAACCTTCAAAAAATGAGTCTTTAACCCGGGGGAAGATGTTTTGTTATAGTATGGTGGTGTCATAAGCACGGCATCAGCTCCGGATTCCTTTGCCATTCTAGCCTTTTGTAGGCAGGCTGCAGTGTTGTTTCCACCAACACCGACTATAACCTTAATTTTACCTTTACATTTACGGATAGAAAAATCCACGAGCTGTGCATACTCGTGGATTTCTAATGTAGCATTTTCACCCGTTGTTCCTGCAACGGTTATCGCGCTGATTCCGTTCTCAATCTGAAAATCTATCTGTCGGCTTAATGTAGGATAATCTATGCCATCTGCGCAGAAGGGAGTTATGATGGCAGTGCATGCGCCTTCAAATATTGGAGTTTTCAGAAAATGCTCCTTTCGGATATTTACTTTTTGGTGATATATCCCTGGTCGCAAAGAAGCTCGGCAAGCAGAACGCCTCCGCCTGCAGCTCCTCGAAGAGTGTTGTGGCTAAGGCAGACAAACTTATAATCGTACTGGCTGTCTTCTCTCAAACGGCCGAGAGAGATTGCCATTCCGCCTTCCATGTTTCTGTCGACGCCGGTCTGGGGACGGTTATCTTCCTCGAAGTAATTAAGAAACTGCTTGGGCGCAGTGGGCAGATTGTTGAGCTGAGGAATGCCTTTAAATTCCTTCCACAACTTGATGATTTCTTCCTTTTCGGGCTTTTTCTCAAAGCTTGCGAAAACAGCAGCAAGGTGTCCGTTAGTAACGGGTACTCGAATACACTGAGCAGTGATAGAGGTGCCCTCGTCCTTTTTGATAACACCGTCTTCAACCTTGCCCCATACTTTGAGAGGCTCCTGCTCGCTCTTTTCTTCCTCGCCGCCTATGTAGGGGATTACGTTGTCAATCATCTCGGGCCAGGTTTCGAAGGTTTTGCCTGCTCCGGAAATAGCCTGGTAGGTGCAGGTCAGAACCTTGGTAAGTCCGTACTTTTCGCGGAGGGGACTGAGGGCGGGAACGTAGCTCTGGATGGAGCAATTGCTCTTAACGGCTATAAAGCCTCTCTTGGTTCCGAGGCGTTTGCGCTGGGCGTGGATAACTTCAAGATGCTCAGGGTTGACCTCGGGGATAATCATAGGGACATCGTCGGTCCAACGGTGAGCACTGTTGTTGGAAATAACAGGACACTCTAGCTTGGCGTATGCTTCCTCGAACTTTTTGATTTCTTCCTTATTCATATCAACCGCACAGAATACAAAGTCAACTTCGGCAGCGATTTCTTCCATGTCGTCAACAGCGTTCTTAACTATGATAGTTTTGAACTGGTCAGGCATGGGAGTTTCTATTGCCCATCTTTTTCCTGCAGCTTCTTCATAGGTTTTTCCGGCGCTGCCTGCGCTTGCGGCAATAACAACAAGATCAAACCAGGGATGACCGTCCATAAGAGAGACGAAGCGCTGACCAACCATGCCGGTTCCGCCTATAATACCAACTTTATATCTTTCCATAATGTTCATCCTTTCAGACTGCGGCTGTATTAATGCTATGCTGTATGAGCCAAGAATATTACATCCGACAAATTACTTGATAATATAATATAATTACTGTATAATCAACAGAACGGATTTCAATCTGATTTTCGTATTATAGCACCATGATTCCATAATTTCAATGAGGATTTAGTGATTTAATGAATAAACGTGTCTTAATTATTATAGCCGTTATTATAACAGCTGCTGCTTTGCTGTGCGGAGCTGTTTATGCAGCGTCTACTATATATATCAATAGCACTTCCGGTGCGTATGACGGACCGGTGAGTTCATTGTTTGCCATAGGCGAAAACGGAGTTTCCCGTCTTGGTTCAAATAATATCAGCGCCCTTACCGCTGAGGGCGTAGTTGAGCTTGAGCATAATGTGCCTGCTCCTACACCTACTCCTGCGCCCACTCCTACTCCTG
>JAZUAQ010000066.1:0-2012 GCA_045638085.1 Oscillospiraceae bacterium
GGTCAACCATTGGTTCGTGTTATTTTTCTCAAAAGATTCTACAATGAAAGGGAAAGGAGACAGTTTATGGACCAAATCAAAATCGGAAAGTTTATTGCCGAGTGCAGAAAAAAGAAAGATCTTACACAGGCACAGCTGGCAGAAAAATTGAATATAACCGACAGAGCTATATCAAAATGGGAGACAGGCAAAGCAATGCCCGATTCCGATATTATGCTCGACCTTTGTTATATTCTTGGAATAAATGTAAATGAATTATTATGTGGGGAGATAATTGATATGAAACAAAAGGATGAACAATTAAATGAACTGATTTTTCAGATGGCAAAAAATGAGGAAAGATATCATAAACGACTGCTGCATTCCGCTTATGTGATTGTCACAACCAGCCTGGCAGCACTTATTTGCCTGATGACTTTAATATCACTCCTTATCCCTAAATGTGGATTTCAAGACTTTTTGATAATAGTGTCTGTTATGCTATTTATAATTCCTTGCATTATTGCTCTTAAATTTAAGGTAGAGACAGGGTATTATGAATGTAAGAACTGTCAACATATGTTTGTTCCTAACTATAAAGAGATTGCCTTATTGATGCAAACGCCAACCAGAAGATTGTTGAAGTGTACTAAATGTGGAAAATGGACATGGTGCAAAAAACTAACCAAGAGATAAATTCCAATTTCTCGAGCAGTTGTCCTTCGGGACAACTGCTCTGTTTCTTTTATCTATTGCTATACTAACAGAAAACCGCAAAGGCTGGGGCATTATAGAATATAACGGAAGATGTTCGATCATAATCTGCATTTTTATCAAAAAATATCCCGGCTCAAACGAGCCGGGATAAATTCTGTTAAATGTTCTTACTTCAGAGCCTCTTCAACAGCAACAGCAACGCTAACGGTCATACCGACCATGGGGTTGTTACCAGCGCCCAGGAAGCCCATCATCTCAACGTGAGCGGGGACGGAGGAAGAACCAGCGAACTGTGCATCACCGTGCATACGGCCCATGGTGTCGGTCATACCGTAGGAAGCAGGACCAGCAGCCATGTTGTCGGGGTGCAGAGTACGGCCTGTGCCGCCGCCGGAAGCAACGGAGAAGTACTTACGACCAGTCTCCATGCACTCCTTCTTATAAGTGCCGGCAACAGGATGCTGGAAGCGGGTGGGGTTGGTGGAGTTACCGGTGATGGAAACGTCAACACCCTCGTAACGCATGACAGCAACGCCCTCGCGGACATCGTCACAGCCGTAGCAGTTGACAGCGGCGCGCTCGCCCTTGGAGTAGGGGATGCGCTCCACGATCTTCAGCTCGCCGGTGTAGTAGTCGAACTGGGTCTTCACGTAGGTGAAGCCGTTGATACGGGAGATGATCTGTGCAGCGTCCTTGCCCAGACCATTCAGAATAACGCGCAGGGGCTCCTTACGAGCCTTGTTAGCGCTGCGGGCAATGCCGATAGCGCCTTCAGCAGCAGCGAAGGACTCGTGACCTGCCAGGAATGCAAAGCACTTGGTCTCGTCACGCAGCAGCATAGCGCCCAGGTTGCCGTGGCCGATACCAACCTTGCGGTCCTCAGCGACGGAGCCGGGGATGCAGAATGCCTGCAGACCGATGCCGATAGCCTCAGCAGCCTCAGCGGCGTTCTTAACGCCCTTCTTCAGAGCGATAGCAGCGCCAACGCAGTAGGACCAAGCAGCGTCCTCAAAAGCGATGGGCTGGATGTTCTTGACAATCTCATAAGGATCGAAACCCTTGGAGACACACAGCTCACGGCAAGCCTCAACAGACTCCAGGCCGTACTGAGCGAGAACACCGTTGATTTTGTCAATTTTTCTTTCGTAACCTTCAAACAAAGCCATTTTTGTGTCCTCCTTCTCTTATTCGTGGCGGGGGTCGATGTACTTAGCGGCATCAGCAAAGCGGCCGTAGCTGCCCTTAGCCTTCTCCAGAGCAACATTTGCGTCGTCGCCCTTCTTGATGAAGTCCATCATCTTGCCCAGGTTAATGAA
>JAZUAQ010000067.1:0-4137 GCA_045638085.1 Oscillospiraceae bacterium
TTGTCTTCCTAAGACCGCTTGGCCTCCGACTTCTCAACGCCGTCTTCGCAGGTCTCGTTGCTGCTCGCAACGCTGCCGCTTGCGACTACAGCGGCGAGTTCAAGCCCCTCTGCCCCAAGCAGATTGAAAACGCTATCGCACGCGTAGAGGCTCCTCTTGCTAAGGAAAACGGCATCAAGCCCGAAGCTGTTATCGAGGTTATTCAGCACGCTATGGCTCCTGTTGAGCAGTCCGTTATCATGCACGCTGACCGCATGGCAAAGGCTATGGAACTGGTTCAGCAGGCAAAGGCAATGCTGCCCGACATGAAGGCTGAAGATTACCACGAGGCCATGGAATGCCTTGAGGCCGAAGCAATTGTCACTTCCGCAGAGCTCCACTATCTGGCTTCCGACATGCGTAAGGAATCCCGCGGCTGGTTCCTCCGTGAGGACTATCCCGAGATGGACAACAACGAGTGGTTCAAGTGGATTGATGCCAAGTATGTTGACGGCAAGATCGAGCTTTGCACCGAAGAGCTTCCCACCGAGGATTGGTTCATCACCAAGGAAGAGCTCGTTACCGGTCTCGTTCCCGTTACCGAGGAAGAGAAGGAAACCGATCTCTACAAGAAGTACTACCTCAGAGAGATGACTCCTCCCAACCCCATGAAGTTCATGCATGTTGGCCAGCCCAAGGACGGCACCAAGGCTCAGCATCCCTATGACCTGAACAAGCTCTTTGACGAGGGCTACATGGATATGGAAATCGGCTTCTGCCAGCTGCCCGACGGCGGTGCAACCCTGGCAAACCTCACTGAGATGCCCGGCGTTACCCCCGAAATGTTCGACTTCTGGTTCGCATGGCACGGCCTTGAGGATATCAGATACAAGGTTTGGGACCGCGAGGATCACTACTTCGCACGTACCCGCAACCGCGACAAGGCTCTCGATAAGTCCCTGAGCATGAAGGAACGTTATTGGGATACCATCCATGATGTCGACGAGAACTGCGGCCTTGGCAAGGAGCACATCCAGATCAACTTCCGTAACCCCGCTGACATCGGCTTCGATCCCGAGAAGCTGAAGGATTTCAAGGGCACCATCGTTTGCGCAGGCAACGAGTATGCTCCTGTTATCATGTGCCACTTCCTCCGTCCCATTGAGGGCGGCTGCGAGCTGCGTACCCGCTTCTGGTTCGGTTACAGCATCATTAACGGCAAGCCCGTTAAGGTTCTCCCCGACGGCGTTGAGTTCCCCCTCATCCCCGTACAGGCTCTCCTTGCTCACAACATCAAGGAATTCGCAAACCTGGCAGCTATCCTGCCCAGCATTTACGAAGAGTACCACGCTGACTTCGAATAAGCCGAAAGCTAAACATAAAAAAACAGGCTCCCGTTTGGGAGTCTGTTTTTTTGCTTTTCAAAGAAAACAGCCTTGGGATGTAACAAAAATGTGATATGTCAGGGAAGGGTGTGTATGTTTTTTTACATTGATGAAAGCATTTGGGACCTACAAATATATGAGCTTTGCACATAAAATGTATTCATATAATAGTATCCAAATACATTCTCGCTAAAGGGGATGTAAGAATAATGTATATACTATTTGGAGGAATAAAATGATCAGAACCAATCATGTCATTGAGTTTTCCCCTGAAAAGTGCGTAGGCTGCGGCCTGTGCTATAAGGCATGCTTCGTTGATGTCATCCGCTGGGATGCTGAAGCAAGAAGACCTCTTTTCAAATACGTTAAGGACTGCGAGCACTGTTTCTATTGCCAGAGCGTTTGCGCAAAGGATGCCATCAAGGTTATTCCTGATTATAAGAGCGAGCGTTTGCGTCAGTCCTATGAGCAGTACAGATAAGGGGAGGGCAGCAAAATGAATCGTACCGATATTAAATGTGATGTTCTCGTAGTTGGCGGCGGCATAGGCGGTCTTGCCAATGCTGTTTCCATCAAAGAGAAGTGGCCCGAGGCCGATGTCCTCATTATTGAAAAGCAGACCACCGGCTTTGGCGGAAAAGCAAACAAGGGCGGCGGTGTTCTCCAGTATTTTGACCCTCAGAAAGTCAAGAGCGAGGACTTCCTTGCCTTCCATGTAAATGAGGTTGGCTGCTTCCTGGGTCATCAGGACCTTATGATGAAGTATGTTCAGATGAACCCCCATCTTCTTGAAAAGCTGATGGAGTGGGGCACTGTTATCCCTCGCGAAGAAAACGGCGAGCCCCGCATTATCCCCACCGGTCCCATGACCGCAATGATATGCGTTGACCTTGACATCACCCTGAGAATAAGACGCACTGCCGAAAAGATGGGCGTACGTATCATGGATAAGACCACTATGTCCGATATCCTTGCCACCGATGGCAGAGTTACCGGCGCTGTGGCTTATAGCATTCTTGACGGCACTTGCTATGTAATATCCGCAAACAGCGTTATCCTTGCAACCGGCAGCCAGAACTATCGTCTCGCTTCCATGTGGAGCAACGGCAGAGGCGACGGCATTGCTGCTGCATACCGTGCAGGTGCCAAGCTGAGAAACGTGGAATTCGGTAATTTTGCACAGCTTGTTAAAGTTAACAGCCATAACGAGATTGTATTTGGCGAAAACTTTATGTATAATGCAAAGGGAGAATTCATCACCCGCAACTTCCGCGACCATCGCGAAAGCGACATTAACAGCAATGCAATTCAGGAATGGCTCAAGCAGATGAACGAAGGCAACGGCCCCGTACATCTGGACTTCGGTGAAGACAGAGCCAGAAACCGCACTCAGGACCGTATGTGGGGCCGTCCCTACGGACGCAAGTTCCACGTACTTAACGACGAGAATGCAAACGCTGTTGATAAGGATATGGAGGTTTGCCCCCTCTTCATAGGAGAACAGTCTCCCGTGTATGTTGATCCCGATATGCGCACTTCCATCAACGGACTTTACGCAATCGGCGATATCAGCTATTCCGGCTCCGGCATCGCAGGCGCCGTTCCCGCACCTCCGGGACGCAACCGCGGCTCCGGTATACTTAACGCAGTGTTTGCCGCTGTTGTTTGCGCAGAGGCAGTTGCAGCTGCACCCAAGCGCCCCGCACCTCCTCCCTCCGAAGAGCAGATTGCCCAGTGCATTGAGCGTATTTATGCACCTCTCAATCGCCCTGAGGGCTGCGCACCCGAAGATGTTATTGATCTTATTCAGGATGCAATGGGTCCCGTTGAGCTTTCCGTTGTTATGAATGAGGAGCGCATCAATAAGGCTCTGGCCATTGTTGAAAAGGCAAAAGAACTTAGTAAGAGCCTGAAGGCTGATGACTTCCATGAACTGCTTAGCTGCCATGAGGCAGAGGCAATGGTTCTCTCCGCAGAGCTCCATTACAGAGCATCTCTCCTCCGCAAGGAGTCCCGCGGCTGGTTCCTCCGCGAAGATTTCCCCAAGCAGGATAATGATAACTGGCTCAAATGGATAATTGCCCAGAATGTTGACGGTGAGATGAGCTTCACAACCGAGGATGTTCCCGTTGAACGCTGGCCCATCAAGCCCCAGGACACCGTCCTGAAAAAGGTTCCCGTAACTGAAGAGGAAATTAACTCTCCTCTTTATAAATATTTCGAGCTCCCCATGGTGGAAGCCGACCCTGCAAAGTATGCAGCGGTTCAGCTGCCCTTTGACCAGTCCAAGGCTCACGCAATTCAGGATATGAATAAGCTCTTTGACGAGGGTTATCTTGATATGGAGCTTGGCTATTGCAACCTGCCTGACGGAACAGGTGTTCTCGCCAACATCACCCAGATGCCCGGTGTAACTCCCGAGATGTTTGACTGGTGGTTTGCATGGCACGGTGTTGCACCCATGCGTTATAAAATCTGGAATCCTCAGCAGCACTATTCCTGCCAGACCCGCAATCTGGACAAGGCGCTGGATAAGTCTCTGAGCATGAAAGAGCGCTATTGGGACACCGTTCATGATGTTTTTGAAGATGTCGGCAACGGCCCCCAGCCCGTTCTCATCAACTTCCGCAATCCCGTTGATGTGGGCTTCGACCCCGAAAAACTGAAGGACTTCAAGGGCACCATCGTTTGCGCAGGCAACGAGAAGAGCCCCACCATTATGGTCCACTTCATCCGTCCCGTTGAAGGCGGTTGCGAGCTTAGAAGCCGCTTC
>JAZUAQ010000068.1:0-5721 GCA_045638085.1 Oscillospiraceae bacterium
GTGACGTGCTTGCAAAATATCACCCCCACGGTGACGCATCCGTTTATGACGCAATGCTTCGTATGGCTCAGGACTTCTCCCTGCGCTATATGCTTGTTGACGGTCAGGGTAACTTCGGTGACGTTGACGGCAACCCCGCCGCAGCTTACCGCTATACCGAGGCACGTATGTCCAAAATCAGCGGCGAGATGCTCCGCGACATTGATAAGGACACTGTTGACTGGGACCCCAACTTTGACGAAAGCCGCAAGGAACCCCGCGTTCTGCCCTCCCGTTTCCCCAACCTTCTGGTAAACGGCTCCAGCGGTATCGCCGTCGGTATGGCAACCAATATTCCTCCCCATAACCTTGGCGAGGTTATTGATGCCTGCGTCTGTGTTTTGGATAATCCCGAGGCGGGACTTACCGACCTGATGGAACATATCAAGGGACCCGATTTCCCCACCCGCGGCATCATTATGGGTCGCAGCGGCATCCGCGCAGCTTATGCAACGGGTCGCGGCAAGGTTGTTGTCCGCGCAAGAACCGAGTTTGAGGAATTCGGTAACGGACGCATCCGCATTATCGTCAATGAGCTGCCTTATCAGGTGAATAAGCGCCAGCTTATCAAAAACATTGCCGAGCAGGTCAAGGACAAGCGCATTGAGGGCATTTCCGACCTTCGCGAAGAATCCGACCGCCACGGTATGCGCGTTGTTATAGAGCTGAAAAAGGACGCAAACCCCCAGGTTGTGCTCAACACCCTTTTCAAGCAGACCGCAATGCAGTCCAATATCTCCATTATTATGCTGGCTCTGGTGGATAACCAGAAGCAGCCCAAAATTCTCTCCCTCCGCGGCATTTTGGATGAATATCTGGATTATCAGAAACAGGTTATCCGCCGCCGCACCGAATATGACCTGCGCAAGGCCCGCGAGAGAGCTCATCTTCTGCAGGGTCTGCTCATCGCTCAGGATAATATCGACGAGGTTATCCGCATCATCCGCTCCCGTTATGACGACGCCAAGGAAGCTCTTATGGAGCGCTTCGGTCTTGACGAGATTCAGGCTCAGGCCATTCTGGATATGGGTCTGAAGGCTCTGCAGGGTCTTGATATTGAGAAGCTGCAGAATGAATTTGACGAGCTGCAGAAGAAGATTTCCTATTATCTTGAACTTTTGGGCAACGAAGAAATGCTCAAGGATGTGCTGAAAGAGGAACTTATTGCCATCCGCGATAAGTATGGCGATGAGCGCCGCACCGAAATTCAGGAGATCGAGGACGAAATTGACATTGAAGACCTCATCGAGGAGGAAACCTGCGCCTTCACCCTCACCCACGGCGGTTATATCAAGCGCCTGCCCGTCAGCGAGTACAGCGCCCAGCGCCGCGGCGGTAAGGGTATACGCGCAATGGCAACCAAGGACGAGGACTATGTGGAAACCGTCTTCACCGCCTCCACTCACGATAACATTCTCTTCTTCACCAATACCGGCCGCGTTTATGTTAAGAAGGGCTACACCATTCCCGAAGCCGGCAGAAACGCCCGCGGTACCAATATTATCAATATTCTTCCCCTCGACCCAGGCGAGCGCGTGAACGCAATGCTCCACTCCAGAGGCTTCGAGGAAGACAGCTTCCTTGTTTTCGTAACAAGAGACGGCACCGTAAAGCGCATTTATCAGTCTGCACTGAAAAATATCCGCTCCAGTGGTATCCGCGCATTGAAGCTGGATGAGGGCGATGAGCTTATTTCCGTCCGTCAGACTGATGGAGAGCAGAATATTCTCATCTGCACCCACGATGGCTACGCTATCTGCTTTGCCGAGACCGATATCCGTCCCATGGGACGCGACGCCGTGGGTGTCCGCGGCATCAAGCTCCGCGAGGGCGACTATGTTGTTGGCGCTGCCCGCGCAAGGGTCGGCGGCACTCTCCTCTCCGTCACCGAAAACGGCTACGGCAAGCGCACTCCCATTGAGGAATATGTCCGCGGCGGCGGCGAACCCCAGCACCGCGGCGGCAAGGGTATGCGCGGTTATAACTGCACCGAGAAAACCGGTAAGGTTGCCGACTGCAAGGTTGTTGACGAGACCGACGATATCCTCATTATCTCCGACGATGGTACCATCATCCGCATGGCCGTTGACGGCATCTCCACCTATGGACGAGCCACTCAGGGTGTACGCCTCATGCGAGTTTCCGAAGGCAGCCGCGTAATCTCCATCGCCCGCACCGAAAAGGAAGAGAGCGAGGAAACTGCAGAAACCGCGGAGGAGTAAGAAATTGTGGAATAATAAACCTCTCAGTCAGCTTCGCTGACAGCTCTCCTAATAGGAGAGCCTTTGAGGGAGCGAGAAACAAATAAGCAATGCAGCGATAAAGCCTCCCCTAATAGGGGAGGTGGCTGCCCGAAGGGCAGACGGAGCGGACAGTTCTCCTATCAGAAGAGCCTTTGAGGGAGCGAGAAACAAACAAGCATGCAGCGATAAAGCCTCCCCTAATAGGGGAGGTGGCTGCCCGAAGGGCAGACGGAGAGGTTTTCTATGTTTCACAATTACAAAAAAGAAAACTTACACAATGCGAGACAGCTTCGACGCAACATGACCAAAGAGGAACGACATCTTTGGTATGATTTTCTTCGTCTGCAAGACGCTCATTTTTATAAACAGAGGCCCATAGGATCATATATAGTCGATTTTTACTGTCCTAAGAAACAGCTGGTCATCGAGCTTGACGGGTCTCAGCATTTCGAAGAAGCGGGACTTGCGGCGGACTCCATCCGTGATAAATTTTTCGAAGAACAAGATATAAAGGTTCTCCGATTTTCAAATTCAGACATTAACAGCAATTTTGATGGGGTGTGTACGGAAATTCTTAAACACCTTAACACCTGATCCTTCTCCCTGAAGGGAAGGATTTGGAGGAATTATCTATGAAAACTGTATCTGTATATACTGATGGCGCATGTTCAGGCAACCCGGGTCCCGGGGGCTGGGGCGCTATTTTGATTTATAAAGGCGTGGAGAGGGTGCTCTCCGGCGGCGAGAAAATGACCACCAACAATCGTATGGAGCTTAGCGGCGTCATTTCCGCTCTGCAGGCGCTGAAAGAGCCCTGCATAGTTGAGCTTTGGAGCGACTCCAAATACGTCATCGACGCTCTGGAAAAAGGCTGGGCGGTTTCCTGGCGTGCAAAGGGCTGGCGCAAGGCGGACAAAAAACCCGCTCTCAACAGCGACCTTTGGGAAATCCTCCTCAATCTCACCGAGCAGCATGAGATGCATTACCACTGGGTCAAGGGTCACGCGGAGAATGAATACAACAACCGCTGCGATGCCCTTGCGGTGCAGGAAAGAGAAAAATTTGTCTGAGGTAAGCTTATGAAGAAAAATTTCCACCAAAACGGACTTAAAATATTCTGTTCCTACTACGGCCCCCACAAGAGGCTTTTCATAATCGATATGCTCTGCGCCGTCATTGCCGCGGCTATCGACCTTGTTTTCCCCTATGTTTCCCGCAACAGCATGGAAAATCTGCTGCCGCAGGGAGCTTACCGCACCTTCTTCGTGGTTATGGCGGTGCTGATAATCGCCTATGTGCTGAAAGCGCTCCTTTACTACACCATCACAGTTGTGGGCCACAGAATGGGCACACTTGTTGAGGCAGATATGAGACGGGATATTTTCTCCCATATGCAGAGCCTCTCCTTCAGCTTCTTTGACCATAACCGCACCGGTAAGCTGATGAGCCGAGTCACCACTGAGCTTTTCGACATTACCGAGCTTGCTCACCACGGCCCTGAGAACATCATAATCTGCGCCCTCACCATTGTCGGCAGCGCCGTGATGATGCTCTTTATCCAGTGGAAGCTGGCACTTGTGCTTATAATAATCACGCCTCTTTGCCTTTGGTTCACCCTTATGCAGCGCAGAAGCATGCGCGACAGCAGCATTGAGGTAAAGAAAAAGACCGCAGAGATAAATGCGGCTATCGAAAGCTCCATTTCCGGCATCCGCGTGGCAAAGGCCTTTGCCAACGAGGAGACGGAAGGCAAAAAGTTCGATAGCGCCAATGACCTTTTTAAAACCGCCAAGGTTGGTTATTACCGCGCAATGGGACGTTTTATGTCCGGCATGGAGTTCACCACCGGCATTATGCCCGTCCTTGTCATCCTTGTGGGCGGCATCCTCATAATGCGCGACGAGCTGAGCTTCGTTGATCTTGTAACTTTCACTCTTTATACCAGCGTTTTCGTCTCCCCCGTTAGAAAGCTTGCTATGAGCATGGAAATGTTCATGCAGGGATCTGCCGCATTCAGCCGCTTCCTTGAGGTTATGCGCACCGATGCTGAGATTGCCGATGCACCCGATGCCGATGAGCTGAAGGACGTCAAGGGAGATATCCGCTACGAAAACGTCAGCTTCTCCTATGATGACGGTACCCAGGTGCTGAAAAATGTCAGCCTTCACATCAAGGCTGGTGAAAGCTTCGCCCTTGTTGGACCTTCAGGCGGCGGAAAAACCACCATGTGCCACCTGCTGCCCAGATTTTATGATGTCAGCGGCGGCAGCGTCAGCATTGACGGCAAGGATGTCAGAAGCGTCACTCAGGAGAGCCTTCGCCGCAGCGTGGGCATTATTCAGCAGGATGTGTTTATGTTTGCGGGCACAATCCGCGAAAATATACGCTACGGACGCCCCGATGCCAGCGACGAGGAAGTTGTTGAAGCAGCGGTCAAGGCGGAAATCCACCGCGAGATAATGGAAATGCCCGATGGCTACGATACCTATATAGGCGAGCGCGGCGTTATGCTCTCCGGCGGACAGAAGCAGCGCCTTTCCATCGCCCGCGTTTTCCTGAAAAATCCTCCCGTCCTCATCCTTGATGAGGCCACCAGCGCCCTTGACAGCGTCACCGAGGCCAAAATTCAGGCAAGTCTTGAGGCTTTGAGCAAGGGACGCACCAGCATTATCATCGCTCACCGCCTCAGCACCATCAAAAATGCCGATCGCATTGCGGTTATAGAAGGCGAGGGCATCGTCGAGCAGGGCAGCCACGCGCAGCTTATGGAGCTCGATGGCGCATACGCAGCCTTGCAGAAGGCACAGGCTTTCGGAGAATAAGAATTATAAAAAAGCAGCGGAAAAGCCTTCCGCTGCTTTTTTGTTTACTCAGCCCTCGAGACGGGCGGACACATCGGTCCGCCCCTACGAAGGTACGAAAAACAGAACGAGGAGAAATCCTGGTGGCGACGAACAGTCGCCTCGACGCAGCAGCGTCCTGAGCGGAAGTCGAGGAGCAATCCATAGATTTTGGAGGCCGATTATGTGGCACAAAGCCGTTTCCCTTTGCCGCACTTGGGGAGTTTCCAAAGAGGGGCTTTCTGTGCCCCTATTTGTTGGACTTTTCTTTCCATATTCTTTTCGGCCACGCGAAAAGAATATGCCCGTCGGAGACATAACCCTCTCCGTCGCGGCTTGTGCCGCCCCACCTCCCCTGTTAGGGGAGGCTTTGGCGGGCGGACACATCGGTCCGCCCCTACGGTAAATTTTGGATGATGCACCATTCGTAGGGCGCGATGACCTCAGCGCGCCGATAAACTTTTCTTTTTTCGCCCCCGCAACTTCCCTCCTCGCGGCATAGCCACCGATGTCGGAGACAAACACCTCATCCGTCATTTGCTCCGCAAATGCCACCTTCCCCTCAAGGGGAAGCCTTTTCAACCTCTCCGTCGCGGCTT
>JAZUAQ010000069.1:0-3636 GCA_045638085.1 Oscillospiraceae bacterium
CAGTCCCCCAATGAGTTCCGTTCCGCTGCGGCCGCTGCTATCAGAGGCGCAGCCCAATCTGCTGAATAAAAATTATTTTTTCATATGTTTTTTCAACTCCCCCACAAGATTTTGTGGGGGAGTTTTATTATATGAACAATATCCTCTGTTTTCGCCGTTCGGACTAGGTTTTAAGGCCAAAATTTACCATTTTTTGGCGGAAAATTTTCCTTGCATTTTTTATGTCTACCTCTTATAATTAAATCACTGTGGAGCGTAGTGGGGGAAAGTGTGTTAAAAACCCACTAATTTTGATAGATTTTCACGAAAAATATATAAAATCAAGGGGGTGAAGAGTCAATGACAGGTGAATATCAGCACAATCTGGATTCCAAAGGAAGACTTTTCATTCCTGCAAGACTTAGGGAAGAACTTGGCAATGTTTTTTATGTGACCCTTTCCATGGATAAATGTCTTTCGGCCTATTCCGCCGAAAGCTGGAGAGATTTTTCTGACAAAGTAAATGCAATGCCCTATGTGAAGCAGCGCAAGATGCGTCCGCTTTTCGCATATGCCGCAAAGTGCGAGCTCGATGCGCAGGGAAGAATACTACTTCCCCAGAATCTTCGCGACTATGCGGGCCTTAGCAAGAATGTGACTGTTGTTGGTTGCAACAACCATGCTGAGCTTTGGGATAGCTCCGTATGGAGCGAGATTAACGCTTTTGAAACAACCCCGGAGAATATATCTGCCGTGATGGAGGAGCTGGAGTTTTAATGGAATTTAAGCACTATTCTGTACTCCTTGATGAGTGCATTGAGGCTTTGAATATAAAACCCGACGGAATATATGTTGACGGCACCCTTGGTATGGGAGGTCACAGCGGTCAGATAGCTGCCCGCCTCACAACGGGACGTCTTATCAGTATAGACCGCGATGAGCGTGCAATTGCTCGTGCAGGTGAGCGTCTGAAGGAGTATTCCGATAAAATTACATATGTTCACGGAAATTTCCGTGACCTTCATAATATCCTTACTGATCTTGGATTGGATAAGGTTGACGGTATGCTTTTTGACCTTGGCGTTTCTTCTCCTCAGTTGGATGAAACAGAGAGAGGATTCTCCTATATGTCCGACGCGCCTTTGGATATGCGTATGGACGAGACTGAGAGCCTTTCTGCATGGTTTGTTGTAAACAAATGGCCTGAAGAGAAACTGAAGAGAATTCTCTATGATTTCGGCGAAGAACGCTATGCACCCCGTATTGCGTCTGCAATCGTTGAAAAAAGAAGTAACAAGAGCATTGATACAACTCTTGAGCTTGTTGATGTAATCAAGGGAGCGATGCCCGCTGCGGCGCTGAGAGAAAAACAGCACCCCGCAAAAAGAAGCTTTCAAGCTATTAGAATAGCTGTAAATGATGAGCTTGAGGCAATAAGCGAGCTAATGTCTTGCGCTGCTGACCACCTTGGCGTGGGAGGACGCCTTGCGGTTATTAGCTTCCATAGCCTTGAAGACAGAATTATTAAAAATTCCTTCCAGTCGCGTGAAAAGGGTTGCACCTGCCCCAGAGAGTTCCCTGTATGTACCTGCGGCTTTATCCAGACCCTCAAGAGTGTTACCCGCAAGCCTATCCTGCCTTCTACAAAGGAACTGGATGAGAACCCCCGCTCCCGCAGCGCAAAGCTGAGAGTGGCCGAGAGGGTATAAGGAAAGGTAAGACTATGCTTAAAAGCGGGAATTATTCTTTGTTAACCCACGGCTCTTTGGCCTATAATTTTCAGCCTATTGGGAATGAAAAACCAGGGCTGTACGGAATGCTCCCGCAAAAAAAGAAGAAGCAAATTTCAATGCCGGCAAGAAACTCTTCGCCGGCATTGTTTGTCGGTTTGGCACTGTGTACCGTTCTTATTTTCGTTTTCTTGATGCTCAGAACATCTCTTGTGCTTGTTTCCGAGGAAACTCTGCTTTTGGAGCAAAGAATAAGCGGATTAAGAAAAGAGCAGACAGAACTTAAGATAAGGCATGCCGAAGCGTTTTCCTTGGATGAGACTGAACGCTATGCCATCGATGTGCTGGGAATGAAAAAACCCGGTATGGACCAGATAAGATATGTGCATTTCACGATTGAAGAAGAATATGTTCAATCGGATACAGAAAACAAGGACTTGGATTTTTTGTCCTTGTTGAAAGAATATTTTCCGGGATAAAGACAGTATAATCATATTGGACGTGTCCGATTAATAACTGCTGTTTCCGGGGGAATATAATGGACAATCGAAAAAACTCTGATAAAGGCGTCAGACCGCCTGACAGAAAAATGCTAAGCCGCACACTTTTGCTTATGGCAGTGTGCGGCGTCGCTGCGTTTTCTGTATTGATAGCGAGGCTATTTTATCTGCAGATAATAAAACATGATGAACTTGAATCTTCCGCGATCGAACAGCAACTGAGGGAAACAGCCCTTGAAGGAAACAGAGGCACTATTTACGACCGCAATATGAATATCCTGGCTATAAGCGCTGATGCCGAGACCATTTACCTGAGTCCAGCGGAAATCGATATGTACGGTGAGAATGCGGAGCTTATTGCTGAAGGAATGGCTGAAATTTTGGGAATCGATAAAGAGAAGATTCTTAAATTGGCTGGAGACAAAGCCTCCTGGTATAAAACTCTTGCAAGAAAAGTTGATGCGGTAACCGCCGATAAAGTTCGCGAATTCAAAAACCTTCATAATATCAGTGGTATAAAAATAGAACCTGATACTAAGCGATATTACCCTTACGGAAGCCTTGCTTCCCATGTTGTGGGGTATACGGGCTATGAAAACATAGGCCTCTCAGGAATGGAACTGAGCCTTGATAAAAGACTTAGCGGAGTTGAAGGGAGAATAGTCCGCGTTAAAAATGCCTACGGAAGCGACATGCTCTATACAAAATTCGAGGACTATATAACGGGGCAGGAAGGTATGGACGCTGTTTTAACAATAGACTGCAGCATTCAGTATTATGTTGAGAAGCATCTCAAGCAGGCGGTTGAAGATTATGATATACAAAACGGTGCCGCTGCAATTGCGATGGATGTAAATACAGGAGAGATTCTCGCTATGGCATCTCTCGGAAATTTTGATTTGAACGACTATCAAAATGTGGGAGATGAAGTCAGAGAGATCATCGACGAGGCACCAACAGATGAGGAGCGCAGCGCTCTGCTTTCATCCTATCAACAGAAAATGTGGAGAAATAAAGCCCTTTCCGACACATATGAGCCCGGATCAACTTTTAAGATAATCACGCTTGCAATGGCATTGGAGGAAAATGCAGTTAAACCCTCCGAGCATTTCTACTGCGGAGGAAGTATATCCGTTATCGGTGACGGAGCTGGCAGGGGAAGAAAATGCTGGAAGACGGCAGGTCATGGAGACCAGAGTCTCACCCAATGTATGCAGCATTCCTGCAACGTGGCTCTTATTCGCATTGGTCAGCGAGTGGGAGCAGAGAAATTTTATGATTACATAGACTCCTTCGGTTTTTTCGATGCAACGGGAATAGAGCTTGGTGGAGAAGCAAAGGGACTTTGGTGGAGCGAAAATGTTTTCTGCGACGAGGAAAACCTTACTCAGCTTGCGGCAGCTTCTTTCGGACAGACTTTTACAATA
>JAZUAQ010000070.1:0-6544 GCA_045638085.1 Oscillospiraceae bacterium
GGGAATCTTCACCTTGAAGAGCGTCTGCAGGGTGGTAGCGCCGTCAATGCGGGATGCCTCGATAAGCTCATTGGGGATTGACTGCAATCCCGCAATGTAAATTATCATCATATAACCTATCTGCTGCCAGCACATCAGCACTATCATGCCCCAATAGCCTGCGGTACTGTTCAGCGCAATGAGAGGAGCGCCCACAAGGCTCAGCACGCAGTTGATGAGAATGTTCCAGATATATCCGAGAACGATGCCGCCGATGAGGTTTGGCATAAAGTAAACGGTGCGGAAAATGTTGGTGCCCTTAATGCCCTTGGTGAGAGCCAGAGCAACGGCGAAGGCACAGACATTTATCAGGATGGTGGAGCTTACAGTGAAGCTTGCGGTGAAGCCCAGAGACTGCCAGAACTGTTCATCCTTGAAAACTTCAATATAGTTTCCGATGCCCACCCAAGTTGCCTTGTTGATGGTGGTGAATTTGCAGAAAGACAGATAAAGACCCTCGGCAAATGGAATCACGAAGCCTATTATAAAGGCGCAAAACGTGGGCAGCACAAAGATTGGCCACCACTTTTTCATTGCTTTTACCAAAGCTATCTCCTCCTTGTGTGTTTCTAATGCCAAAAGTCAGATGGCAGCACTTCTGCCGCCTGACTTTTGGTATTATGGGAAAGAGGGTGGGCAGAGGCCCACCCTCAAAAAAGCATTATGGATTAGCCGAGCTTTGCGTACTCGTCTGCCCAACCCTGTACGAATGCCTCAACGACCTTATCCCAGTTGGCGTCGGTCTGGTCAGCAGCGTAAGCGGTCAGAGCGGAACCTACCATGTTCTTCCACTCTTCAGAGGGCATGGTGGGGAAGTTCCAGGAAACGGGGTTCTTGCCTGCAGCGGTGTAGGCAACGTCCTGCTTTACGAACAGGTTGGGGGACTCAACAGCGGTATCGAAGGGGATGACGAAGCCCATGTTGTTAGCCATGGCAGCTGCGCCGGTCTCGGAAGATACGCACCAGTTCATGAATGCGAGGGTAGCTTCGATGTCAGCCTCGGAAGCATCCTTGTTTACGCACCAATAGTTCTCGGTACCGGTGCAGAGACCCTGGTTGGCCTCGTCGCCTGCGCCGACATAGATGGGGATCATAGCCAGTTCTTCGTCAGCATAAACTGCGGAGAGAGAACCGTACTCCCAGGAACCGTTCTGGAAGAAGACTGCCTCGCCGTTGAGGAACTCGTTGCGGGAGTCGTCGCCGGTCTTAGCAGAGAGGTCTGCGGGAGCGCAGGTGGAGTTGTTGATGTAGAGGTCCCAAATCTGACGATAGTTGTCAAGATAGGTGCCCTTGATTTCCTTGGTGGTGCCAATGCCGTCTGCCTGATACTCGAAGTAGATGGGCAGGTTTGCAAGGTGGGTCTTGAATCTCCAGTCAGAGGAGCCGTCCATACCTGCAGAAGAGAATGCAGCGAAGCCCAGCTCAGCGGAACGAGCGGTGATGTCTTCAGCAACAGCCTTCAGGTCTGCGAAGGAAGCGATATCCTCAACAGCGTAGCCAGCCTCAGCCAGGAGAGCCTTGTTGGCAATGATGCCGTAGGACTCGATAACGTAAGCGATACCCAGAACAGCGTCGCCCTCCTTGAGAGCAAAGCCGTCAGAGGTCAGGTGACCGTACAGCTCGGAGCCGGACATGTCGTAGCAGTAATCCTTCCAGTTGGCAAGGCCTACGGGGCCGTTGACCTGGAACAGGGTGGGAGCTTCGGACTTGCCCATCTCGGCCATGAGGGTCTCCTCATAGGTGCCGGAAGCGGCGGTAAGAACGGTGACGGGAACGCCGGTCTCTGCGGTGTAAGCAGCAGCCAGTTCCTGCCATGCGGCATCCTGCTCGGGCTTGAAGTTCAGGTAGTAGACGGAAGCGGTATCCTTTTCTGCACCGCAGCCAACCATACCAAGAACAATGATCAGAACCAGCAGAATAGCAACAAGCTTTTTCATTTGTGTTTCCTCCTATTAATTGTTGGTAATTATATGCTCAACGGCCTAAGCCGTAAAAGCCCACAAAAAAAATGAAAGTCAACCTTCCGCCCAAATATTATAAGGCTCTCTTCCAAAAATTTCAATATCTAAAAAGTTGCTTGGCTATAAATTTAGCTTATACGCCTATATGTAAAGTCGCTTTTTTATGCATTCTTAACACTCCTGCGCTTCCCGTTGCAGGTTTTTGGCAAGTGTGGTAAACTGTTTCAATAACGGAGGTGATAAATATGCTGCACACAACTCTTTGCTATCCCACGAGGGACGGGCAATATCTTATGCTCCACAGAGTGAAAAAGGAAGGCGACGCCAACCGCGATAAGTGGATAGGTATAGGCGGAAAATTCCTTGAGGGGGAAAGCCCTGAGGAATGTCTGCTTCGCGAGGTGCGGGAGGAAACAGGTCTCGCTCTCACACGCTGGCGCTACCGCGGCATCGTCACCTTTGTCTCAGACCTCTGGGAAGGAGAATATATGCATCTTTTCACCGCCCACGATTGGCAGGGCGAGATTGCCGACTGCGACGAGGGTGAGCTTGCATGGGTGGATATAGATGCCGTGCCCTCTCTCCCCATCTGGGAGGGGGACAAAATTTTCCTCCGTCTTCTGGCGGAAGATTCCGACTTCTTCTCCCTGAAGCTCTCCTACGAAGGAGATAAGCTTGTTTACGCCGCTCTCAACGGGAAGGAGCTTGCCCTTTGAGAATTCTCTCTGTATATATTACTCCAGAAATGGAGGGGCGCCGCGTCAGTTCCATCCTCCGCTACCAACTCAACATGGACAGGGGCTATGTGGTGCGCCTTAAATACAAGGCAGGCGCCATAAAGCTTGACGGAGAGGATGCCCGAACCGTTGACAAGTTGAAAGCGGGGCAGCTTCTTGAGGTGGATATAAGCGACCGCGATACCCTCGCGGGCATCACGCCCATAGACTATCCTCTCAACGTGCTCTACGAGGACCTTGACTGCGTCGTTATAGATAAACCTGCAGGCATACTCTGCCACGGCTCCAGCAGCAAAAAGGAGCCTACTCTCATAGGAGCTTTCGCCCACCGCTGGGGCAAGGATGCCGCTTTCCATCCCGTCAGCCGACTGGACAAGGGCACCAGCGGCCTTATCTGCATTGCCCTAAACGGCTATACCCACAGCCTTTTCATCCGCGCCCTCCACAGCGAGGATTACCGCCGCGAGTATCTTCTAATATGCTCGCCTCCCCCCGCAGAGAAGAAAGGCAGCATCTCTCTTCCCATAGCCCGGGAAAGCGAGAGCAGCCTCAAGCGCTGCGTCTCCGCCGACGGCGCGCCTGCCCTCACCGAATATGAGGTCCTTGCCGAGGACGGCAACCTTGCCCTTATACGGGCAAGACTTCGCACGGGACGCACCCATCAGATAAGAGTGCATTTCACCGCCATCGGCTCTCCCCTTCTTGGAGATGCCTTTTACGGAGGAAACTGCGAGGCCATTGGGCGCCCTGCCCTCCACTCCGCTTTCCTCAGCATGAAACATCCCCTTAGCGGCGGGAGAATTTCCCTTTCCTCTCCCCTTCCCGAAGATATGGCGGCTATCTCCCCCGTCCTTGCCGCTGCAGCACGAAAGGAGCTTGAAAAAATATGAGCGAGCATACTATGAAGGTCATCGCCCGCATACGCAGCCCCTTTTCCAGTAAATTTGGAATTCCCCGCCAGAGCGGACTTGTGAAGGAGCTGCGCTCCACCATTGTCTTCGAACCCGAATACAGAAATCCCGACGCCCTTCGGGGTATGGAGGGCTTTTCCCACCTTTGGCTCATATGGCAGTTTTCCGAGGCCGCAAGGGATGAATGGTCCCCAACTGTCCGTCCGCCCAGACTTGGCGGCAATGTGCGTATGGGCGTATTCGCCACCCGCTCCCCCTTCCGTCCCAATCCTATAGGTCTCAGTTGTGTGGAAATAGTGGGCATTGAGGAGCAGGGCGAGGACGGTACCGTTATAGTGGTTGCAGGCGCAGACCTTATGGACGGCACCCCCATTTATGACATAAAACCCTACGCAGTTTATGCCGATTGCCATCCCGACGCCCGAAGCGGCTTTGCCTCCGCCCAGTGGGAAAGACAGCTGGAACTTGATTTCCCCGACTCTCTCGCCGCAAAAATTCCCGACGTGGAGCTTTTGGCAGCATTACGCGGTGTTTTGGAAAACGACCCCCGCCCCTCCTACCACAAAGACCCTGAGAGGGTTTACGGCATGGACTTCGGCGGCTACAATGTTAAATTCCGCGTCAGCAATGGCATTTTGACCGTTGTTGATTTAGCGGAGATATAAAAAAAGAGTTCTTTGCCTTCAGGCAAAGAACTCTTTTTTAATGTTTTAATATCAGTCAAGAAGCTCGCTGGCTTTCTTCAGCTCTTCGATTATCTGAAGATGCTGGGGGCAGATGCGCTCGCAGGCACCGCAGCCAATGCAATCTTTTGCATAACCACGCTCGCCGCCGGCAACCCACTTATATTCGCCTCTTGCTCTGGCAGGATTGCGATAGATGGTGTTCAGGTTGACGCAGCTCAAAATTCCGGGAATATTTATCTTCTGAGGGCAGTCATCCACGCAGTACTTGCACTTGGTGCAGGGAATGGTGGGAACAGCCTCGATAATTTCCAGACTTTTTGCGATAATTTCCTTTTCCTCTTCATCAATGGGACGGAAAGCGCTCATATAGCTCAGGTTATCGGCCATCTGCTCAATATTGCTCATACCGGAGAGAACGGTGATAACGCCGGGGAGGCTTGCGCAGTAGCGGACAGCCCAGGAGGAAATGGAGTCATCGGGTCTTGCTGCCTTCATAAGAGCCTCGGCCTCCAGAGGCAGGGAGGAGAGAGTGCCGCCCTTTACAGGCTCCATAATGATAACGGGAACACCGTGCTTCATTGCAACTTCATAGCAGGCGCGGGACTGAACAGACTTATCCTCCCAGTCCTTATAGTTAATCTGAAGCTGAACAAACTCGGTTTCGGGATGGGCAGTGAGAACCTCGTCAAGAGCTTCGGCGGTATCGTGCATAGAGAAGCCCAGATGGCGGATGAGGCCTTCCTTCTTGCGCTCAGAAAGCCAGTTCCAGATGTCATGCTTTTCGGCAAGTTCTCTGCGACCGGGACCGAGGTTATGTATGAGATAGAAATCGAAATAGCCTGCGCCGGTGCGCTCAAGGGAGGTGTAGAAACGCTGATGCAGTTCCTCAAGGCTTACATCCTTGTCGAAGAGAGGCAGTTTGGTTGCGATCTGGAAGCTTTCGCGGGGATAGCGCTCCACAAGAGCCTCTTTGGCAGCCAGTTCACTGGCGCCGTTGCCGTAAACATAGGCAGTATCAAAATAGGTGAAGCCCTTTTCCATGAACATATCCACCATGGTCTTGACCTGCTCAATGTCAATTTTGCCGTCTTTTTCGGGCAGACGCATGAGACCAAATCCCAGCTTGCCGATTTCTTTGCCCAGATAATTTTCCATATTCTTTCTCCTTATATACAATTTCTTTTTTCTCAATAATATTTTTCTTCGATTACTTTGGTATAAAGTTTCATTTTAATTTCAAAGATCAGCCAGCTCAGGAGATTGAATACCATCCCTGCTGCAAATCCGATTCCAAGACCAACTTTCCAGTCAAATGGAATTGTCTTGAATATCAGGGGCAAAATTGCGCCGAGAATCATAAACCACATGCCATGGGTTTTGTATGTATACTCCCATTTGTATTCATTGGTTTCAATTTTATAAGAATATTTAACTAAATTAAATATCACCGGTGGAAGCGCAGTTTGAATCGTAAATTTGCCGAAATTTACGTCTTTATTAATGTTGAGTTTTCTTTCTTCCATAGTATAATCCCCTCAATTATGTTATCGTTTTTGCCTGATGAGCTCCACCACGCACTCTATATGGTTGGTGTGGGGGAACATATCAACGGGCTGGGCGCGCAGAGCCTTGTAGCCGCCTTTTGTCAGCACGCCAAGATCGCGGGCGAGGGTTTCGGGGTTGCAGGAAATATAAACCACTCTCTTGGGACCCATATGAATGAGGGAGCTGAGGAATTTATTATCGCTGCCCGCCCGGGGAGGATCCATAAACACAACATCGGCACTCTCACCCTCAGCAGCCATACGCTCCATAAACTCACCCGCATCGGCGCAGGTGAACCAGCAGTTTTTGATATCGTTGAGCTTTGCGTTATATATAGCATCCTTGACGGCATCGGCATTGAGCTCAACGCCCGCAACCTTGCCCGCTTTTCTGGAGGCAACCATACCGATTGTGCCAATTCCGCAATAAGCATCCAGCACACTCTCGCTGCCCGTTAATGCGGCATAGTCCACAGCTGTTGAATAAAGCTTCTCCGTCTGGACGGGGTTGATCTGATAAAAGCTCTTTGCGGAAATTCTGAAGCGGCAGCCGCAGCAGATATCCTCGATATAGCCCTTGCCGAAAAGCACCTTTTCCTGCTTACCCAGCACAAGGGAGGTGAATTTATCGTTCACATTCAGCACAACGGTGGTGATTTCAGGGTG
>JAZUAQ010000071.1:0-7293 GCA_045638085.1 Oscillospiraceae bacterium
GCAAAACAACTGCGAAAAGAAATGACAAAAGAAGAACGGCATCTGTGGTATGATTTTCTTCGCTCCTATCCTGTTCGTTTTTCCAGACAAAAAGTATTAGGAAAGTACATTGCTGACTTTTATAGTGCTGAAGCAAAACTGGTAATTGAACTGGACGGCTCTCAGCACTATGAAGATGTCAACGCAGAAAAGGATACAGAGCGAACCGCTTTTCTGGAAGGTTATGGTTTAACCGTAATTCGCATTCCGAATAATGAGGTTACGCGTAATTTTCGTGGTGTTTGTGAGTATATCGATGCTGCGGTAAAACAATCCCTCAGTCAAAAATCAGAAGATTTTTGACAGCTCCCTTTACACAAGGGAGCCTTGGACGCTATAAGCGCCAGAGAAACAAACTTGAATTTGACGAACGGAGGGTAGAGTCATGAAGAAAATATTGGTTATTGTGTTGGTGTTCACTTTTATTCTTGTTCTAGTTGGTTGTGACCCAGGAGCAAAAACGCTTAACAAGGATGAGCTTCTTAGAAATACTGTAAAAATCGAACTTTTTGAGTATCAGAACGAAACCCCTAAATTTCTCAATGTTTTCGGAAAGAATAAGCCTCACTTTGATTTCGGGAACGCAACTCTAATTGCATCCTTGGATGAAGCCTATTTTGAAGATCTTATAAATAAGTTAGCCAGCAATGAATTTCTAGTCTTCGGAACAGCTTTAAATGAACCAATGGGAAAAACTTTGGTTTTGTATCAGAGCGATGGCAATATGTATGCCTTGATAAGTTGTACTTATCAAAATTCGGTAGGAAACACACGCGATTATGGCTATTGTTATCTATTTGATGCAAATGGTGATCTTATTGAGTACATAGGTAGCGCGAGCTATTTATTGGGTGAGGAAATAGCATCTAAATATTTCCAAGAGAACCCTTAATCAAATTCCAATTTGTCTGGCTAATTCACACCGCAGCAAAGCCTCCCTCTGACAAGGGAGCTTTGGACAACGCAAATCCCGACGCATAAACAAAAACCGACCTGTGATTACGATCATAGGTCGGTTTTTGTGTTTTAGGGACATCCGCACATCCGTGCGGGAGCTTTTTAATTATACAATACCCTCGAGGGAGAAGTTTTCAAGCCACTGCTTTGCCTCGGCGCAAACCTCGCGGAGGCAGTCGTCGCCGAAGGGGCTGCGCAGACCTGCGGCAGCGATAAGGTCGGTGAAGGTCTTGGTGCCGCCGTAGCGGGTGTATTCCATGTAGGTGTTCCAGGCCTTCTGGTGGTCGTGCTGGATCATTGCCCAGAACTGGAGAGCCATAGTCTGAGCCAAGCAGTAATCGATGTAGTAGAAGGGGACATCGTAGATGTGCAGCTGCTTCTGCCATGCTTCGCCGTCGGAATAGAAGGGGATGTCGCCGTCCAGCTTAAGCCAAGGCATATAGATGCCCAGAAGCTCTTTCCAGACGCCGTGGCGCTGGGCGGGAGTCATTTCGGGCTTTTCATAGACAATGTGCTGGAAGTGGTCAACCATGGTGCCGTAGGGGATGAAGGTGATGGCGCCGGAGAGGTGGCTGAAGAGGAACTTGCGGGTGTCCTCGCCGAAGAAGCCTTCTGCCCAAGGCCAGGACATGAATTCCATACTCATGGAGTGGACTTCGCAGGCCTCGGTGGTGGGGAACACCAGATCCATGGGGATAACATCGCGGTTCATCCATACGGAGAAGGCGTGGCCAGCCTCGTGGGTTACGACCTCAACGTCGCCCTGAGTGCCGTTGAAGTTTGCGAAAATGAAGGGAACTTCATAGTCGGGGATGGCGGTGCAGAAGCCACCTGCTGCCTTGCCCTCGGTGGAGAGGACGTCCAGAAGCTCGTTATCCAGCATGTGGTTGAAAAATTCTGCGGTTTCGGGGGAGAGCTCCTCATAGAACTTCTTGCCCTGAGCGAGAATGTCATCGGCAGTGCCGACGGGTCTGGGGTTGCCGCTGCGGAATTCAAGGGCTGCGTCTGCGAAGCTGAGGGGATATTCCTTGCCAAGGCGCTGAGCCTGATGCTTATAAATTTCCTCGGCAACGGGAACAAGATATTTCTGAACTGCATGGCGGAAGGCTTCGATGTCCTCCTTGCCGTAGCAGTTGCGGTTCATGCGGTAATAGCCAAGTTGAGTGAAGTCGGTATAGCCCAGAGCCTTGCCCATCTTATCGCGGAGATGAACGAGCTTATCGTAAATCTCGTCAAGCTGAGCCTGATTATCCTCAAACCACTTGCCCTCTGCTTTCCATGCTGCCAGACGGCGATCGTCATCGGGGTCTGTCTTGAAGGGGGTCATCTGGCTGCAGGTGTAAACATTGCCTTCAAACTCAACCTTTGCAGAGGCGATGAGCTTATCATATTCCTGCTGAAGCTTAGCTTCCTCCTGCATGTAGGGGATGATTTCGGGGGAGAAGGTCTTGAGGGCAATCTCGGTGTTCAGGAACATAAGAGAGCCGAATTCCTTTTCAAACTCAGCGCGGAAGGGGCTTTTTATAAGCTCCAGATTGAAAAGCTGCATAGGCTCCTGAATTTCGGGTCCTATGTTGTTGAAATAGGTGGACTCCTCGTCATAGAACTCGTCGCGGGTGTCTACCATGTGGCGGATGCCAACAAGCTCTGAAGCGGTCATGAAATGGCGCTTCTCCTGATCCATTTCAAGGAAAGCGGCTTTTGCCTCCTCATAGCTCTTGGCGGCTGACAGACGGCCGGTGATTTCCACGATGCGGGCCTTTACAGCTTCGGCGTCGGGGCGAGTGTACTTCATCTCTGAAAATTTCATTATATATCCTCCGAGGGTTAAATTATTTTTTCTTTATCCAACTTTCCCATTTGGAAGCAAGGGAGCGGATTTCTCCCGCGAACTTGGCAAGCTCCTTGTTGGGAATACCTCTGCAGGCCTTTGCCACATCAACAAGGGCATAGGCTGCGGTGAGGAGATTATCTATAGCGGATTTGGCGCGGGCATCCTTGGGCGCCTTCTTGGCGATGGGCACACCTTCGGTAAGCTCAATCACCTGATTTTTCATAAGGTCGAAGCTCGTGCCCGAATAGGGGGCAAGAACATTGTAGCCATACTCATCGCGAAGGCAGGCCGCATAATCTTCAACGGCATCGGGGTCGCCGTGGTTGACGAAAACGGTGGCGGGTTTTTCCTTGAATGCGGTAATCCATTTCAGAAGACCGTCCTTATCGGCATGTCCGCTCTTGCCGGGGAGATAGCTGATTTCAGCGTTGACGCTGATATCCTCGCCGAAGAGCTTTATCTTCTTTGCGCCGTCGCGGATGGCGCGTCCCGTGGTGCCGACGGACTGATATCCCACGAAGAGGATGAGGCTTTCTCTTCTCCAAAGGTTGTGCTTGAGATGGTGGCGGATTCTTCCTGCCTCGCACATGCCGCTGGCGGAGATGATAACCTTTGGCTTTTTGTCAAGGTTGATGGCCTTGGATTCCTCGCTGCTGACGGAAAGCTGAACGCCGGGACTCATAAGGGGATTGATACCCTGATTTATAAGGGCGCGGGTCTCGTCGTCAAAATAGTGGTCGTCGGTTTGGAGGAAAATGCCCGTTGCCTCGTTGGCAAGGGGGGAATCCACATAAACGGGGAAGTCTCCGTGGCCGCTTACAAGTCCGCGGACTTTAATCTCGCGGATGAAATAGAGCATTTCCTGAGTTCTGCCAACGGCGAAGGAGGGGATGACAACGTTGCCGCCTCTGTCAAAGGTTCGCTGAATGCAGTCTGCAAGCTGCTGAATGTTGTTTCTGTCGCCCTTTTCGTGGTAGCGGTTGCCGTAGGTGCTTTCCGTTACAACATAGTCGGCTTCCTCAATATAGACGGGGTCTTTAAGCAGAGGCTGCTCAAGATTACCGATGTCACCGGAGAAGACGATTTTCTTGGTGACGCCGCCTTCTGTGAGCCATATTTCGATGCTGCTTGAACCCATAAGGTGTCCAGCGTCGGTGAAGCGGACAACAACGCCCTCGGCAATCTGAACTTCCTTGCCGTAGTCCACGGGACGCAGCTTGCTTATGGCAGTTTGGGCATCGGCCATGGTGTATATAGGCTCAACGGCGCTTCCGCCTGCGCGGAGACTCTTGCGGCTTTTCCATTCCGCTTCGCTTTCCTGAATATGGGCACAGTCCCGGAGCATTATTTCGCAAAGGTGGGTGGTTGCGGCGGTGGCGTATATAAGTCCGCTGTAGCCGTTTTTATAAAGGAGAGGAAGATTGCCGCTGTGGTCGATGTGGGAGTGAGTCAAAAGCACGAAATCCAGCGCGGATGCCTGAACGGGCAGAGACTGATTTTCAAAAATATCCTGACCCTGCTCCATGCCGCAGTCCACAATGCCGTATTTGCCGTTTATCTCGATGAGAGTGCAGCTTCCGGTAACCTCGTGGGCGGCGCCAAGAAATGTAAGTTTCATTTTTCCTGCTCCTTCCATATATTGTTAATATAATTTTACTCTATATCACATTAAATTGCAATAGAACACCCACAGGTCGGGAGACAATCTTTTCAGAATGCTTCTATTGTCTCATTGTGCATTTTCTATTATGTGTTATAATTGGACCATGATTCGAAAAGGATAAATTTAACTATGAGAAAAAACCAACTTTTCAATATAGAATATTGTATTACCCAAAGTTTCTTCTGGCTGGCCTTTTGCAGCGTGGTGGGCTATGCCGCCTTGTTTTTGCAGCGCAGGGGCTATTCGGGTGCGGAAACGGGAATTGTAATGGCTTCGGGAAGCATTCTTGCCTTTATTCTCCAGCCAATGATTGCCTCCCTGGCTGACCGCAGCAAAAAAGTTACTCTTATGGGTATTATTTCCGCAATCTGCGCCCTTATGATATGCACAATGGCGGTCAATCTGCTTGTGCCGGGCAAAAGCATAGCGGTTTTTGTATGCTATACCCTCTATTTCAGCAGTGTGTATCTCATGCTCCCCTTTGCAAACGCCTTTGCGGGATTTCTCAACAGCTGGGGTCTGAAAATTAATTTCGGCATAGCCCGAGGGGTTGGAAGCCTCTCCTACGCCGTTTTGAGCCTTATTCTTGGTGTGCTTATAGATAAGCTGAGCCCCAATGTTCTTCCCGCTGCGGGAATTATCTTCACATTCCTCCTGTTGGGAATGATGATAATTTTCTCCCGCCAATATTCCGGCGAAGCGGTGGCGGCGGTATCCCAGCAGAAAAATGACAGCCTTTCCCTTATAGCCTTTTTGAAAAGCGATCCACGATTTGCTCTTTTGCTTTTAGGCATAGCCCTTGCCTATTTCTCCCATACTTCATTTACGAATTTCCAGATAAACGTGGTGGAGAATGTGGGTGGCGGCAGCGCGGAAATGGGCGTTTGCTCCTTCATAGCCGCAGTGGTTGAACTGCCCCCTATGTTTCTTTTTATGCGCCTTGTGCGTAAAATAAGATGCTCAACTCTTCTGAAAATAAGCTGCGCAATGTTTTCCGTGAAAATGCTTGCCTGCTATCTTGCCCCCAATGTGCCCATGATGTATGCGGCTCAGTTTATACAGGTGATTGGCTTCGGCCTTTATATCCCGGCCTCCGTTCAGTATGTAAACGAGGTTGTTGCCCCTGCTGACAGAGTAAAGGGACAGGCTCTCATAACTACCACCACAACGCTCAGTGCCATTGCGGCAAGCTTGCTCAGCGGAGTTATGCTGGATAAGCTTGGAACTTCCGAAACCATGCTGGTTTCTGCAATAGTTTCTGCGGTGGGCGCCCTTGTTGTCATCCCCGCGGTAAGAAAAACACCCCTGCACAGAGAATAAAAAAAGCCGTGCTTTCCTTGGAAAGCACGGCTTTTTGTTGTTTCTTAATCCGATTATTCGGCAGCCTTCTGCTTTTTGATGCAGCCGTTGATGATGATGAAAATAACGATGGTTGCAACGGCGGAGAGAGCGGCCATTATGAAGGTGAGGGTGTAAGCGCCGGTGGCGGCATACATTGCGTTGGAGATAGCGTTGAAGAAGATGGAACTGAGACCGAGAGCCAGCATGATAACGCCGTAGTTGGCGCCGGAGTTTTTGGGTCCGAAGAAGTCGGTGCTGGTTGCGGGGTTGACAGCTGCGGGACCGCCGTAAGCGAAGGCGGTGATGAGGATAACTGCGAAGTAAGCATAGCCGCCGACGAAGATGAGGAGAAGTGCGCAGATGGCGGTGAGGACAGAGAGGATATGCATGGTGTTGATGCGGCCAAGCTTATCGGAGAGAGAAGCCATAATAAGGCGGCCTGCTGCGTTGAAAAGACCGGTGAGGGAAACGCAGGTGATGGCGAGAGCCTCGGTGAGACCGCGGTTTACGCCCAGACCCTTGATGAGGGGGGTAACCAGATTCCATGTGCCGTTATAGAAGAAAATGCCGAGGAAGAGGCACCAGAAGGGAAGGGTCTTGATTGCCTGACCGAGTGCCATATCCTTGGTGGCAATGGAGGTCTTCTTGGGTGCGGGAACGGGCAGAGCTGCCAGATACTCCTGAGAGGGAAGTCTTACGAAAAGGCTGGCAATGAGGCCCACAACAAGGAAGACGATGGAGAGGACGCGGAGGGTGGTGTTAATGGTCATAACGTTGAGCATTCTGCCGATGATGGGGCTGAAAACAACGGTGGCAAGACCGAAGGTGGAGGTGCCAAGGCCGGAAGCGAAGCCGCGGCGATGGGGGAACCACTTCTGAATGCCGGAGATAACTGCGCCATAGGTGAAGCCGCAGCCGATGCCGCCGATGATGCAGTAGCAGATGTAGAAACCGATGATGCCTGCGCCGACGGGGATGAAGGAGCTGACGAGGATGCCGCCGCCAAAGAGAATCATGCCCAGGATGCAGACCTTCTTGGGGCCTATTTTGTCGTTAAGAGCGCCGCCGAAAAGGTTGCCGACGCAGAAAGCGAAGAGCATGAAGCTGGCGACCAGGTTGACAGCGCCGTCTTCCCAGCCGTAGAAGGAGATGGCGGCGGGCTTGAGAACGCTCCATACATAGAGAATGCCCACGCAGAGCTGTGCCACGAGCAGTGCCACAACGGGGACAATGGGGGACTGTTTTTTAGCCATATTAATAACCTCTTAAATATAAATAAATACACAAGGGGCATTATCTCAAATAAAAACAGATTTTTCAATAGTTTTTATTGCCCCGCAACAAAAAAAGCACGCCGATTCAGGGGAAATCAGCGTGCTTTTTGTTATATGTTTTATCCAAAAATCTTGTCGAGGCC
Organism: Oscillospiraceae bacterium; assembly: GCA_045638085.1. GTDB lineage: Bacteria > Bacillota > Clostridia > Oscillospirales > Oscillospiraceae > SIG459. The sequence continues at coordinate 7,252 of JAZUAQ010000071.1, forward strand.
GCCCCACTTTTCGCAGAACATACCCTCGTCCATAAGCTTGAG
>JAZUAQ010000072.1:0-9425 GCA_045638085.1 Oscillospiraceae bacterium
TTGGTCTTTGCTTCCTGAAGAACCCTGACTTCACCGCCACTTGGATCAAGCCCATCGGTACCATCTACATCAACCTCCTCAAGTGCCTTGTTGTTCCCGTTGTCATCTTCTCCATCGCTGACGGCGTAATCAACCTCAAAGATCTCAGACGTGTCGGCAGTGTCGGCGTCAAGACCTTTATTTACTACATGCTCACCACCGCTCTGGCCATTGTTATCGGTCTCGTGGTTGTAAACCTTTTCAAGGGCTTCTTCCCCGCCCTCGACAATGCATCTCTCGAATCTCTTGAGTATGCAGCCAAGGAAAGCCCCTCCGTCATGGATGTTATCGTAAACATCTTCCCCTCCAACTTCCTCCAGCCCATGGTCTCCACCGACATGCTGCCCGTTATCGTTATCTCCCTTCTCATCGGTGCAGGTGTTCTTGCTGCAGGTGCTGAAGGCAGCATGGTTGGCCGCGCTATCAAGAGCGTCAACGCTGTTGTTCTGAAGATCATGATGATGATCATCAAGATCACTCCCATCGGTGTTTTCTGCCTCATGACTGACGTTGTTGCTGCCAACGGCCCCAAAATCGTCGGCAAGCTCTTCCTCATCATCGCTGTTGCTTACATCAGCTACGTCATCCATCTCATCGTTGTTTACGGCATCTCCGTCCGTTGCCTCAGCGGCATGAGCCCCATCAAGTTCTTCAAGGGCATGGCTCCCGCTATGATCTGCGCTTTCACCACCACCTCTTCCAACGCAACTCTGCCCCTCACCAACGAGTGCGTAACCAAGCTTGGTGCAAAGCCTGAAATCAGCTCCTTCGTTCTGCCCCTCGGCGCCACCATCAACATGGACGGTAGCGCAATCTATCAGGCAGTTGCTTCCGTCTTCATCGCCTGCTGCTACGGCGTTGACCTCTCTATCGGCGATATGGCTATGATCGTTCTCACCGCAACCCTCGCTTCCATCGGCACCGCAGGTGTCTCCGGCGCAGGTATGATCATGCTGGCCATGGTTCTCACCTCCATCGGCATTCCCGTTGAGGGTATCGCAATCGTTGCAGGTGTCGACAAGATCTTCGACATGGGCCGTACCGCTCTCAACATCACCGGCGATGCTACCGCCGCTCTCTGGATGTCCCGCATCGAGGAGAAGAAGGCTGCCAAGAAGGCTGCTGCAGAAGCAAATGCATAAAAAGTTATTTGTAAATTACATAAGATAAAAAATCGGAGCTTCGGCTCCGATTTTTTAATAGCGACAATAGACACTTTGCCTGCAAGGTGCTATAATCAAAGCATTATTTTATTCGGGAAGTGATTTTATGACCAACATCGAAAAGCTCATTCTTCCCATGAGCGAACAATTCCGGGATTACCTTCACGACGAGACCAAAACCGTGGGCTATGCCGACAGCATTTCCTTCCCCACTACCGAGGAGGAAATCTGCGCTCTTCTCCGCCACCACAGCGCTAAGGGCGAAAAGGTGACCGTTCAGGGCAACCGCACGGGACTCACCGTTGCCTGCGTGCCCGACCGCGGACACGTTATGAGCCTTGACCGCATGGATAAGGTTACCGGCATGCGTATTGAAGACGGCACCGTTTATCTGCGCGTCCAGCCCGGTCTCAGCCTCGGAGTGCTGCGTCAGATGATTACAAGCGGAGATTTCAAGCCCACAGGCTGGGACGAAGAGTCCCTCGCTGCCTATGCCCTTTTCCGCAAAATGCCCAAACAGTATTTCCCTCCCGACCCCACCGAAACCAGCGCCTCCATCGGCGGCATGTGCGCATGCAACTCCTCCGGCGCTAAAACCTATCATTACGGCGCCACCCGCCCCTACATAAACGGTCTTCGCATTGCTCTTGCCGACGGCGATATTATTGCTCTTCGCAGAGGCGAGGTTTTTGCCGATGGCAGAAATTTCTCCCTCAGCACCCTGGGCGGACGGGAGATAAAGGGCAGCCTGCCCTCCTACACCATGCCCAAATGCAAAAATGCCAGCGGTTACTATGCCGATGACAATATGGATATGCTGGATTTGTTTATCGGCTCCGACGGCACTCTGGGCGTTATGACGGAGCTGGAGCTTTGTCTTATCCCCGCACCCAAGGTTATCTGGGGCATCAACTGCTTCTTCAAAAAGGAGAGCGCCGCTCTCGATTTTGTTGAGACTATCCGTCCACGATGCGCCGAGCTTGCAGCCATCGAATATTTCGACTGCAACGCGCTGGATATTCTCCGCGCCTATGATGACGGAGGCTGCCCCGTACCTGAAGGCTATGAGTGCATGATATATGTTGAAATCCACGCCGAAGACGAGGCGGTGGCAAGAAAGGCCATAAGCTTCGTTGGCGAGAGCATGGATGCTGTTGGAGAAGATTGCGCCAACACATGGGCAGCCCACAGCCTCCCCGACAGAGAGAGACTTCTTGTTCTGCGCCACAAGGTGCCCGAAAGCGTAAACGCTCTCATTGCCCTGCGTAAGCGCAGCGACAAGGCCATTGCCAAGGTGGGCAGCGACATGGCCGTTCCCGATGCCCATCTTCGCGATGTTTTCGCAATGTACCGCGCCGACCTTGCCGCAAAGGGCTTCCAGTTTGCAATCTGGGGTCACATCGGCAACAACCATGTCCACGTGAATGTGCTTCCCCGTGAGGCCGCTGACATGGCAGCGGGCAAGGCAATGTTTATGGATTGGGCAAAGGAAGTTGTCGCAATGGGCGGCACAGTCAGTGCCGAACACGGCACCGGCAAGAACAAGGCCGCATTCCTCCCCATTCTCTACGGCGAGAAGGGTGTCCGCGAAATGGCCGCCGTTAAGCGCTGCTTCGACAGCGAATGCATCCTCGGCGCAGGCAACCTTTTCCCCGAAGAATATGTGAAGTAAAAAAAGTTCCCCGATGAGTTTCGGGGAACTTTTTTTATTCTGAAATACTGTCGATCAGGGCAAAATCAACAAGCTCCGCAAACTCTTCAAGCTCTGCTTTATCAAAGGTCTGCGTGCCGTCCTTCCCTTTTTCGGGGTCGAAGTTCACTCTGCCCGTCTGCAGACAGACAAACACAAAGCTGTTTTCAAGGTCAGCTGCCAATATCGACTTGTTATCTCCCAAGCCTACAAGAAGCTCCGTGCCATCGGCGCAAACATAGCTCCACTGTTCCATAGAATCCCACTGGATAACAATGGATATCCTTCTCACAAAATATTCCCTGTCATAGCGGAATATCTGACAACCGAAGCTCTCTCCGTTTGGCATCTGCGCCACATCAAAAAGCTGAAGGCTTCCACCCTGATAATACTGTGCATATACGGGGTTAATACCCTTTTCCGGGCATTCCGGAAAAATTTCTCCTATTCCCAATTGGCTGCACAATTCCTTATGCCCATCATAAAATTCATAATACTCCGGCATCTTTAGACCGTATTTTAAAAGTATTTCATCGAGGCGGGTGCGTGCCTTTTCCGAATAAGCCCCGTTGCCGGTGTACATATCATTTTCCGCTCCGGGTTGAGGGTCGTTTTCTCCCCATGGACAAAATTCCAGATATCTGTCCCATTCCTCATTTGCCATATAAAGCGGCGAGCCTTCATAGCCGGATGTGTCCACCGCCTCGTAGCCCCACCCCTCGGGATGCTCCACCTCCATATCCTGAATAGTGAAAAAACCCTTGGTGTAAGCCGTGAAGGCCAACGCGGCTAACAGCGCTGCCGCCAGAGCTGCCACGGCAATTTTTCTGCGTCTTTTTCTTCCTCTTGCATCATTTGGCGGACAAAATGCGGTCGCCTCGTTCACATAGTTGCTGCTGATGCCACCCATAGCCATTGAAATAATTATTTCCTTCACAGCATCACACCTCCTCATCCAAATGCTTTTTCAGCCTTGCCCTCAAACGGTGGAGTCTTTGGGAAAGGCTGTTATAGCTCATCCCCGTCATTTTAGCAATATCCATTAGGGAATCCGAATACCAGTATCGGCGAACAAACACGAACCTATCCTCATAGCTCAGAGTGCCGAGAAATATGTTTATAGACTCCGAAAGCAGGTGCGCCGCATATTCTGCCTCAACATCATCTCTCGCAGCCACGCACTCTCCCAGTTCTTCCAGAGCTATATCGTACTGACTGTTTCTTTTAAGCGCCTTTCCGGAGTGGTATCGCTTCAATGCGAGGTTTCGTGCCACTCGGCAAACATAGCTCCCCAGATGTTCAGGTCTTTGGGGCGGGATAGAATTCCAGACTCCAAGCCATGTATCATTAATGCACTCCTCTGCATCGTGCAGATTGCCAAGTATGTTCACCGCCACCTTTCCGACGGCCTTTCCGTGTTTCTCCGCGAGAGCGCTCACAGCCTCCTCCGAGCGTGAAAAAAGCAGCTCTATTATTTCTCTATCGTTCATCGAAAGTCACATCCTTTCCCTCTTAACTATATACTACGGATTTATGATTCTTTTTTACATCCTAGCCTGAGCGATATAATCCGAACTCGCACCACGAGGCGGATTTTAGCGCCAGACTTCATTTCATTCTTTGATGGGTGACGCCCCATCTACATAGTTCAATTTTGCCTGACACAAAAATCCTCTCCCGTGGTGTCGAAGATTTTTGAGGTCATATACTAGAGCAGCGCAAGGCGGCGGCTTGCGGATGGGCTGTCGCCCTTCAAAAGCCGACAACGCAGCAGTGCCGACGGATATGTCCTCAAAAACGGGTTCGGATTATATCGCTCAGGCTTAGCAGAAAAATCCCCGATGTGATATCACATCGGGGAAATATTTATTTTCTTATCTCCGCGGTTACGAAGGTTCTGCCCTTTCGGCTTTGTCCGCCGACGGAGACAAGGCTGCCTTTGCCGTGTCCTCGGAGGGCGATGATATCTCCCGGCTGAATCTGGGCGTCGCACTTGAGGCATTCGCTATAGTTTAGGCTCAATTCGCCTGCGGCTATCATTGCCGCTGCGGAAGTGCGGCTTAGATTGAACATGCCCGCCGCCACCGCGTCAAGGCGGAGGCTCATAACGGAAAAAGTGACTTCCTTAACCTCTCTTTTGGGCACGGGAGCTTCGGAGAGGGGAATTTCCTTGGTTTTGACTCCATAGCGTCCAACCTTATCCAGGCTCGCAAGCAGATGCTCCGCCACGGTATTCAGGCAGAAGATGTAGGCCGTGCCTTCGTTGACGAGAATATCTCCAAGCCACTCGCGCTTGATGCCCAATCCCAGCACCGCACCCATATAGTCCCTATGTCCGGGCTGACCAAAGCCCGCGCTGATTTTTATGCAGCGGATATACTCGCTCTCGTCAAAATCTGTCTCTTCCATATAAAACGGCAGGAAAAACGCAACATTTCTCTCGCTGCTGTCGATGCCGCCGCGCAAAATCATTTTGCAATCCGCAGCGCGGGAGGCCCATTTTGAGAGGGCATATTGCTCTGCGGGGGTGAGAAAGAGGCTGTTTGTGAGGCTGCAGCTTCGCTCGCAGCGCTCTCGCAAATCCTCCGCACGCTTAATGAGCTCATCAGACACTGTTGCCGCCCCCTTCAAAATTGATGGAGCTGAGATGGCTTTTAACCCCGCTCTTTTTCATAACCTCGCTTATCTGCATATAAACCCAATCCACCTCGTTTTCAAACTCGGAGACGGATGTGCGCAGCACGCCGCTGCGCATAGCGGAAACGCGGATAAGATTATCGGAAGTGATAACTCTCACGGAGTAGTTTTTGCCTATGTCATGAGCCAGCTTTTCGATATATGCATCGGCAGTTTCTCCATCGGCAGTATACACCACATGTATGCTGTGGTAATCAAACTTGCTGCCGGGGTTGCCGCGGATTTTATAGGCATCGAAGACCAGCACAAGCTCGCCGGCCGTAAATCCGCGATAGTTGGAGAGTATATCCATAAGGCGGTGGCGGGCGGTGTCCAGATCGTCCTCAGCCAAGGCCTTCAAATCATCCCAACCGTGGATGACATTATATCCGTCCACGATGAGAAATTCCTTTTTCTTGACGCTGCTTTCCCCTTTGGGTGCTGAGGCACTGCCACTGCTTTTCGCAGCAGAATACTGGGGGCGGCGAATAGGTCCGAACTCGCGGACCATAATTGCCTCCAACTCCTTATCGTCTATGCTCAGATTGCGCATATTGACTCTGGGACGAACTTCCGCCTGAGCTTCCGCTTTGCCAAATCCCGTATCGATATGCATATGCTCGCGCACTTCGTTCCACTTCACATTGAATCCAGCGCCGTGGGCACAGAAAACGGAGTCGGGAGTGTTTTCCGTGTCGGCTTCGGGCTCATAGGCAATCTGCTCAATAACCTCGGCGCTGTTATGGCAGGGTTTATAACCCTCCAAACGGCAGGAAAGTCTTCCTCGGCCGCCTGTATAGGCGGCGAGAGTTGCGGCGTAGCCTCTTATGGTAGCAACGGGGGCGCTGCCCTCCAGCACCATCATCTCTCCGCTGTCGGTGGGAGATTCAAAGTTGCCATGCATGGCGCGGACATCGCTTATGGCTCTGCCTATGTGGGCAGCGGGCAGCTCTATGCGGAAAGCATACCAAGGCTCCAGAAGCACACTTTCAGCGCTCATAAGTCCCTGACGGACGGCACGATAGGTGGCCTGGCGGAAGTCGCCGCCCTCGGTGTGCTTAAGGTGGGCGCGACCTGCAATGAGGGTTATCTTCATATCCGTTATGGGTGAGCCGGTCAGCACACCCAGATGCTGCTTTTCCTCAAGATGGGTGAGGATAAGCCTTTGCCAGTTAACATCCAGCACATCCTGATGGCAGGCAGAGGCAAACTGCAGTCCCGCTCCCTCGGGCAAAGGCTCAAGAGCCAGATGGCACTCGGCGTAGTGGCGCAGAGGTTCAAAATGACCCACCCCTTCCACGGGAGAGGCAATGGTCTCTTTATACATAATGCGGCCTTCGGAAAGCTCCACCGCCATATCGAAACGTTCAAGGATCAGACTTTTCAGTATCTCCGTCTGCATCTCGCCCATAAGCTCAACATAAATTTCTCTGTTGCGGCTGTCCCAACGCAGGCGCAGAAGGGGGTCTTCCTCCTCCAGCTGCTTCAGCTTTGGAAGGGCAAGCATGGGATCAGTTCCCGCACTTAGACGAAGCTGATAGCTGAGCACAGGGGTGAGAAGGGGCTGCACCTCGCCTTTTTCCGCTCCCAGACCCATTCCCGGGAAGCTTTTGCTCAGACCCAGCACGGCGCAGACTCCGCCTGCAGCCACACTATCGCAGCTTTCATATTTAGCTCCCGAATAAAGGCGAATCTGATTTATCTTCTCTTCAACTTCCTCGCCCTTAACCCGATAACGGAGAGAACTTCGCACTTTCAGCTCTCCTCCCGTAACCTTCAGGAAGCTGATGCGGTTGCCCTGCCCATCACGGCTTATCTTGAAAACTCTTGCACCGAACTCGCTGCCATAGTTTTTGCGGGGCGCATATTTTTCAAGGGCATTCAAAAATTCCTCTATGCCGTTATGGCGCAGACCCGATCCAAAAAAGCAGGGCACAAGAGCGGCAGAGGCAACAAGCTGCCTTATATCCTCCTCCGTCACACAGCCGCTTTCCATATATTTTTCAAGGAGCGCTTCGCTGCACATTGCAAGCTCTTCCCCATCGGGCAGCACGGTGAAGTCCATGCACTTATCCCCAAGATGAGTGCGCAGATCATCCATAACGGCGCTGCGCTTCGCTCCCGCAAGATCCATCTTTGTGACAAAGATGAAGCAAGGCAGAGCATAGCTGCGGATAAGTCTCCAAAGAGTTTCCGTATGAGCCTGCACACCGTCTGTACCGCTGATTACAAGGACAGCGCAATCCAGCACCTGCAGAGTTCTCTCCATTTCAGCGGAAAAATCCACATGTCCCGGGGTATCCAGCAGGAAAAACTCTCTGTCTCCCCTGCGGAAGGATGACTGGCTGGAGAAAATGGTGATTCCCCTTTCCCGTTCAAGGGCATGGGTATCCATGGCTGTGTTGCCGTGGTCAACCCTTCCGGGGCTTTTTATTTTTCCCGCGGAGTAAAGCACTGCCTCGCTGAGGGTGGTTTTTCCGGCGTCCACATGGGCCAGCATTGCAATGGCGCAGGGAACTTTATTCTCTTTTGCGGGCATAGCTTCGCCTCCTTTCGGAAATTATAAAGGTATTATAGCAAGCTTCGCCCGATTAGTCGACACAAAAATAAATCCCCTGCCCGAAGGCAGGGGATTTTGCTTTTTATACGGCGGGAATCAACCCTTGACGGCGCCTGCTACAACGCCCTTGATTATATGCTTCTGGCAAATCAGGTAGATAATGATAATGGGCAGGACAGTGAGCATAATGCAGGCCATCATGGGACCCATTTCTACGCGCCCGAAGCTTCCCTTGAAGTACTGGATAAGGATGGGAACGGTTGTATACTGTTTGCGGTCCAGCACCAGATAGGGCAGGAGGTAGTCATTCCATACCCACATGGTTTCCAGAATGCCAACAGATATCATGGTGGGCTTCAGGATGGGGAGAACAATGTGGAAGAAGGTTTTGAAGGGGCTGCAGCCATCGATCATAGCAGCTTCCTCAATCTCCAGGGGAATGGACTTCATAAAGCCCGTGAACATGAAGACCGCCAGACCTGCGCCGAAGCCCAGATAGATGATCCAGATGTTCCAGGGAGTGTTCAGGTTAAGCATATCGGAGGTGGCTGCCAGAGTGAACATCAGCATCTGGAAAGGCACGACCATGGAGAAGACGAAAAGGAAATACATGAGCTTGGTTATTCTGGTCTGCACGCGGGTTATATACCATGCGCACATGGAGCAGAAAAGAAGAATTGCCACAACGGAGGTTACGGTGATGAGGACGCTGGTGAAAAACGCCTCAACAAAGCCCTTGGAGCCAACAGCGTTGAGATAGTTCTCAAAGCCTGCGAAAGTTTCCGCAACGGGAAGCTTGAAGGCGGTGTTGGTGGAAATTGCGTTTTCCTTCTTCAGAGAGTTGAGAAGGATCATCACAACGGGATAAACCCATGCAGCACAGAGGATTGCAAGGAAAACAGAGAGAATGGTATTGCCGACACTGTGTCTTTTCAACATTACTGCTGCACCTCCTTGGAACGGGTTGCTTTAAGCTGGATAAGGGAAATTACGATGACCATTATGCAGAACACAACAGCCTTTGCCTGACCTATGCCCTTCCATGCGGGTCCGGAGCGAGCATAGAAGTTGTTATAGATATTCAGAGCCAGCATTTCGGTGGCATGGTTGGGGTCGCCGCCGGTGAGAGCCAGGTTCTGGTCGAAGAGCTTGAAGGAGTTGGTAAGGGTCAGGAACATGCAGATGGTGATGGAGGGCATAACATTGGGGATCTTTACCTGGAAGAGGATCTGGCGGGCATTGGCGCCGTCGATCCGGGCAGCCTCGATATAATCGGAAGGAATGGATTGCAGACCCG
>JAZUAQ010000073.1:0-5888 GCA_045638085.1 Oscillospiraceae bacterium
GCTTAAGGCAGGTATTGAAAAGACCATAACTCCTCATACTCTTCGCCATTCTTTTGCCGCTCATCTTCTTGAGAACGGTGCGGATTTGCGATCCATCCAGGAGATGCTTGGTCACGCTGACATAAGCTCCACTCAGATTTATTCTCAGCTTGTTAAAAAACAGCTTAAGGATGTTTATAACAAGGCTCATCCCAGAGCATAAATTATTTAATTGGTCCATATGCCGCCTTTCGATTATGAAGGGCGGCTTTTTTTATTGCGCGTAAATATATACTGTGTTAAAATAGTATAGCATCAGCAATATAGACCTGAGGAGGTGTGCTTTATGCGTATTCTTGGTATTGACCCCGGTATCGCAACGGTTCGTTTTGGCGTTGTGGATTCCGAAAAAGGAAAGCTTAATTATGTATCCTGCGGCATAATCAGCACCCCTGCTAAAACAAGCTTATCATCGCGACTTGACCTTATTTATAATGACTTAAATCAGCTTTTTGATACCTTTCATCCTGATGTAGTCTGCATTGAGGAACTGTTTTTTAACACCAACATTACTACAGGAATTGCTGTTGCCCACGGCAGAGGTGTTATACTTCTCGCCGCATACAAGGCGGGAATTCCTATTTTTGAATATACTCCGCTTCAAGTCAAGCAGGCGGTTGTAGGCTACGGAAGAGCAGATAAAAGACAGGTTATTGATATGGTCAAGAGAATCCTGAATATGAAAAATCCGCCCAAGCCCGATGACGCAGCTGACGCGGTTGCGCTCGCCATTTGCCATGCGCGAAGCGCCACTTCACTACTTTCACAAAATGCGAGGTTTGATCCATGTTCCACTACATAAACGGTACTGTTGCCGAGCTCCTTCCCAATCTTGCTGTTATTGATTGCGGAGGCGTTGGTTTTGCCATTAATACATCCGCTTACACTGCATCTCAGCTCAAGACTGGAGAAAAGGCTAAACTTTATACCTTTGTATATATTCGTGAGGATTGTATGGATATATACGGCTTTGCATCCAAAAGTGAAAAGCATTGCTTTGAAATGCTTATAGGAGTTTCCGGAGTAGGACCCAAGGCTGCAATTGCAATTCTATCTTCCTCTGCACCTGAAAACCTTGTTATGAGCATTGTTTCCGGCAATGAGAAGGCTTTGACTGCAGCGCCCGGTATTGGCAAGAAAATAGCTCAACGTATTATTCTTGAGCTTAAAGATAAGCTTGCCAAAGAGACTGCTGAAATTTCCTTTGAGGATGTTCCGGCTTTCAATACGGTTTCCGCCTCCGGAAATACCAAAATCAGCGATGCAAGTGCTGCACTCATGGTTTTGGGTTATTCATCCTCCGAAATCGCTGCTGCTCTGAAAAAGGTGGATGTTGAAAATCTCAGTCTTGAACAAATAATCAAGGCAGCGCTTAAACAGATGATAAAGTAAAGGCGGTGGAGAATAATGAGTATTAGTTTTTCAGACGATAGTTTTGAGCAGGCACTAACCTCAACAACGATTCTGCCCGAAGATAGCGGAGAAGTGTCTCTGCGTCCCAGATATCTGAACGAATATATCGGCCAGGAAAAGGCAAAGGATAACCTGAGCGTCTTTATTCAGGCTGCAAAAATGCGTGGAGAACCTCTTGACCATGTGCTTCTCGCTGGACCTCCGGGACTTGGTAAAACCACCATGGCATCTGTAATCGCTAATGAAATGGGCGTGAATATGCGTATTACATCCGGTCCGACCATTGAAAAGGCTGGAGATCTTGCTGCTCTTCTCACAAATCTTCAGGAAAATGATATTCTTTTTGTTGATGAGATTCATCGTCTTAACAGAGCGGTGGAAGAGATTCTCTATCCCGCTATGGAGGACTATGCAATTGATATTATTATCGGCAAAGGTCCTTCCGCCAATTCCATTCGCCTTGACCTTCCCAAGTTTACCCTTATCGGTGCTACAACCCGCTCCGGACAGCTTACCGCTCCTCTCAGAGACCGATTCGGCGTCTCTCTTCGGCTTGAACTTTATACCCCTGAAGAGCTTCAGCTAATAGTTGAGCGTAGCGCAGGTATTCTTGGTATCGATATTGAGCCTGATGGAGCCGCAGAAATTGCAAAGCGAAGCAGAGGAACACCTAGAATTGCCAACAGAATGCTGAGAAGAGTCCGCGATTTTGCACAGGTACGCGCTGGCGGTGTTATTACCAAGGCGGTTGCTGACGAGGCATTGACTCGCCTTGAGGTTGACCACATGGGTCTTGATTCTCTTGACAGACGCATGATCCGCAGCATCATCGAATTTTACGGCGGCGGTCCTGTAGGTCTTGAAACTCTTGCAGCAACAATTAACGAGGAAGCAATTACTCTTGAAGATGTTTATGAGCCTTATCTGCTTCAGCAGGGCTTCCTTACACGCACTCCCAGAGGCAGATGCGTAACCAGAAAAGCTTACGAGCATCTTAATATTGAATTTCTCGGACAAAGCCAAATGGAATTATAATTTTCGGCTGTAATTTAAGTCAATTTTTCACTTTTATACAATAATTAAAGGTGTTTTTCTTGACTTTTTTATAAACTGCGACTATAATTCCTTTGTGATGAATGGAAGTATGCATTTGAATGACTATAATGAATTGTCGGATACGAAGCTTCAAAACCTTGCTGCGCAGGGTGACAGAACCGCCGAAAATGAGCTTGCTATTCGCTATCTTCGCCTTGTAAGGATCTGCTCCAGACCTTATTTCCTGGCGGGAGGCGATAGTGAGGATCTTATTCAGGAGGGGATGATGGGTCTTCTTTCTGCGATTCGAGAGTATGATCCTCAGCTTGGTTCTTCGTTTAAGAACTATGCGGAGATATGTGTTAAACGCAGACTTCTCAGCGCCGTAAAAAGCGCATCACGATTAAAGCACGCTTTCCTTAACGACGGAGTATCGCTTGAAGAGATACTCTCTGAAGAATCCCGAAACCTTGCGGCTTGCAGCGTTGAAGCCTTTAGCCGATCCCCTGAGGAACAGGTTCTTGCCAGAGAGAGCAAAAATGACTTTATTTCAACCTTTTCGCGGTATTTATCTCGCTTTGAGATAAAAGTTCTTGAACTTTATCTCGATGGTCTGTCCTACTCAGAGATAGCGGATACCTGTGGTAAAACGCAGAAATCCGTGGATAATGCCGTGCAGCGCATCAGGAATAAACTGGCGCGGTACCTTAACCTTGGCGATCTCAGCTGAATGCTGACGCAAATATCAGCCCATAAGGGCAAATCACTAGCTAAAAGAGAGGATTCAAAATGTACGAAGACAAGACTTTAGTTTGCAAAGAGTGCGGTGCCGAATTTATTTTCTCCGCCGGCGAACAGGAATTTTACGCAGAGCGCGGCTTCCAGAATGAGCCCCAGCGCTGCAAGGCTTGCCGTGACGCTCGCAAGAACGCTACTCGCGCTCCCCGTGAGTTCTTCACCGCTACCTGCGTAGCATGCGGCGGCGAGGCAAAGGTGCCTTTCCAGCCCAGAGAGGATCGTCCTGTTTACTGCAGCGATTGCTTTGCAAAGATGAAGGCTGCTGAGTAATTCAGAAAGTCTTATATACAAAAAGGTGCGTATTTAACGCACCTTTTTGTATTTTGCCCAGCTAAATGGGCATGGATATAAATTTATGTTGAAATTTATTGTTTTTTAGGTATAATAATAAAGTCATTAAATATGGAGGTTAAGCAGATGTTTGAGATTACCAAAGAGACCATTATTGCTGATATCATGATGAACGCTCCCGAAACCCAGCCCCTTTTCAGAAGCATTGGTATGCACTGCATGGGTTGCGCTATGGCTTCCGGTGAAAACGTTGCTCAGGCTTGCGCTGCACATGGCGTTGATGCAGATCTTTTCGTCAAGAAGCTCAACGAGTTCATCGCTTCTCTCTAAGTGATATAAAAAACTAAAATGCTGCGGCGGAGGTAATGCCTCCGCCGCTTAGCCTATGAGGTGTTTTGCTTGAATATTAACCTTTCAAAGAGACTGCTTTGCATGGCTGAAAAAATTAATATCGGAGAGAGAGTTGCGGACGTAGGTACCGACCACGGCTATATTCCTGTTTGGCTTATTCAAAATGGCATATGCGCCACTGTTATAGCTTCCGATATTAAAGTGGGGCCCCTTCAAACGGCTGTTAGAACAGCCCAAAATGCGTGTGTTGACGATAAGATAGACTTTAGACTCTGTAGTGGGCTTGATAACTATACTTCTGATGAGTTCGACACTGCAATTATTGCAGGTATGGGCGGAGAGACGATTATCAACATACTGGAAGCTGCTCCCTGGACAAGAGATAAAAGACTTATTATTCAGCCTCAGTCCAAATTACCTGAACTGAGAAAATGGCTTTTTGAAAACCAATATAGAATATTAGACGCTGAACTTGTCTATGATACAGGCAGAATTTATCTTGTTTGGGTTGTGATTGGCGGCAGGGAAGAGAGCGAAAAGTTTTCCGAGATTTTGGATTATCAGCTTATCGAAAAGCGAGACCCTCTCCTGACTTCTTATATTGATGAACTTATCAAGCGTGAACTGAAGATATTGAAGGGAATGGAGAAGGGTGTCAATGTGAGTGAGATAGAGCTTGATTCCAAAAAGGACCTTATCAATAATCTGAAGAAAATTAAGGAGGACGCAAGTAATGGTAAAAGTTAAGGAAATCAGAGATTTTTACGATGAAATTGCACCTTTTTATATGCAATTCGATTTTGATAACATTGGAATTCTTGTTGGTTTTCCTGATAATGAGGTTAGAAAAGTGCTTGTTGCTCTGGATATCACCGACGAAGTGATAGACGAAGCTATAACCTTTGGTGCTGATCTTATAATTTCACATCACCCAATTATTTTCGAAGCGCTTAAAAGGATTACTATCGATGACGTTAAAGGCCGCAAAGTCATAAGAATGATTCAAAACGGAATCTCTGCCATATGCCTTCATACCAACATGGATTCTGCCGAAGGCGGCGTTAATGACGCACTTATGACGGCTCTTGGCGTTAAAACTCCTGAGCTTTTGTGTCCTCATGGAAACCACCCTTACGGCGCTCCCTATGGCATTAGCCGCTTTGGTTGTCTTGAGGAAGCTGTTGGTTTAGATGAGTATTTAAGTGCGATAAAGGTAAATCTTTCTGCTAATGGTCTCAGATATGTAAGCGGAGGCAAGAAAGTTTATAAAATAGCTTGCTGCGGCGGTGCGGGCGCTGGTGATATGCTCAAGGCTCTTGAGATCGGATGTGACACTTATGTTACTTCCGATCTCAAATATGATCATTTTCTTCTTGCAAAGGAACTTGGTCTTAATTTGATTGACGCAGATCATTTCTGTACCGAAAATGTCGTTGTTCCCGTTCTTCGCGATAAGCTTGCCGAAAGATGGCCGGAGCTTGAAGTCGAAGTTTCCAATGTTCATAAGCAAACAATTAAATTTATTTAATCATTATCCCCGCAGGAAAGCCTGCGGGGATTTTCTTATGAGCATATTTAATTTAGTACGGGCATACTCTTGTACAAAAATCTTAATGTTTATTCGGAGGCTGAAGCGTATGAGTATGTCAGAAATCTACAGAGATATTTCAACAAGAACGGGAGGAAATATATTCATCGGTGTGGTAGGTCCTGTAAGAACCGGAAAATCGACTTTTATAAAAAAATTCATTGAAAAACTTGTTATTCCGGCTATTAGTGATCCATATTTGTTGGAGAGAACAAGAGATGAGCTTCCTCAAAGCGGTTCAGGCAAGTCGATTATGACAGCAGAACCAAAATTTATCCCGGAGGATGCTATACAAATTGAGATAGAAAAGGGTATTCAATGCAAAGTGAAACTTGTAGATTGCGTCGGTTATAAAGTCGGAGGCCAAGCGGTC
>JAZUAQ010000074.1:0-7815 GCA_045638085.1 Oscillospiraceae bacterium
GTCGCAGCCAGGGGCTGGCGGACAATCAGCTTCAGGCTCTCGAGACCGGAGTAGTCGTCGATCTCACGGCCGTTGACGAGGATGGTGCCGCTGCCGTTGGGAATGAGGTGAACGCGGGCGACGGAGGACTTCCGACGGCCGGTGCCGTACATATAGGGCTTCTTGGTCTTATAGGTTGCCATATTCGTTTACCTCCTTCTCAGCGATCCCAGACTTCGGGCTTCTGTGCGGCGTGGTCATGCTCGGGCCCGCGGAAGACGCGCAGACGCTTGAGCTGCCAGTCGGCGATGGTGTTCTTCTGCAGCATGCCGCGGACGGCAAGACGCATCGCAAGCTCGGGCTTGTTGGCCATGAGGTGCTTGTACTGGGTCTCCTTCAGTCCGCCGGGATAGCCGGAGTGAGTACGATAGTACTTCTGCTCCAACTTTTTGCCAGTGAGAACGGCATCTTGGGCGTTGATGATGATGACATAGTCACCACAGTCAACATGTGGAGTGTAATCGGTCTTCAGTTTGCCGCGCAAAAGATCAGCGGCGAGTGCAGCGGTCTTGCCAAGGGGCTTACCGGCTGCGTCAAGGACGTACCACTTGCGTTCAATGGTCTCCTTCTTGGCCAGAGTAGTGGACATTTGAGATTCCTCCATTAATAATGTATAAAAAATTTTTTGACAATTGAAATGCGCTACATTACAATACTAATGACCGTAAGCGCGCTTAATCTTTATAACACATGCAAATTTCCTTGTCAACACATATTTTCGATAAATTAATTTAGAATATTACGAACTCCGTTTTACGCCGTTTTTCTCCGTTTTACTCCCGAATACTCAATTTCGATTTTTTAAAAATTTTCTATGAGGCTTACAAAATTATGAGTGATTTATTGAACAGATTTACCAGTATAGTCCGCAAGGGTGTGGACGAGTACTCTATGATAGAAGCGGGCGACCGGATTGCCGTTGGTGTATCGGGCGGAAAGGACAGTATGCTGCTCCTCCGCGCCCTCAGACATCTGCAGATTTACTATCCCAAACCCTTTGAACTTATTGCCCTTACCATTGAGATGGGCTTTGAGGGAATGGACTTTGACTGCGTTCAGAAGATGTGTGATGAAATTGGGGTTGAGTATGTCCGCATTAAGACTGACATAAAGGAAGTTGTCTTTGATGTTCGTCAGGAGGAAAATCCCTGCTCTCTTTGCAGCAAGATGCGTCGCGGCGCAATAAACAACGCAATGAAGGAGTATCGCTGCAATAAGCTTGCGCTGGGCCATCATTTTGATGACGCGGTTGAGACCTTTATGATGAGCCTTATGTTTGAAGGGCGCATAAGCTGCTTCAAACCCGTGACATATATGTCCCGCGCCGATATATGGCAGATTCGGCCTATGATCTATGCCACTGAGGACAAGGTGGCTGCTGTGGCGGCTGCCCTTGAGCTTCCTATTGTTGAAAATCCCTGCCCTGCGGATACGGGCAGCAAGAGATATGAGATAAAGCAGCTTATCCGCAATCTTGAAAAAGATTTCCCCGACCTTCGCAGCAAGGTTTTTGGCTCTATGCAGCGCCTTCCTCTTGAAGGCTGGGCGCCAACTCCGTATATAAGAACGAAAGGAAAATAAGACAAATGAAAATGGGTAACGACCTGACACGGGGTCCTGTCGCGAAGACACTTTTGCGCTTCGCCACCCCTTATCTTATAGCCAATCTGCTGAACACCCTCTACGGTATTGTGGATATGTTCATTGTGGGACGCTTTGCCTCCTCCATGGAGCTCAGCGCAGTCAGCATAGGCGCTATGACCATGATGATGATAAACTTCATTCTTATGGGTCTGGCAACAGGCGGCACTGTCATTGTGGGCAACTTTGCAGGCGCTAAAAAGGAGAAGGAGCTGCGGGAAACAGTATCCACCGTTTTCTGCATTCTGCCCCTGGCAGCTATTATCATAATGGTTGTGCTTATGTTCCTGCGTGAGCCTCTGCTGCTGCTTATAAACACTCCCGAGGAAGCTTTTTCCGGTGCTAAGGCCTATGTGACCATCTGCCTCGTGGGCATGGTTTTCTCCGGTTTTTATAATGCAATCGCCAGCGTTTATCGCGGCATAGGCGAGAGCAAAACGCCAATGATATTCGTTGGAATTTCCTGCGGTCTCAATATTATCGGCGATATCTTGTGCGTTGCGGTGCTGGATATGGGCGCTGCGGGCGCTGCTCTTGCAACCACCGTCAGCCAGGCTGTCAGTGTTCTTATCGGCTATATTTATATCAAGCGCAGCAAGAATTTCCCCTTCGATTTTCGCCCCTCCAGCTTCCGTATTCATAAGGAAAGAGCTACCCGTATAATGGGGCTGGGTCTTCCCGCCGCAGGTCAGGAACTGCTTGTCAATCTTTCGTTCATCGTGCTTGAATCCGTTGTCAACAAGCTTGGCTATGTCTCCACCGCTGCCGCGGGTGTTGCTGACAGAATTTTCGGTATGGCAGTTATCCCCGCAGGCGCATTCTTTGGATCTGTTGCTGCAATGGTTGCTCAGAATCAGGGCGCGGGAAGACCTGACCGCAGCCATAAGTGCATGCGCGTAGGTGTGCTCGTTTCCGGCGGAATAGGAGTTCTTCTCTGGATTATTATGGCCATTATCCCTGCAACGGTCATATCCGTATTCACTCCCGATAAGCAGGTCATAGCCGCAGGCGTTGAGTATATGACTTTCTTTAAGTTCGACTTCTTGCTCTTTGCCTTTGCTTTCCCGCTGCTAGGCTACATAAACGGCATGGGGCATACCCGATATACCTTGCTTGTCAACATCGTCAGCGCTGTTATTGTCCGTCTGCCTTTGGTGTATTTGTTCAGCACAATACCCGGAGCCACCCTTTATCATATCGGTATGTCCCTTCCCCTTGCCAGCGTGGTGCAGGTGCTTATGGCCTATGCTTACCTGCTCTTTGCAAAGGGAGAGCGGCAATACCGCAGAGACAGACTTCCTTCATAAACTCAAAATATGTTGTAGGGCGGGGGCTCGCTCCCGCCGTAATTCCACAAAAATAACCGCAGCACCTACAATGGGTGCTGCGGTTAATTATTAGGTAAATTGGAATTTATCGTTCAGGATATGCTTTCTGAAATTTTGTTAATTCATGAAATGCTTGCTGGGCCATTTCTGCGTCCATCACTGAGGAAACGATTCTTTTATTCCATCTTTTATCCGTTATATCATACACATATCGAATCGTAAACACCACTTTTTCTTCCACTCTTGCAATTGCAATTTGCAGATTCGGTTCTAAAAATTCAGAAATATAGGCATCCTCTTCCTTGTTTAGTATTTTCTGCATAGCCTTAGTAAGCTCTTGGAGTTCATAAGTCAATAGACACGCATCTGTATATACGTGGTTACAATCATCTTCTGCATATTTTATTTCACAAATCAACCAATTTGCATCATGGTCATAACTTTCACCTGATACAATATGATCAGGGAATTGATAACCAATGACAGCAAAATCCATAATTTTGTTCTTTGAAAAAACACGCATAGATATTACCTCAAATTCAAGTTTTCCGAATGAATTATATCATAGGTACTGTTTTACATATGAGTTTACATAATACAAGAACCTTGAGCATTGCGCTCGGAGAAAAGCAGGGCGAGGGAGATCCAGAAAAGGGGAGAAACAAGGGGGAGACCCAGCGCAAAAAAGCTTTGTATGCAGTAGCAAAGGCAGGCAAGGCCTATGACGCAAATTTGGGGCTTTGAGTGGGTTTTGAATAGGCGGATAAGCCCAAGCGCAAGCAGGAAAAGATAAGCCGCCAGGCCGAAAATTCCGATGTTTACGAGATGACCGATATATTCGTTGTGGGCATTATCAACGCTTGTCTGCAAAAGCTTTCCTGTTTCGGGAACAAAGCGGGAGAAATGAATATCCACGCGAAGGGCAAGAGTGTCGGGGCCGCTGCCGAAAAGTGGCCGCTCCTTGAAAAGATCAAGACAGCCCCGCCATATTTTTATGCGGGATGAGCCAAAGCTATCGTCAATATTTCCGTGGAGCATCTGGGAAAACTCATAGAGCGTGCCTTCTGCCGGTGAGAAGAAATAAACGAAAAGAAGTCCGATAATAATTGCAAGCAGGCATATGATTATGAAAAATGTCCGCATTGCCTTTGGGGAGGGGGTAGTGCCGTTTAGTTTCCCGATAATAATGCCGATTATTATCAGCAGCGCTGCCGCGCAAAGAGCGAGAAGGGGAAGGGCAGCAAAACGGAAGGAAAATGCAAAATCAGGTGAAGAATACTCAGGGCGGAAAGCAAGAGCAAGGGAAACGGCGATAAGCAAAGGCGCTGCAGCGAAAAGGGCGCGGCGAAGTCTTTTCATATCCGTCAGAACGAAGGGAATGGCCACCAGTGCACATATGCCAAGCCCCACAAAGCCTCCTGCAACCCGAGCGCGAAGCAAAACAAAGACCGCGGGGAGCAATGCGATAATTCCAAGGCGGTAAAGCTTTCTTTTGCTCAGTATGGGCATGATAAACAGCGCGGGCAGGGCAAGGCAGAAAAACGCAGAGAGAACATTTGTATTTCCTATAGTGCCGAGAAAGGCGCTGGAATATTTTATGCCCCAATCATAAAAGCTTAGATCATTGGGGAAGAGGGAGAAAATATTTATGTTGAAAAGCTGGAAGATGGCAACGATGGAGCATACGAAAACTGAGAGGGCAAGGGAGATATAATGATAAGCTCTGGCTTTTCCGAAAAAGGATATACCAAGGAAAATCAGGACGTATAGAAGATGGGTGACAAGGCCGTCATAGCGGCTTGCACCTATAAGGCTTTTGTCCTTGTAAGGAGAGAGAATGAAGGATAAAATGCAGGCAAAAGCAAATGCAATTGCTGCCCAATGATGAAGAGCAAAGCGGGGAAGGGCTTTTTTCTCCACAATGAAAACTGCAGCAAGGGCGATTATCCAGACTCCTGTGCAGACAAGGAAAAACATAAACTTTGAAAAAGTTATGTTGGAGTAGCCTGAAAATCCCGTAAACAGTGGAAAAAGCAAAAGCATTATGCTAATATATATATTTGTAACAAGAGAGCGAAGATCCTTCGCTTTGCCGATATCAGTCATAAAGATTTTGACCTTTCGTTATTATAAAATCATTATAGCATAAGTGGGCAGATATGCAAAGATAAAAGGCGAATCCCCACTTTGCGCACAAATAAGACAAAATACAGATCAGCAGTTACCACATGTGTTTAAAATAGGAGAAAATTATGTACTTTGATACCCACGCCCATTATGACGATGAACGTTTTGACCCCGACCGCCATGATCTTCTGGCCTCATTTCCCGAGGAGGGAGTTGACCTTGTGCTCAATCCCGGCTGCGATGCAGTGTCAAGCGCGAATGCAGTTGAATATGCGCAGGCTTATTCCCATGTTTATGCCGCCGTGGGCTGGCATCCTCATGAGGCTGAAAACTATGATGATGAGAGCGGAAATCTTATAAGGCAGTGGTGCCAAAACCCCAAGGTGAAAGCCATTGGTGAAATTGGTCTTGATTACTACTATGATTTTTCCCCCAGAGAGCGCCAGAGAGAAGTTTTCCGCAGCCAGATGGAGCTTGCCCGCGAGCTTAATATGCCCGTTATAATCCACGACAGAGATGCCCACGGCGAGTGCATGGAAATAATCCGCGAGTATCCCGATGTGAAGGGCGTTTTCCATTGCTACAGCGGCAGCGCGGAAATGGCGCGCCAGATACTTGATATGGGCTGGTATCTTTCTTTTACGGGCGCAATAACCTTCAAAAATGCCCGCAAGGCTCTTGAAACAATAGAGATATGCCCTATGGACAGAATCATGATAGAAACAGATAGCCCCTATCTTGCTCCCGTGCCTCACAGAGGCAAGCGCAATGACAGCAGAGAACTCTGTTTTGTTGTGGACAAGATTGCCGAAATCAAGGGCATTGCAAGCGAAGATGTCGCGCGCATCACCTTGGAAAACGGAAAGAGATTTTTTGGAATAGAATAAAAAACAGGCGCTCTTTTTATGGAAAGAGCGCCTGCTTAATTTTTAATCAAGAAACTTTTCGCAGTAGCATTCGCTGCTGAGAACGGTGGATAGCTCGGTGAGGATGAGACTCATACCTGAGTTTACATAATGTATTTCGGGAGATGCGAAAAATGTGATTTTGCGGGTATTGAGGGGAAGCATAAAGCGTACGGAGCAGCCTTCGCCCTCGCGGCTTTCTATAATAAGTGCGCCCCCATGACCTTCGGCAAGACCCCTTGCAACGCCGAGACCCAGACCGCCCTTGAAGGTATCGGGGGAGGAGAGGTCCGGTTTTCGTTCATATGCGGTGAAAACTCGGGACATAGTGTGGGCAGGGATGCCGCGGCCTGTGTCCTTGACGGAAATATATGCGTTGTCGCTTGTTTTTTCAAGACCGATGGTAATTTTTCCTCCGCTTGGCGTATGGGCAATGGAATTGCTGAGAAGATTCAGGATGATGCGCTCAACCTTCTCTTCGTCCGCATATGCCAAAACCTCGCCGTGGCGGCTGGAAAACTCGATATTTATGCCTTTTCCCGCACACATATGAGAAACCGTTGAAACAATGTCGGAGCAAATCTGCGCAAGGTCTATAACAGAGAAACTGTAGGGGAGAGTACCCTCTCTCAGGGAGATGCTTGTGCTGAGGTTTGAAAGAGCGTGGCGGAGATAGAAATAGTTGTGGTTCAAAATTGCGAAATAATCTGCCTGACGCTTTGTCATGGGCAGCTCGGATTTACCAACGCGGTCAATTGCCAGACCGATATTGAAAAGGGTGGAGAGCATGTCGGAAAGCATGGACTTGCTGAGAATGCCGGAGGAAGAACTTTCGGTCTTTTCCTCCTCAAGAGAGATGTATCTTATGCCTTCAATAATTTTAACCTGCGCGGAGCAGCGGCAATCTCTTACGGTGGCACCGGATGTATAGCATTCCGTGGAGCCGACAATAAGATGGTCGGGCAGAAGATCCACGGGGCTTTTGCCGATGTAGTTGCCGCCTAAAAGAGCAATTGCAGAGCTGTTCATATGGATAATTCGCATGTTTTCTATTGCGATTACAGCCGAGCGTCCCATCTCAAGAAGGGCCTTAATATTGTTATCCATCATTGACCTCCGGAAAAGACTGCGAATATTATATGCTGCAGTTTATCTGATTATAATATTTCCGGTATTACTGTGCAACGAATAAATGCATTTTTTCGACAAAAAATTAATAAGCTCAACGGTGCGACATTCCGTTGAGCTTATTATTTATGGGATGAGGACAAAATGAAAAAGATGAAACTGTCTCTTGCAAGTATTATATTAAAGGCTAAATGTTACAAAATAAATATAGAAAATGTTACATAAATATTAAATTTAAAAATTTTTATAAAAAATAATTATGTAAATCTTGCAGAAAACAGTATTTCGCGCTTTATGTAGGAATTTTTATGTAAAATATCGGGTTTTGTACCTATGTTCCCATGTCTCAAAAAGATATTATGTCAATCAAATGTGAAGGGCATAAGGGGAATTGCGGAAATATTTTCCTGAGAAAACGGAGGAATGACCATAAGGGGAATTCCGTCTGCCGAGGGGCAGGGGAGATATATATCCTTTGCCGTAAAATACTCTGCGGCTGCAGAGGCAGCAAGGGCTGTGTCCTCGCCGATAATCTCTCTTAGATAAAGAGCGTCTGCGCTTTTTTCTGCACAGATAAAGCTATCTCCGCAGCGCAGAAAAGCGCCGCCGTAATAGCGGTGGATAATGCTTTCGGCTAGAAGCATTTC
>JAZUAQ010000075.1:0-2664 GCA_045638085.1 Oscillospiraceae bacterium
GTGGCTTCCGTAAACGAAATCCGCGCCCTCATCTATGCAGGCATGAGCCAGCTTGATCTGGTCGTTGTTGACGGTGTAGCTGCCTTCATGGCCCCAGTGCATGGCGGCGATGATGAAGTCGGGATTAAGTTCTTTAAGGGCGGCCATGCCTTCTTTGATCTGGGTGGTGGTGCCGAAGGAGAGGGCGTAAACACCAACGCGAAGTCCGCTTTCGGTCACATAGAGAGCGTATTCATCGCGTCCTGCGTAGGCAATGCCAACATCGTCAAGAGCCTTCTTGGTGTCTTTGTAGCCGCCTTCGCCGTAGTCGAGGACGTGATTGTTTGCCAGAGTGACAAACTCAACATTTCCTTCAACCATGATATTGGCGTATTCGGGATCGCACTTGAAGGTGAAGGTCTTGTCGGTGCGGTTTTCGGAGCCGGTGAGGGAGCACTCAAGATTTGCGAAGGTCATATCGTCATCGGCGAAATACTCGGCGGTGAGGGAGAAGGGATAGGCCCAGTCTCCGCCGATAACGGTATCATAGCCCTGTGCGGTGCCCTGATAATAGCTGACAGAGGCAAGGGTGCAGTCGCCGATCATATTAATGGTGAAAAACTCGCTTAGAGGAACGGGAGTTTCTTCAATGACGCCCTGCTGGGGATCTTCAGGTTTTTCGGGATTCTCAGGATTTTCGCTCTGCTGTCCGCCCTGCTGAATCTGGGAGGGGAGGGAGACGGAGGGAGCGCTTCCCTCGGGACGCATCTGAGCAGTGCCGCCGAAAACCGCAAGTATCAGCACCAGCAATATGCTGATAAGTTTTATCTCGTTTCTTTTCATAGTGTTCCTTATTTCTTTGCGTTCATGCTGAGGAAGGCGTTGATGAAGCCGTCAATATCGCCGTCCATAACAGCGCCGATGTTGCCGTTTTCAAAACCGGTGCGGGTGTCCTTTGCAAGAGTGTAGGGCATGAAAACATAGGAACGGATGGCGGAGCCGAAGTCAATCTTCATCTGAACGCCCTTGATGTCGCTGATTTTTTCAAGATGCTCGCGCTCCTTGATTTCTGCAAGGCGAGCCTTGAGCATGGTCATGCAGGCGTCGCGGTTCTCGAACTGGCTGCGCTCAACCTGGCAGGAGACAACGATGCCGGTGGGCTTGTGGATAAGACGGACAGCAGAGGAAGTCTTGTTGACCTTCTGACCGCCTGCACCGGAGGAGCGGAAAACCTGCATTTCGATGTCTTCCTCGCGGATTTCGATGTCGTTGTTGTCGTCCATCTCGGGCATGACTTCAACGGCTGCAAAACTGGTCTGGCGGCGGCCGGAAGCGTCAAAGGGAGAGACGCGGACGAGGCGATGAACGCCGCTTTCGCTCTTGAGGAAGCCGTATGCGTTTTCGCCCTCAATGCGGATGGTGGCGCTCTTTATGCCGGCTTCTTCGCCGTCCTGCCAGTCGAGAAGGGTGTATTTATAGCCCTGACGCTCGGTCCAGCGGGTGTACATACGGTAGAGCATGCTTGCTCAGTCCTGAGCCTCGGTGCCGCCTGCACCGGGATGGATGGACAAAATGGCGTTGTTGGAGTCATACTCGCCGCTGAGAAGGGTCTGGAGACGGGTCTGCTCCAGCTTCTTTTCAAAATCATCATAGCCTGCCACCAGCTCGTCGAGCATGGAGTCGTCGTCCTCTTCAATGGCCATTTCGCAGATGGTGTAGAGGTCCTCCCATGCGGTTTCGAGCTTGGAATAACCGGCAATCTTGTTTTCCAGCTGCTTACTCCGCTGCTGGTTTTTCTGGGCGGCCTTTACGTCGTTCCAGAAACCGTGGCGCTCGCTTTCCTTGCGGAGAGCGGCCAGTTCTTCTCTGGATTCATCCAGCTTCAGAGCGGCCTCAAGATCCTTGAGGGTGGGGTGGAGGGCGTTGAGCTTTACTTTGTATTCATCAAATTCGATCATTGCCATGGCGTTGGATTCCTCTTCTCAAATATTATTTATCGTAACAAGTGTGAAATTGTATCAACACATATTTTTGCCATGATATTATATACAAAAAAGCCCCGCTTGTAAATAAAAAGCTGCTATTTTTTATGTTAAAGTATATGGGATAGGCATAATTGACAAAGTCTGAACAAAAAAATAATGTAAAAAGGTCAGTTTAATATCTTTAAATTCAGTGCCTTTGTTGATATAATGCTATAAGTAGGAAAATAGGGCCCGGAAAAGAAAAAACGGGCGAGAACAAATAAAAAATAACAATACAAAAAGAGAGGTTATTTAGTCATGCTTTCTTACGGAAGAGAAATGAAGATCTTTACCGGCAACTCCAACATCGCCCTGAGCAAAAGCATCTGCCAGAGTCTTGATAAGGAACTGGGAAAGAGCGAGTGCAAGCATTTTGCTGATGGCGAGTGCTCCATCTCCGTATACGAGCCCGTCCGCGGAAGCGACGTTTTCATCGTGCAGTCCACCTGCAAGCCCGTCAATGATAATCTCATGGAAC
The DNA here is from genome assembly GCA_045638085.1 of Oscillospiraceae bacterium. Taxonomy (GTDB): domain Bacteria; phylum Bacillota; class Clostridia; order Oscillospirales; family Oscillospiraceae; genus SIG459. Next base: position 2,482 of record JAZUAQ010000075.1, read on the forward strand.
TGCTGGTTATGATTGATGCAATGAAGCGCGCAAGCGCCGGCCGCATCACCGCAGTTATACCCTATTTCGGCTATGCCCGCCAGGACCGCAAGGCCAAGAGCCGTGATCCCATCTCCGCCAAGCTGGTTGCCAATATGCTCACCGCTGCCGGCGCAGACCGGATCCTGACCATGGACCTGCATG
>JAZUAQ010000076.1:0-8501 GCA_045638085.1 Oscillospiraceae bacterium
GGCCGCAATAAGAAAGAGTTTCAGCGAAAACCTCAAGCATACCACCGTAATAATTATTGCCCAGCGTATCTCCTCCGTCCGCTACGCAGACAAGATCGTTGTTCTGGATGATGACCACATTGTCGGTATAGGCAGCCACGATGAGCTGCTGGCGGAAAACAGCGTGTATCAGGAGATATACTATTCTCAGCAGGAAGGAGTTGGCGAATAATGTCTGAACGCAAAAAGAGCAAGCGTCAGGAAATAGAAGAAAAGAAGCTCTATGAAAGCGGACGCTTCCAGAAGCCCAGGGACGCGAAAAAGACCGTCAGACGCCTGCTCCGCTACATGACCCACAAAAAGTGGCCCATTGTTGTTGTTCTCCTTGCGCTTGTTCTCAGCACGCTCAGTTCCCTTGCAGGAACATATATGATGCGCCCCATGATAAACACCCTTGCAGGAAGCGGCAGTGCTTCGGAAAAACTCCAGAGTCTCGCCATAAGCCTCCTCATTATGCTGGGTATATTTCTTGTTGGCGTTATCTGCAACTATGTTCAGAGCGCAACCATGGCCGTCCTTGCTCAAAGAGCAGTCAACAAGCTTCGCAGCGACCTTTTCGATTCCCTCGAAAGCCTGCCTCTCAGCTATTTTGACCGCCATCCCCACGGGGAACTTATGAGCCGATTCACAAACGACGCCGACAACGTTTACTTTGCCATGGAGCAAAGTATGGTAAACCTTATCTCCAGCGTATTGAGTTTCGTAGGCATTGTTGCCGTAATGCTTTACACAAGCCCCATTCTTTTCATCGTTACCGCCCTTGTCTTGTTCGGCTCCCTCAGCGTTTTCAAAATAGTGGGCGGACGATCCAGAAACTATTACCGCAAGCAGCAGGCCGCTCTCGGCCGTGTAAACGGTGAAATTCAGGAAGTTATAGAGGGCCTGAAGGTTGTTAAGGCTTTCGGTCACGAAGATATTGCCAAGGAGAAGTTTGACAAGCTCAACTGCGAATACCGCGATGCTGCCACCGATGCAAACTTCTTTGCAGGCGCAATTATGCCCCTCAGTGCAAATATTCTCAACATCGGCTATGCTCTCACCGCAATTCTCGGCGGTTTTCTCGCCCTTGTTATGGGCTTTGACATCGGCGGCTACGCTGCCTATCTCACCTACTCCCGCCAGATCGGTGGTCCTGTAAACCAGGTCAGCCAGCAGATCACCGCAATCTTCTCCGCCCTTGCAGGTGCCGAGCGCATATTTGATGTTATGGACACTCCCCCCGAAATTGATGCGGGTGATGTTGAGCTTATCCCCGTAGTCAAGAACGAGAACGGCGAGCTTTCCGAATATCAGGGCAGACATCCCAAGGCATGGGCATGGAAATGCCCCACTGAAAATGGTGGATACGAGCTTGTCCCCCTCAAAGGCGATGTGGTGCTAAAAGATGTTGATTTCGCCTATGTTGAAGATAAGAAGGTACTCAAGAAGGTTAATGTCTACGCAAATCCCGGACAGAAAATTGCCCTTGTAGGCTCTACGGGCGCAGGCAAAACCACCATTACTAACCTTATAAACAGATTCTATGAGATAAACTCCGGAACTATCACCTATGACGGCATTGATATCCGCCGCATAAAGAAGGATTCCCTCCGCCGCAGCCTCGGCGCCGTACTTCAGGACACCCATCTTTTCACAGGCACAGTTATGGAGAATATCCGTTACGGCAGACTTGAAGCAACAGACGAGGAATGCATAGCCGCTGCAAAGGCCGCCAATGCCCATTCCTTTATCCGCCGCCTGCCCGACGGCTATAACACCATGGTCACGGGCGACGGCGCCAACCTGAGTCAGGGTCAGCGTCAGCTTCTTGCCATCGCCCGCGCAGCGGTCAAGGATCCTCCTGTAATGGTTCTCGACGAAGCCACCTCCTCCATCGACACCCGCACCGAACAGCACATTCAGCAGGGTATGGATATGCTTATGGAGGGACGCACTGTTTTCGTCATCGCCCACAGACTCTCCACCGTTCGCAACTCCGACTGCATAGTGGTTATCGAAGGTGGTCAGATTCAGGAAAAAGGACCTCACGACCAGCTGCTTGAGGAAAAGGGCAGATATTATATGCTTTACACCGGACAGCATGTTCTTGACTGATTTCAAGGGGCAAACCGACAAGGTTCGCCCCTTTTGTCTTATAATAAACATTTACACTTTACATTGATAAATTATGGGTGTAGAATACTGAATTATGATAATCATAAACCAAGGAGCGCAAACAAAATGAAACAACTTATGCTTGGCAATGCCGCCCTCGCCCGCGGTCTTTATGAAGCCGGATGCGCAATAGTTTCAAGCTATCCCGGCACTCCCAGCACCGAAATCAGCGAGGAAGCCGCTAAATATCCCGAAATATACTGCGAGTGGGCACCCAATGAAAAGGTTGCAATGGAAGTGGCTTTCGGAGCTTCTCTTGCCGGAAAGCGCAGCTTTTGCGGCATGAAGCACGTCGGTCTCAACGTTGCCTGCGACCCCCTTTTCACCATGAGCTACACGGGAGTAAACGCAGGTCTTGTTATCGGTGTTGCCGATGACCCCGGCATGCATTCCAGCCAGAATGAGCAGGATTCCCGCCGCCATGCAATTTCCTCCAAGCTCCCTATGCTTGACCCCGCAGACAGCGCCGAGACTCTGGAATATACCCGTCTCGCATTCGAGCTCAGCGAAAAGTTCGACACTCCCGTGCTGCTTCGTATGTGCACCAGAATTGCTCATTCCAAGTCCCCCGTTGAGCTTGGCGAGAGAGATGCAATTGAAGCCATACCCTACGAAAAGAACATCGCTAAGTATGTCATGATGCCCGCCAATGCCAAGCGCCGCCACCCCATTGTTGAGCAGCGCATGAAGGACATGGCCGAGTGGGCCGAAACAAGCGGCATCAACAAAGTGGAAATGGGCGGCACCGAAATCGGCATCATCGCCTCCTCCACTGCTTATCAGTACATAAAGGAAGTCTTGGGCGACAGTGTCAGCGTTCTTAAAATCGGTATGGTTAACCCCCTGCCAACCAAGCTCATCTGTGACTTTGCAGAAAAGGTTGATAAGCTCATCGTTTGTGAAGAGCTTGACCCCGTTATTGAAGAGCACTGCCTGCGTCTCGGCCTGAAAGTTCAGGGTAAGGACATCTTCCCTATTGAGGGCGAATTTACCCAGAATCTTGTTGCCCGCGCTATGGGCAAGTGCGTTAACTGCGGTCCTGCCCTTGAAGAGGCAATCCCCGCCCGTCCTCCCATTATGTGCGCAGGCTGCCCCCACAGAGGACTTTTCTACACCCTCGTCCGCAACAAATGTACCGTTTTGGGTGACATTGGCTGTTACACCCTCGGCGCAGTTGCACCCCTTAATGCAATGGAAATGACCCTTTGCATGGGTGCTTCTGTTTCCTCTGTCCATGGCTTCAACAAGGCTCTGGGCGCTGATGCGGAAAAGAAAACCGTTGCCGTCATCGGCGACAGCACCTTCATGCATTCCGGCATGACCGGCCTTGCCAATATTTCCTATAACGGCTCCGCCTCCACTGTTATCATTCTTGATAACTCCATTACCGGCATGACTGGCCACCAGCACAATCCCACCACCGGCTATAACCTTCGCGGTGAGCCCGCCGCAAAAATTGACCTTGAGGCTCTTTGCCGCGCTCTTGGTATCAACAGAGTGAGCGTTGTTGACCCCTATGATCTTTCTCAGTGCGACCGTGTGCTGAAGGAGGAGCTTGCTGCCGATGAGCCCTCTGTTATCATAAGCCGCCGCCCCTGCGCCCTTTTGAAGTTTGTCAAGCACTCCAGCCCCCTTACCATCAATCCCGATAAGTGCAAGGGCTGCAAGATGTGCATGAAGATAGGCTGTCCCGCAATCTCCTTCCGAGACGGAAAAGCCTCCATCGACCCCACCCAGTGCGTGGGCTGCGGCGTATGTCAGCAGCTTTGCGCCTTCGACGCATTTCAGGTAAAGGAGTGAGACCGCTATGAAAACCAAAAATATAATGATAGTCGGCGTTGGTGGTCAGGGAAGCCTCCTTGCCAGCAAACTCCTGGGTCAGCTCCTTATTCAGGAAGGCTATGACGTTAAAGTCAGCGAAGTTCACGGAATGAGCCAGCGCGGCGGCAGCGTTGTTACCTATGTGCGCTATGGCGACAGTGTAGCTTCCCCACTCATTGACGAGGGCGAAGCAGATTTCATCGTCTCCTTCGAGCTTCTGGAAGCTGCCAGATGGCTCTCCTTCCTCGCTCCCGGCGGTCGCATCATCACCAGCACTCAGAAAATTGACCCTATGCCCGTTATTACCGGCAATGCAGCATACCCCGAAAATATTGTTGAAAAGCTCCGTGCTCTTGGCGTTGAAACAGATGCACTTGACTGCCTCAGTCTTGCTAACGAAGCCGGCAGTGTTAAAGCTGCCAACATTGTTCTTATGGGCAGACTTTCTAACTATTTCGACCTTCCAGAGGAAGCATGGCTTAAAGCGCTCGAAGCCGTTGTTCCCTCCAAATTCCTTGAACTTAACAAAAAGGCCTTCGAGCTGGGCCGCAAAGCATAATAAAAAAGCAGAGGCAATGCCTCTGCTTTTTTTATTTAAGCATATCAATGAAATGCTGCAATGCGGGATTTGAGTCATTTTTTCTCCACGCAACAAGTATTTCTTCCGTCTCTCCCTCGCCGGAAAGAGGCACAAAAACAACATTGTCTGTACCCACATCCCAGGGACGGGAGTATTCGGGAACAATGGAGATTCCCTCCTCTGCCGCAACCATCATCAGTATGCTCTCCATGTCGCTTGAACGGAGAAGTATCTTTGGCTGATAACCCGCCTGCTGATAAAGCTGGATATAGTATGCGTCACCGAAGGAGTCGCCGGTGCCCGATGGGGACATGAAAAGGATGTTTTCCTGCTTTAGGTCTCTTCTGCTCAGTTCCTTTCTGCGGGCGAGACGATGGTTCGCGTAAAGGGCAACGCGTAGGGGAACATTTTCAAAAACCTTAAGACTTATGTTTTCCTCCTGCAAAATGTTTGTACTGTCCCATGTGAATATGATGTCATATTCTCCGTTTAAGAGTCCCGCTGCCAACATATCAGTGTCGCAACGGTAGCAGGAAAGCAGAACATTGGGATATTCCCTGTGGAAATTTCGCAGGTGTTTGGATATATCGCTGCGTTCATATCCTTTGGTATATCCTATTCTAAGACTTCCCTCCAGACCTGTAGAGGCCTCACGGGTGCGCCAAAGGGCAGTATCCATTCGCTCAAGGATTTCTCTGGCTTCCTTGAGAAAAACCTTTCCCGCTGGGGTCAGGGATATGGGTCTGGACTCTCTGTTAATAAGCTTTGATCCCACGGCCTCCTCAAGAGATTTTATCTGTTGAGTTATTGCAGTCTGTGATATATAATGGGCAACGGCAGCTTTTGTGAAACTCCCCGTTTCCGCCAGTGTTACAAAATATCTCAGCTGATTGAGGTTCACGCTCGTCCCTCCTATTAGTATAAGTTTTTCTTATATTAACATAGAAATATTATATTTGCAAATATGATTTTTATCTTCTATAATAAGCACATCTTTCAAAGACAGATATTCCAAAAGGAGCAGAAAAGATATGGAACGCTATTATCAGCCTGAAATTGAATGCGCAAGCCGCGAGGATATCAAGGCAATGCAGGATGCGCGCATTGTTGAGCAGGTCAAGCATGTTTGGGAAAATGTTCCCCTCTACAGAAAAAAGATGGAAGAAAAAGGCGTCACTCCCGATGACATAAAGGGAATTGACGATATATATAAGCTCCCCTTCACCTCCAAGGCCGACCTTCGCGAGGGCTATCCCTACGGCCTTCTCGCAAAGCCCCTTTCCGAATGCGTACGTATCCACAGCACCTCCGGCACCACCGGCAAGAGAGTTATGGCCTACTACACCCAGCATGATATTGATCTTTGGTATGACTGCTGCGCAAGAGCCATCACCGCTGTTGGCGGTACCAAAGACGACGTTGTTCAGATCGCTTATGGCTACGGTCTTTTCACCGGCGGTGCGGGTCTCGACGGCGGAAGCCACAAAGTTGGCTGTCTCACCGTTCCCGCCTCCTCCGGTAACACCGAACGTCAGATAATGTTCATTCAGGATATGAAGTCAACCATTTTGTGCTGCACCCCCTCCTACGCCGCTTATCTGGGCGAGACTATGAAGGAAATGGGGCTCACTCCCGATGACATCCCCCTGAAGGCCGGCATTTTCGGCGCAGAAGCCTGGAGTGAGGAAATGCGCAAAGACATTGAGAATACAATGGGAATCAAAGCTTACGATATTTACGGTCTTACAGAGCACAGCGGTCCCGGAGTCTCCTTCGAATGTTCTGCACAGGAAGGCATGCACATCAATGAAGACCATTTCTACGCAGAGATTATAGACCCCAACACCGGTGAGGTTCTTCCCGCCGGCAGCAAGGGCGAGCTTGTTTTCACATCTCTGACCAAGGAAGCCTTCCCCGTAATTCGCTACCGCACCCGCGATATCTGCCAGCTCAACTATGAGAAATGCTCCTGCGGACGCACCCACGTGCGTATGGCAAAGCCCATGGGACGCAGCGACGATATGCTCATCATCCGCGGCGTAAACGTCTTCCCCAGCCAGATAGAAACCGTGCTGCTTAACCGCGGCTACTCCCCCAACTACCAGATTGTTGTTGACCGCGTGAACAATACCGACACCTTTGAGATCAAGGTTGAACTCACTCCCGATATGTTCACCGACAATATGGGTCATATTGCCAAGATGCAGAATCAGCTTGCAGGCGACATGCGCAACATGCTGGGCATTGGACCCAAGATCAGTCTCGTTGCTCCCAAGTCCATAACAAGAAGCGAGGGCAAAGCCGTTCGCGTTATTGATAAGCGCAAGATATAACAAGGCATAAAAGGAGGAAGCAAAAAATGAGTATTAAACAGATCTCCGTTTTTCTTGAAAACAGACCAAACGCACTTCAGACTATGTGCGATGTCCTTGCGCAGGGTCACATAGATATGCGAGCCCTTTCCCTTGCCGAAGCGGGAGACTTCGGAATTGCAAGAATAATTGTGGACAAGCTTTATGACGCAACTCAGCTTTTGAAAGACGAGGGCTTTGTTTGCACCGTGACTCCGGTTGTTGCCGCCGAAATCCCCGATACCCCCGGCGGATTGAGCAAGGTTCTTGCCGGCCTTGGCACAGTGGGCATCAATGTTGATTATATGTATGCCTTCCTTGGCGGACCCGAAGCCGACCACGCATACATGATTTTCAAAACCGCCGACGCAGCCAAAGCAGCCGCAGCCCTTTCCGCAAAAGGTATCAGCGTTCTTGAGCAGGAGGACATAGAAGCTCTCTGATAACAAAACGGTATGAGACCCATTGGCTCATACCGTTTTTATATTTTCATACCGCTCCAAAACCAAGCATATACTCAAACAGCATTATAGTTTGGAGTGGTCAATGTGAACAGCGATATAGAAGAAAGGGCAGTCCGTCTCGCCCAGTACATAGTGGAAAACGGCGCGACAGTACGCGCGGCCGCGAAAAAATTCGGCGTCAGCAAATCCACCGTACACAAGGACCTCACCGAAAGACTCGACAAAACTCATCCCATCCTTTACAGGCAGGCGAAGGCTGTTCTTGAGCAAAACAAGGCCGAGCGCCATCTCAGAGGAGGAGAAGCAACCAGAATAAAATATAAGGGCAAATAGCTTGTTATTTTCGGAATTCTATTGTAAAATCAAAACAGAATAAAAGAAAGAAACGGTAGAGTTATGAACCTTAAACGGCGAATTCCCCAATACATTCTGGGCCTCATTTTGATGGCTGTTGGGCTTGTTTTCATCAAGAGACTGAACCTGGGCATCTCCCCCATCAGCTCCGTGCCCGATGCCATAAGCAGCGTTACCCCCTTCACCCTCGGCAATGTTACCATCGCATTCCATGTGCTATGCGTCATCGGTCAGATTATTGTGAACCGCAAACCCACGGTGCGCATTATTCTCACTCTTCCCCTTGCAATTGGCTTCGGTTATCTCATCGACCTTTGCATGCTGATTATTAACTTCAGCGTGCCTTATCTTTGGCTGCGCATAGTTTTGCTTGTTCCCGGTATTATAATTTCCGCTTTGGGCGTTGTTTTGATCGTGGGCGCAGACCTGATGCTTCCCGCACCCGATGCCTTTATGCGCACAATAAGCGCCGTATACAAGCTTCCTCTTTCCAAGGTTAAAACCTGCGGAGACATTATCTGGGTCACCACAAGTGTTATTATCGACCTCAGCTGCACGGGAACTCTCCATTCTGTAGGTCTCGGCACTGTCTGCACTGCGATTTTCGTTGGAAGATGCATAGGAATATTCAATAAGCGCTGCCCGAAGCTGAATATGCCTCCCCTGCCCACTAAAACTAAATAGGAAAAAATACCCTGACCTTTTCAGCGGTCAGAAGATTTTCTTCGTTAAAATATT
>JAZUAQ010000077.1:0-6835 GCA_045638085.1 Oscillospiraceae bacterium
CCAAGCAACGTTACCAAAGCCGGAAACTGCAAAGGTCTTGCCCTTGATGTCTTCGCCGAAGGTCTTGAGCATTTCAACTGTGTAGTAAACAGCGCCGAAGCCTGTAGCTTCAGGACGGATAAGAGAACCGCCGAATGAACGGCCCTTACCTGTTAAAACGCCTGTGAACTCGTTGCAAAGTCTCTTATACTGGCCAAACATAAAGCCAACCTCACGAGCGCCAACACCGATGTCACCTGCAGGAACGTCGGTATCAGGACCGATGTGCTTAGAAAGCTCGGTCATAAAGCTCTGGCAGAAACGCATAACTTCGCCCTCGCTCTTACCACGTGGGTCAAAGTCAGAACCACCCTTAGCGCCGCCCATAGGAAGACCTGTAAGGCTGTTTTTGAAGGTCTGCTCGAAGCCTAAGAACTTCATAATAGAAGCGTTAACTGATGGGTGAAGTCTGATACCGCCCTTATAAGGACCGATAGCAGAGTTGAACTGTACTCTGTAGCCACGGTTAACCTGTACCTTGCCGTTATCGTCTACCCAAGAAACACGGAAGCTAACCTGACGCTCAGGCTCTACCATTCTTTCAATAACGCCATACTTTTCAAATTTTGGTTCCTGCTCGATAACAGGCTCTAATGACTCTAAAACCTCTTTAACTGTTTGTAGAAACTCGGGTTCGGTTGCATTCTTGGTTGCAACGTCGTTGTAAACCCTCTGTAAGTAAGCTGATTTAAACATAATTCTTACCTCCTATAATTTATAAAAAGAATTTTACTGCAAAATTTCTTTGCTGTCAATAAAAAATTTAAGTTTTTTTGTCCATTTTTGTTATTTTTTTGAGAACTTCGGACAATGGGTATATCAAAGACCCAAGAAGAAGGTTTGATACACCGTGGATTATATCGAAAGGAAATCCCACCACAATCCAGGACAAAGTTCCCTTTAAATCAAGACCGAAAAAGATTGCTTGCGCCGGAGCATAGAGTATTCCAAACAAAAATCCGTGCAATCCGCAGACAATAATATATAGTATAATTCTGAAATTTTTAGACTTTATATTAGGTACTAGCATAGTCATTGCCCAAAGCACAGTCCAGATATAAAGATAGGGAACCCACCATGTTGCAAAGCCGTAAAAAAGACCCATCAGGAAAACATAGAGATAGAGAGGGATGATAGCTTTTTTGCGATATACAAGGGTGTATACCATGATAAGCATACCCACAAGGTGGATGTTCGGCGCCCACTCCATCAAAAGTTTAGAGAGGAAGAGTATGCTGCCAAGCATCGCGAAAACCACTATCTCTTTGGGAGTGAGTTGGGCTTTCTTGTGTTCCATTATTTCTCAGCCTTGAATGCGTATGCAGCGCCGTCTTCAATATCGGTCAGTTCGCAGCCGGTGGCGCCGTATTCGCCGTTAACGTAGAAAGCCCAGTACATTCCGTGAGTTTCATAGTCGAGAGGAATACCGGTGACTTCCTTAACGTAGAGACCATAGGGGCCGTCCTCACCGGTGATAAGGCCTTCATCCATGAGCGCCTCGCCAACTGAGCCGGCAGAGCTTGTCAGCTCAAAGCTTTGGGTGTTGCCATCGGGGTCCACCACCGTGAAGGTGAAGGTTTTGGGTTCGACGTTTGCGTCGCCCTCATCTTTGCTGCCGCATGCAGCAAATGAAAGTACCATAGCCGCAATAAGTACTATCAGGATGAGAGATACGAAACGCGAATGATTTCTTTTCGCATTTTTCATATTCTTTTCTCCTTTTAGTGTAAATATCAGCCTCGGATTTGCCATCGGCAGGGAATCGCTGCCTTTTGATGCAAAATCGGTAAGTCTTCCGGCTTGGGGATCATGCGTCTTGCCTGCCCGCCTTCTCAGCCAATTTGGCCAATGGTTTTTCCAAAGCAGTTGCGGCCTGCTTCGGGGCAGTTGACTCTCCCTTTACGGCGACGGTCTCGCACAGGATTTACACCTGTTTCCTTTGCCTTTTTCCGTTACTGTTCTTCTATCTTACTACTGAAGATTACATATTGCAAGAAAATTAAACATTAAAGGGACTGCAGTGCAGTCCCTTTGGGCTTATTTAAATCTGGATGCATAGCCGCAGCGGCGGCAAAGCTCTTCCGTGGCCTTTCGGCAGGAAAAGCCTTCATAAATGGCTTTTGCTCTCGGCGTGGAGATTATATCCTCAAGGCTTTGCTCGTGTATATTTCCCAGCGGAATGCTGCCGTCACTGTCAAGGCAGCAGGGCACAACGGTGCCGTCGCACAAAATGCCTATATGGTCACGAAGACCGTAGCAAAAGCTTACTTTCGCCTCGGGAGCGGCAAGGTCGGGCCAATCAAACTTATCCCCGTGTTCGAGAAATACCCTCGGCGCAAGGCGGAGATTTTTGGTGCAGTCCTCCCAGGGGGCGGGGAAACGCTCTTCGAGAAGCTTCAGAATCTGATTGTTACAGCTATTTTCTCCGCCTTCATTCCAAAGGCGAAGAGAGCAGATAACTCCTTTTTCGGCTGCGCAGGCGGCAAAATCTGAAACGGACACCATATAAGAGCCGAGGCTGCTGTCGCTGCTGCCGCTGCCCTCAAAGGACTGGAGGGAGATATTCACTCTGTGCAAAGCGGGGGAGGAGAGAAGCTCGCCGCCTCGCTCCCGGAGCAGAGTGCCGTTGGTGGTGAGGATAACCCGAAAGCCTTTGCTGTGGGCAATGGAGAGGAATTCCCCCAAATCGGGATGGAGTAAGGGCTCTCCCATAAGGTGGAAATAGAGAAACTTGGTGTGCCCCACAAGAGAGGAGCTTATGTTCTCAAATTCCCCGGTGCTCATAAAGCGTCCCTCGCGGCAGGTGCCGGGACAAAAAGAGCATTTCAGGTTGCAGATATTTGTGATTTCAAGATAGATTTTTTTCAACATAGTCAATTTATGGGTTGGTTGAGGACCTGAGCGCCCACGTCGGGAACGTCGGTCATAACCGCGTCTGCGCCGATGCTCTGGAGATAGGCTATTTCATCGGCTTCGTTGATGGTCCAGTACTGAACGGCAATGTTGTGCTCATGAGCATAGTTGATAACGCGGGATGTGCCAAGATTCACAACATAATCGGTGGTGGGAATCTGGAGGGCAACAAAGGGGAATGCGTCCTTTTTAATGCCGAAGAAGGAGCAGAGATAGAACTTAATAGCCTCGTTGAAACCTGCGGAGCGGGGGAGGTCGGGGTAGGTGGCATCCATATACTCAGTGACCTCGTTATTGAAAGTTCCAACAACGGCGCGGTCAAGGGCTCCGTATTCCTGCAAAATTGCGTAGAGCTTATCTACAGCGGCATATCCGGTCTCGCCGGAGTTTTTAATCTCGATAATGTAGCGGTATTCGCCCTGAGCTTCAAGATAATCGAAGGTCTCTCTGATGGTGGTTATGCGGAGGTCATCGGGGATGTCCTCGCCGCGGAGACCTGCATAGGGGCTCTCGCCGCTGTCTGCGGTGAATTTATCGCCCATGTTCAACTCCTTAAGCTGAGCAAGGGTATAATCGCCGGGATAAACATCCTCGTGTCCGAAATGTTCAACGGCGTTGCTGGTGCGGTCAAGAGTGGAGTCGTGGAGAAGCACAAGCTCTCCGTCAGCGGTCATGCGCAGGTCGAATTCGAAAATATCCAACTCGTATTCATCGCTTTCAACGCAGTTCTTCAAAGCTGCCATTGTGTTTTCGGGGGCGATTCCGCCGCCCGCTCTGTGTCCGGAGAGCATGGTGACACCCAGAGGAGTGATAAGGGGATTAGTGCAATTTTCGGTGCTGACGGGCTCAACGTTGGTGCGGCGGGTGACTCTCCAGAAGAGGAAGCCTCCAAGAATTGCTATGACAAGAATAACAACAAGGATGATTATAAGAGCCTTTTTAATGCGCTTTTTGGCCTTGGGGCTGAGGGGACAGCCGGCGTTGAACCATCCGAAGGTCATGGGCCAGATTGCTGCTGCAAATACGCAGACGAGGAAATAGCGGATAGCGGTGGTGAAGAGCACATCGCCGAATATAAGTTTCAGGAGGGGCTTGGTGCCTTCCTTGATTGCAAGGGTGAGTGCAAGACCGATTATAACCTTGGGCAGCTGACGAAGGAACTTGGTCTTGGGTTGAAAGTTTACATAACGGCGCTCTACCCAGAGGCTGCAGAGGATACCAAGGGAACAACCAAGGAGGGTCCAACCCTGCTTAATTCCGGAATGAAGATTATGGGGGTCAATATCTGCAGGCCAAGCCTTGAAGTTTACATAAAATACATAGACTAGTGAGAGAAGGGAGAAGATGCCGTAGGCAATATAGAGAAGGGCGGGTTTTTCCTCGCTCTTTTTGAAGAGAGGATAGAGGGCGAAAATGAGGACGATGCCGATGGCAAGGCTCACAAGAACGTCTGCAGGTGTATGCACGCCCAGATACATGCGGGAGAGCGCCGTAAGAACGAGGAGAACGATGGTGACAATTCTCACCCAGATTTTCTTGCTGAATCTGGCAATGCCGCCCATTGTGGTGGTGACTTGCTGAGTGTGACCGCTGGGGAAGGAATAGCCCGTTGCGGCTTCACGGGCGGATTCCACAATGGTGAAGGAGGGATCTTTTACCCAAGGTCTGGGAATGCGGAAGGTGAGCTTGAGAAGCTGATTGAGGAGGGTGCCGCCCAAGCCTGCCAGCATGATATAAAGTCCGCTGCTTTTGCTTACGCACCAATAGATGATGATTGCGAGGACGAGAAAGGCGATCTCGTCGCCGAGATATGTAATTACGGAGAAAAAGGCATCCAGAACGGGATTGCGGATACTTTCAAGGAAATAGAGAAACTGCATAAATGCACCTCCATAATCGATAGGATTAAATTGATTGTAGCACAAAAATATCCCTATGGCAATAAAATCCCCCCGAGGGATTCCCGGGGGGATGAGAGACTATTTGATTCTGTCCGCTATGAACATACCAAGCATAATGAGCACTGCGCCCGCTATGCCCATGACTGTGAGGGGCTCATCAAGGATGATGACTCCGGTGAGCATGGTGAAAAAGGGGATGATATAAACATAGTTGCAGACGGTGACTATGCCGAGGCGCTTGCTTGCGGCGTTCCAGAAAACATAACCCAGAGCGGAGCAGACAAGGCCAAGGAATATGAAGCAGAAGAGATAGCCTCCGTTCATGAGGGGCGCGAGGGAGAAGCTGTGGTCTTCAACAAGGGCAATGGGCAAACCGGTGATAAAGCCCCAGAACATAATGCGGCGGGTGAGGATGAGGTTGTTATATTTGTCCACGCCTTTTCGGAGCAAAACGGAATAGAAGGCCCAGCAAAGGGCTGCGCCGAAGCTGAGAAGGTCACCGATGGGGGAGAGTTTCAGAACAACGGTGCCGTTGAAAACAACTAGTGCAACGCCGACTATGGCAATGGCAAAGCCCATAATGCTGCCTTTTTTCAGCTTCTCATCGGGGAGGAAAAAATGTGCGGCAATGGCAGTGAGAATAGGTGCTGCAGCCACAATGATGCTTACATTGGCGGCATATGTATAAGTGAGGGCGGAGTTTTCAAAGAGGAAGTAAAGGCTGCAGCCGCTGACGGCCAGACCGATAAAACGAAGCTCCTCCTTAAAACTGAGCTTAAGGGTTTTGGGGCAGCAGAGCCAAAGTGCAATGTATGCCAGCACAAAGCGCATAAGCATTACCTGTGCGGGACTATAGCTTTGGAGCAATATTTTGCTCGCGATGAAAGAACTGCCCCATGCAAGGGCAGTGAAGGCGGCAAAAATATGGGCAAGGGCTGCGGGCATTTTCTTTGTCATGGTAAGTGTCCTTAATAAAAAACAGGGCAAAAGCCCTGTTTTTTTACTTTATTTTTTAGAAGATGTCTTCTTCCACTACCTCGGGGGGAAGCTCGAGGGCAGAGGGATTCTTGATGTAGTACTTGAGGAACTTAAAGGCGGTGGCGTAATAGAAGCCGTCGCATATACGCTCGTCAGTGACGACCTTGTAGTCTATGTACTTGCGCTCGGTGGGCTTGCCTTCCTTGTCCAGCTCAACGGCGCGGCGCTTTGCACCGAAGGAGATGAACACGGGGAGAGTGCCGAAGTTATAGATGTGGTGATAGATGGGAGGGATGCCAAGGGAGCCAAGGTCGGTGAGAATCATGCTGCCGTGGAAGGGGCTGAGCTCCAGAAGGGAGGGGGGAAGCCATCCCATATAGTCTCCGCAGCGGAGAAGCCAGATCGCAAAGCGGAAGATGAAGCCGGGCAGTTTGCTGAAAGCGCCTGCAACGGCCTCGGTGCCGCTCTCACCGGAATTGGACTTGATTTCGTCGATCTTTTCATTTACCTTGCGGTAGATGTCATAGATGGTGTCGGTAGGCTGGCAATGGATCTTGATAAGGGTTTCGCCTGCATCAAGGGTCATTGCGCGCTTAACCATAAAGCAAAGCTCTACGTCGTTGCGGGCATAGATTTTCTGACCTGCGACAAAGCGGTTGATGCCGGGGCAGTGGCATACGGTGCGGACATAAGCTGCCATAAAGAGATGGAGCATGCCCATTCCTTTCCAGCCTTCGGCACGCTTTTCGCGTATCCACTTCTCGGCGTTGGCTATATCCAGAGAATCCTCAAACTGGTTGCTGGCGTCGCTGCGCTCGCGCATGACATAGGGCATAAACTTGGTTATAGGGTCAATGGAGCGAACAAGACGGCCTTCTTTGCGATCGCCGAAACGGCGCTTATATATATTTTCCTGTGCCATAAAAGCTGTGTCCTTTCTTGTGTGGAACTGTATATCTTATCTCTCTTTTTATCCAATTCAAAATTTAACGAAATTATTATAC
>JAZUAQ010000078.1:0-4494 GCA_045638085.1 Oscillospiraceae bacterium
CATGGAAGAGCTCATCGAGGACGCCATCAAAAATATAGAAAGAATCAGGTTAGCATAAAAATGACAAACGGCAATTACCAGTATGAACTGGTTGAAAAGCTCAGCTTTGTCCGCTACGGCGGCACGGAAGAGGAGCTTAAAGCGGCAAAGATGATTCTTGCCGAAATAGAAAAAATGGGCGGCAAAGGCGAGATTGCGGATTTCTCCGTTCCTGCCTTCGATGTCCACCGCTGCTCTATGTCGGTCGGCGCCCCCTACGAAAAGTCCATCCCCTGCGCTCCCTTCGGTCTGTGCGGCGATTTCCCTCAGGGAATCGAGCTGCGCCCCTACTATGCAGCCCGCGGCGTTGAGGAAGATTATCTGGGAATGGAAAGCCTCGAGGGTTACCTCGTAATGATCGACAATCCCACCCCCGATGCCTATAAGCTTATGATAGAGAAGCATGCCTCCGCCTTCGCGGTTATTCAGGGCAAGCACTACGACCCCCACGCAGCGGAAAACCTCTATCTCCGCCCCCTGCGTCCCAAGTTTTTGAAGTATGGCCGTCTCCCCGGTTTTGTTATCACCGCTGCAGACGCCGCTGAAATCATCCGCAATGAAGTGGAAAGCATACGCATCGAATCTTCCTTCACCGAAACTCTCCACACCTCCCGCAATGTTCTTGCCTTCATCCCCGGCACCGAAAGCGGCGGCGAGGAAATTGTGGTCACCGCTCATTATGACAGCGTTCCCGTTGGCACAGGCAGCTGGGATAACGCCACCGGCAGCGCCACCATTTTGTGGCTTTATAAGCACTTCCTGGAAAATCCTCCCCGCCGCGATATGCGCTTTGTCTGGTGCGGCAGCGAGGAGCAGGGTCTGCTGGGCGCCCGCGCCTTTGTTGAGCAGAATCCTCAGGAAGTTGAAAAGATAAAGTTCTGCTTCAACTTTGATATGTGCGGCACCGTGCTTGGCGCCAACACCCTCTTCGTAACCGGTAAGGACGAGCTGGTGAGCTATACCCGCCAGTATTGCCGCGAAATCGGCTTCTCTGCCGAGATAAGCAAGATTGTCCACTCCAGCGACAGCGCAGCCTTTGCCGACAAGGGTATCCCCTCCGTTGGTATATCCCGCCGCACCAACACCGCAGAAATCCACACCGTCCATGATACTATGGCTCCCCTCTGCCCCAAGTCTATGGCTGTAACCGCAGACTTCGCTATCGGTTTCATGGAGAGAGTTATAAACTCCGTCATCCTGCCTACCGATCTGGGTATGCCCGATGACCTTGTTGATGTTTTGAACAAGAGATTCAGAGGTTAAATCTATGAACGCTGAAATCATCTCCATCGGCACCGAGCTTCTGCTTGGCAACATTGTCAACACCAACACCCGGGATTTGAGCCTTATGCTTGCGGATCTGGGTATAAATGTTTTCTGGCACTCCACCGTGGGGGATAATCCCGCACGGCTCAGAGAGAGCCTGCTTCTTGCAAAAAGCCGCGCCGACCTTATAATCACCACAGGCGGGCTTGGCCCCACCTGCGATGATCTCACAAGGCAAACCGTCTGCGAATGCTTTGACACGGAGATGTATTTCGACGAAAAGGTAAAAGCTGAGCTTGAAGAGTTTTTTGCCGCATGGGCGCCCAATATGCCCAGCAATAATCTCTCCCAGTGCTATCTCCCCAAGGGATGCACCCCCTTTTATAACACCTGCGGCACAGCCCCCGGCTGCGGTTTTCAGTCCAAGGGCAAAACCGTGCTGATGCTCCCCGGTCCTCCCAAGGAGATGCGGGCAATGATGGCTCACGGCGGTCTTGATTATCTCCGCGCCGTCAGCGCCGAGAGCATATTTTCCCATAATCTTCATATTTTCGGCGTGGGCGAAAGCCATGTTGAGGATATGCTTCGGGAAGAGATGCTGAGTTTTCAAAATCCCAGCCTTGCTCCTTATGCGAAAGAGGGCGAAGTTCGCCTGCGCATAACCGCAAAAGCAGAATGCGAGGCCAAGGCAGAGGAAATGATGGCTCCCGTCATCGCTCTTTGCCGTGAAAAGCTGGGAGATTTTATCTACGGGGTGGACAGCGACAGCCTTGAAAACACTGTGCTGCAGCTTCTCAAGGAAAAAGGTCTCACTTTTGCGGCAGCGGAAAGCTGCACAGGCGGTCTTATTGCCAAGCGCATCACCGACCTTCCCGGCTCCAGCGCCGTTTTCCGCGGCGGCTGCACCGTTTATACCAACGATGCCAAGAATATTCTTCTGGGTGTTCCCTTTTCTCTTATTGAGGAAAAAAGCGTCTATTCCGCCGAGGTTGCCATTGCCCTTGCGGAAAATGTACGCAAGACCCTTGGCGCCGACTTCGGCATAGGCGTCACCGGCATCGCAGGTCCCGACGGCGACGGCGTTCACGATGTGGGCACGGTTTTTGTAGCCCTTGCCTGCGAAGAGGGCAGCTTTGTTCACCCTCTGCATCTCGGCGTCCGCAGTGACCGCAGCCGCATCCGCACCGTAAGCGCCAATTATGCCTTTGATATGCTCCGCCGCGCCCTTTGCGGTAAGGAAATTGTGGCCTCCTGGAAGTGAGCGCACCTCGTATGCCGCTCGGGACGCTGCCGCTTTTTGCCGCAGGCAGAATAGGTCAAGAGAGAAAAAGCCTTCCCCTTGAGGGGAAGGTGGCTGCCGAAGGCAGACGGATGAGGTGTCCCCCCGTCCCACATCAACATTTACAAAAATTCCCTAAATCCCTTGATTTTACGGCAATAGTCTGTATAATAATCTTGAAATTTATTAAAATTAATTTTTCCACATATTTTTAGGAGGAACAAAAATGAAATACGAGATAGACATAGCGGGTCTTAAGCGCGAGCTTCCCATCTGCAAGGTAACTGATGACCTTTATATAGGCGCATTCGTTATCTTCGGCGATGTTGAGCTCACCGTTCACTGCGCAGCCGAGCTGCTGAAGGTCGCACCCGACTATGACTACCTGATTGCCCCCGAAGCAAAAGCAATTCCCCTGCTCTACGAAATGGCTCGCCAGTCCGGCGCCGACAAGTATTTCCTCGCCCGCAAGAAGGCAAAGGCTTATATGAGCGGCGTTCTGGAGGTTGAGGTTCAGTCCATCACCACCGCCGGCAAGCAGACCCTCGTTATGGACACCGAAGATGCCGAGATGATTCGCGGCAAGCGTATGCTCATCCTTGATGACGTTATCTCCACCGGCGAGAGCCTCCACGCAATGGAAGTTCTTGTTGAAAAGTGCGGCGGCATCGTTGCCGGTCGTATGGCAATTCTTGCCGAAGGCGACGCAGCCAATCGCGAGGACATCATCACTCTTGCTCCTCTTCCCCTTTTCAATGCAGACGGCAGCACAAAATAAATAAAAAGAACATCCCTCGGTCTGTGGCCCGAGGGATGTTTTGCAAGGGAGGAGTATATATGCCCCGCAAAATTGATCTCGAAAACTACCCCCGGAGAAAGCATTTTGAATACTTCAGAGGCTTACAAAATCCCTATTTCGGTGTAACCGTTAATGTGGATGTGACGGAGCTTGTCAGGCTGTGCAAAGAGCGTCGACTCTCCTTCTATTTGGCCTTTATGCACTGCGTCGCCCTTGCGGCAGACTCCGTGGTGGAGCTGCGGCAGAGAATCATAGATGGGGAGATTTGGGAATACGAATCCTGCCCCACATCCCATACGGAGCTTCTTGAGGACGGAACTTATTGCTACTGCACCCTCCACCACCATATGTCTGGGGAGGAGTTCTTTGAATACGCGGAAAAGCAGCGTCTTGCCGCCCGTGACGCCGCCTCCCTCGAGGAGGATGGTGACCCCACAGGAATGTATTTCATCACAAGCCTCCCTTGGCTTCACTATACTTCTCTTATTCAGCCCACGGGGGATGACTCCAACCCCAGAATCTCTTGGGGTAAATTCGAAGCGGACTTCAAAGGCACTCTTATGCTACCCGTGACGCTTCTTGTCCACCACGGTCTTGCCGACGGCTCCCATGCCGCAGCTTTTTACCGTCAGTTGGAAAAGGCCATCGTCCGCTTGATAGAAGAATACTGATATGGAGGTGGGCGGACAGATGTCTCCGCCCGCTACAGCAAATTTAAAATAAAAAACACCTGCGCCGAAAAAACACAGCATATATATGTCTCCGACGGCCACATTCTTTTTGTGCCAGCAAAAAGAATGTGGAAAGAAAAACAGGCCAAAGAGGGGCGCATAAAGCCCCTCTTTGGAAACTCCCTCAGTGCGACAAAAGGAAAACTATTGTGCCACATAATCGGCCTCCAAAGTCTATGGATTTCCCCTCGTATGCCGCTCAGGACGCTGCTGCCTCGAGGCGTCTGTTCGACGCCACAGGGATTTCTGCTCGTAATGCACCGCACTTGGTAAACATCTCAAAATTTTTCCTCCGCAGCAGGCGGCGTTGTGAAGCAAGCCGCCGCACCATCGCCGCTTGCCGGCCCCCTCCAATAAGAGCGAAGCGTTCTTTTTATCCC
>JAZUAQ010000079.1:0-9177 GCA_045638085.1 Oscillospiraceae bacterium
GGTCAAGATGGTTGGTGGGCTCGTCCAGAAGGAGAATATCCGTGTCTTCAAGGATGAGGCGTGCGAGGTTAACTCTTGTTTTTTCGCCGCCGGAAAGCTGGCTGAAAAGCCTCTCACGCATGGCAGGAGGGATGTCGAGACCATTGGCAACGCGGCTGCGCTCGAACTCTGTGTCATAGCCGCCGAGACGCTCAAAGTCAGCGGTGAGGCGATCGTATTCGCGAAAAATATCCTCGGAAGGGTCTTTTTCCATAAGATGAGTAAGCTCGTCAATGCGTCTGCCTATGGCGTAAACTCTGTCATGGGCGGTTTTGAGAACGTCCTCGGTGGTGTAATGGGCGGGATAGACGGGTATCTGGGAAATAAGGCCGATTCTCTTGCCCTTGGCCATGAAAATCTCACCGTCATCGTGGTGAATTTCCCCGGAGAGAATGCGAAAAAGAGTGGTCTTTCCGCAGCCGTTTCTGCCCAGAATGCCTATATGCTCTCCGGCCTGCACATCGAAGCTGAGACCGTCGAGTATGTTCACTCCGTCGTCATATGCTTTTTTCAGTTCCTTGATGGAAATGTCTATCATTTTAAGTTACTCCGTAACAAGTGCCTGAAGCACTGTGTTTGCAAGGGCGCCGGCATTGCGGAGACCGCCGCCTGCATTTTCAATGATAACGGTAAATGCGTAGGGGTGACCTTCGTCTGTAATAAATCCCGTGAACCAGGAATGGCTGCTTCCGTCGCCAACCTCGGCGGTACCGGATTTTGCGCACATGTCGAGACCGGGGAAAAGCCAGGCGCCGTAGGCGGTATGTACATTATAGCTCATCATTTCCGCAAGAGTCTGAGCGGTGTCGGGAGCTATAAGGGTGCTCATTTTGCCCGTCTCACCGTAGATGAGGCTGCCTTCAATGGCTGTTCCTCCGTTAGCAATAGCTGAGGTGAAACGAAGCATACTGTAAGGGCAAACAAGGTCCGTTGCCTGACCGATTCCTGACCATGCAAGACCGGGAGTGCCTCGGTCAAAAGCCTCAAAGCGGCCTTTCTTGGTGTCAATGCCGCTGAGGGAATGGGAGGCGGTGAATCCGTAGTCAGAAGCGTATTTTTCAAGGATATCGCCGCCGAGGAGAAGGCTCAGCTCCGCAAAGGCGCAGTTGCAGCTGTTTGCAAGAGCCTGCTCAATGGTCTGTTCGCCGTGGATGCCCGTGCAGTTGATTATAGAGCCGTCAACATAGCTTTGTCCCTCGCAGTTAAAGCGGCGGGAATAAATGTCGTCTATCTGCTCAAGGGCAGCGGCTGTGGTAATAAGCTTGAAAACAGAACCGGGGGTAAAGGCGGAGGAAATGCAGCGATTGAGATAAGCGCCTGAGTAGGCGGGATCTGCGCTGTCAAAGCCTACAAGGGGATCATAGGAGGGCGCGGAGACCATGCAGAGAATCTCACCAGTCTCGTAGTTGCTTACAAGCACCGCGCCTTTTCTTCCTGCCAGCGCTTCATAGGCGATGGCATTGATGCGGGAATCTATGCTGAGTTTAACTGTTCCGCCCTCGCCGGTGATGCCGGTAATGGGGTTATATCCGGAAAGATGGTCGGCAAAAACGCTGAGTGCGCCTGTGCCGATATTTCCGGGGAAATCACCCACTGCGTGGAGAGTGGAAACGCGGGTGAGAAGATCGCTGGAATAATCCTGTTTGCTGTTATCTGCTTTCGCAAGCAAAACGCCGTTTCTGTCCATAACGGTGCCGGAAATGAGTTTGCCTTCGTTTGTGACTACCTGACTGTCTGCTGTGAAGGTTGCCCAATCCTCACCGTCTGCGGCGTAGCGCACGGTGTAGAATACCATGCCGAACATAACGGCGAAGGCTATGATGAGGGCGGAGAAGGATCTGTTTTTAACTTTTTTCATTCGTCCCAATCCTCCTCTGTCTCTTCTTCGTAGTACTCCTCTTCTGCTGCTCGCTGAGAGAGTATCTCATGGTGGGCAACAACGGGAGCGAACTTCTTGCTGTAAGAGCGTTTAACGGAGAAGCTTGCGTTCATGCGGGTGTCTGAGGCCTTAATAAAGGCAATCATAGCCCAGCAGGAAATAAGGCTGGAGCCACCCTTGCTGACAAAGGGGAAGGTGACACCGGTGAAGGGGAGAAGGTCAACACAGCCGAAGCAGTTGAGAGCCAACTGCACCATCATCATGCTTGCGGCGGCGCATGCTGCAATAACATAAAAGCTGCTGCGTCCGCTGCTGGCGCTTCTCACAGCAAAGAAACCGAGCGCGACAACACCCAACATAGCAATGAGGGTCATGATAAGACCCAATTCCTCGCTGAGAAGGCAGAAAATCATATCCGTGTTTGCGGCAAAGAGATTTCTGCACCAGCCCTGACCTGCGCCTACGCCGAAAAGACCGCCTTCAGCAGCTGCGGAAAGTCCCTGAGTCTGCTGCCAGCCTGCGCCGTAGGGATCGTCCCAGATGTGTCCCCAGGTTGCGAAGCGCTGGGCAACATAGGGCTTAACGGTGAGGACAAGCATAACCGCAAGAGCTGCGCCTGCAAGGGCGAGGAAAATGGTGGCAAAGCTTCCGCTTCGAAGGAAAGATATAACAAGGAAAGTGCAGAAGAATATAAGTGCGGTACCGAAGTCACCCATGAGTGCCAGCGCACCAACGCAAACTGCGGAGAATGCTATGAACATAAAAAGGTTTCGTCCGCGGAAAAGACGGTCGAGGGTGGCGGTGCCGGTATAGATATAAGCAATCTTGACAAATTCTGAGGGCTGGAGAGTGAAGCCGCCGAAGCTGAGCCAGTTTGTTGCGCCATAGCTTGTCTCGCCCGCAACAAGGTTTACAGCAAGAAGGCCAAGTGCAAGAACGGCAACAGGCCAGCGCATGATTTTGGCTCTTCTGATATCACGGAGCCAGAAGCCCAGTATCAGATAGAAGACAATGCCGGCAAGGAGCAAAATGAGCTGCTTGAGCATATATTCGGGGGAGGAAGTGGCGACAACCGCAATGCCGAGAGTTGAGAGGAAAAGGGCGATAGTCTCAACCTCGAAGCCAACACGATCGAAGGCTCTCATAATGAGATAATAAAACCAGCCAACCGCGGCAATGGCGGCAAATCCGAGAACAATTTCAAAAATAAATTCCTTGTTGTCTGCAAAGCAAAACTGCAAAGCGAGTAGACCCTGGATGGTGGTGAGGATGAGCATACTCAGGGCGGGGCTGACCCGTCCCGGAGCGTTGCGCTGGGACTCTACTGCTGCAAGCTGAGCTTCGGTAAGGTCGTGGAAAACAAAGGAAACATCGCCAAAAGAGAGAATATCCCCGTCATTAACATATATGCCCTCACCGCTGTCCTCAATGTTGTTTGCAAGGCTGCCAACCTTGGAGTCAAGGTCATAAAGCTTCCATTTTCCATTTCCGGAGCGGATAAGGCTTGCGTGGGTTCTGGCGGTGGCGAGGGAGTGGAGAACTATATCGCAGCTTCTGCTGCGGCCGATAAGGCATTCCCAGTGGGAAAGGGGATAAATCTTGCCATTGGCGTCTTCAAGATAGGCCCAGATTTCGGGCTTATATTTCTGCTGAAGCATGCTTCGGACGCATCGGAGAAGCAGCCATAAGCTCAGCAAAGGCAGTATCCATTTTGAGATATTAAGAAGAAACTGAGAAAGCGCCTCCATTCCGGTGCCTCCTTTCAATACATAATTCAACAATCTAATAATATAACAAAAATGTATCAAAATTACAATAGCTGGTGGATTAATTACTAAATTATGTGAATATATGGTGAAATTATTGTCCAAACAAATACAATACCATTGTAATCGGTGTTAAGAAGGTGTAAAATAAATTGAATTATTGTATCCGGAGGGACTCAATATGAAGATTATTCTGGTAGGCGGAGGAAAGGTTGGCTATGCCATAGTTCGCCAGCTGACCCGCGAGGGACACGATATCGTTGTTATAGATAACAGCAGGAGCGTTGTTGAGGAAGTCAGCAACTCTCTTGATGTTATGGCTGTTTGCGGCAACGGAGCCAATCTGGACGTATTGAAAACCGCAAATGCGGCCAGCGCAGATCTTCTTATCGCCTGCACCGCTCAGGATGAACTGAATGTTCTCTGCTGCATTTTCGCCCGCAAGCTGGGCTGCGCAAATACCATAGCTCGCGTAAGAAGCCCTGAATATGCGGAACAGATGTATTATATTAAGGACGAACTTGGTCTTTCCATGACCATTAATCCCGAACTCAATGCAGCACGTGAGATCTTCTCCCTCCTTGAATTTCCCGGAGTTCTCCGCCGCGACAGCTTTCCCAAAAGCCGAGTTGACATTGTTGAAGTTATTCCCAAGGAAGGCAGTTTGATGGACGGGCTGAAGCTGATGGACTTTAACCGCAAGCTTCGCTGCAAAGCCCTTGTCTGCGCGGTTAGAAGAGGCAGCGAAGTAATTGTCCCTGACGGAAGCTTTGTGCTTAAAGCGGGAGATAAGGTATCCGTCTGCGCATCCGTCACCGAAATTGTGAAGATGCTCAATGCCTCAGGACTTAAGCTGAAGGCTGCGAAGGATGTTATGATTATAGGCGGTAGCAAGATTGCTGATTATCTCACATTTCTTCTGCTTAAATCGGGAGTTCGCGTAAAGCTTTTGGAGAAAACTCCTGCCAAGGCCGCGATGCTTGCAGGAAAATATCCCGAGGCTCTTGTGGTATGCGCCGATGGTTCTGCTGCGGAAACTCTCAGTAGCGAGCATGCAGCGAAAATGGATGCTGTTGCCGCTCTTACCAATATCGATGAGGAAAATATTATTCTCTCAATGTACCTTAATAACATCGGAGTGCCGCAGGTTATTACAAAGATAAACAGAAGCGAGTTTGGCTCTCTTATCTCCGATAAGGGTGTCAGCAGCCTTGTCAGCCCCAAGAAGCTCTGCGCCGATGCAATTGTGGGTTATGTCCGCGCCATGCAGAATAGGGGAGACCGCTCTGTCCTGACTCTCCATCATCTGGTGGACGGAAGGGTTGACGCCCTTGAATTCAACGTTACCTCTTCCTGCAAATATCTTGGGGTAATGCTCAAGGACATCAAATTCAAGCCCAATATACTTATTGCATGCATAAACAGAATGGGTGCCACTATCGTTCCCGGAGGCTTTGACAGCTTCGAGGAGGGGGATACCGTTATTGTTATCAACTCCGCTGACAGAGTTATTCTCGACCTGAATGATGTTTTTGTTGCTGAGGACTAAGTTATGAATTATAGGATGATTTTCAATATCATCGCAAAACTGCTGACAGTTGAAGCGCTTTTTATGCTGCCCGCCCTCGCCATTGCCTTGGCGAAAGGGGAGGCATCCTCTGTCATGGCTTTTGCGGCGGTCATTATCCTTATGTTGGTGATCAGTTTGCCTTTCGCCCTGCGGAAGGGACGGGACAGAAATTTCTTTGCCCGTGAAGGACTGCTGACTGTGGGCATCGGCTGGATTTTGGTTTCCGCCTTCGGAGCGCTGCCCTTTTGCATAAGCGGTGCCATTCCCAACTATATAGACTGCTTTTTTGAAACAGTATCGGGCTTTACAACCACGGGCGCCACAATACTTGGCGACATAGAAGCCCTCCCCATGTCTATGCTCTACTGGCGAAGCTTCACCCATTGGCTTGGCGGTATGGGCGTACTGGTGTTTATGATGGTGCTGAGTCCTCTAACCGGCAAGGACGGAGGAGAGAGTATGCATCTTCTCAGGGCTGAGAGCCCCGGCATAAAGATCAGCAAGCTTGTTCCCCGCATGAAGCGTTCTGCTTCAATTCTCTATGCTATCTATATTTTTCTGACCGTTCTCCAAATCGTGCTGCTCCTTATCGGCAGAGTGCCCCTTTTCGACTCCGTCACAATTGCCTTCGGCACTGCCGGTACAGGAGGCTTCGCTATTAAGAATGACTCTCTGGCATCCTACAGCGCATATGCACAGTGGGTAACCACGGTGTTTATGATTGTCTTTTCGGTTAATTTCAACATCTACTTCCTCCTGCTTCTGAAGCAGTTTAAGAAGCTCTTCAAAGATGAGGAACTTCGATGGTTCCTGATAATCATTATAGCGGCAATTGCAATTGTAGCCTTTAACACGTTCTCCCTTTTCGGCTCCTTTAGTGAAACTTTGCGCCATAGCGCCTTCCAGGTGGCATCAATAATAAGCACCAGCGGTTTTTGCACTGTGGACTTCGATAAATGGCCGCAGATTTCAAGAACTCTGCTTGTGCTGCTTATGTTCATCGGCGCCTGCGCGGGCAGCACAGGCGGCGGCAGCAAGGTTGTCCGTGTGGTGGTTTTGGTGAAAAGTGCCCGCCGCGCACTATATAAGGCCTTCCATCCCAGAGCTGTTAAACACATTTATCTGGACGGAGAGATCCTGGATGACGACACAGTTGAGTCCGTTGCAAGCTATTACCTTATCTACTTTATAAGCCTGGCGGCAGCTGTAATGCTGATCACCGTGGATGGCTTTTCAATGGAGACAAACTTTACCGCCGTTGTTTCCTGTCTCAATAATGTGGGACCCGGTATGGATGCGGTGGGCGCCGTTATGAACTACGGTGCATACAGTGCGTTTTCCAAAATTATCCTCAGCATAGTTATGCTCATAGGCAGACTTGAGATATACCCGATTCTTGTTATGATAATTCCTAAGGTGTGGAAGAAGTAAGGTTGACATAATATGAAGAAACATAGGCTGAGACTCAGTCATGTGCAGATTATTGCACTTGGATATTTAATATTGATAGCTCTTGGCACGGTCTTGCTTTCTCTCCCTGCTTCGGTACGCAGCCGGGAGGCGGCTGACTTCACAACGGCCTTTTTCACCTCCGTTTCCGCTTCTACGGTAACGGGCTTCACCCTTGTTGACACCGCCAGCTACTGGTCTTCTTTCGGGCATGTGGTGATTTTCCTGCTCTTCCAGATAGGTGGACTTGGTGTTATGACCATAGCAACCATGTTCTTTATGCTTATGCGCCGCCGTGTAGGACTGAAACAGCGTGAAGTTATGGTGGAAAGTCTCAACAGCACTCAGGTTGGCGGTATTATGAGGCTAATTAACGAGCTTCTGAGAATAACCGTAATTGCCGAAATTGCGGGCGCTCTTTTGCTCTCTATACGCTTTGTTCCAATGTTTGGATTTGCTAAGGGACTTTGGTACGGACTTTTCCACTCCGTTTCCGCATTTTGCAACGCCGGCTTTGACCTTATGGGCGGCATCGGTAACCATGGCAGCTTAAACCTCTTTATTAACGATTGGTATGTTAACATAATATTGATGGCTCTTATCATTCTGGGCGGTTTGGGCTTCCTTGTTCTGGCGGATATTCATCAGAAGGGATTCCGTTTCAGAGCCTTCAGCCTCCAGACAAAGCTTGTTCTCAGCGTCAGCGGTATACTTATAGTTGGCGGTGCAGTATTGTTTATGATTTTTGAAAGCGGAGCTTCCCAAAGCGGAATGCCTGCAGGGGAGAGAATTCTCACCGCTGTCTTTACCTCTGTCACCAGTCGCAACGCAGGCTTTGTTACAATTCCTGCCTCCTCGCTTTCCTCGGGGGGAATGCTGCTTCTTATCTTCCTGATGTTCATCGGCGGTTCTCCGGGCTCAACAGCTGGCGGCGTTAAGACAACAACAATAACCGTTATTCTCATCCATGCATTTTGCGGTATGCGCCATGAGCGCAATGCCAACATTTTTGGCAGACGTATAGAAGGCGATGCCATAAATAAGGCTGTTGCCATTGTCTGCTGCAATCTTGGTCTTGTTTTTATAGGCAGCTTTTTGATTTGCGCCCTTCAGCCCGGGCTTGAGCTTACAAGAGTATTATTCGAGGTTGTATCCGGAATAGGAACCGCAGGTATAAGTACAGGACTTGTGGGTGAGCTTTGTCCGGTAGCTTTGTATTTTATGATGTGCCTTATGTTCCTTGGAAGACTGGGAAGCGTATCCTTTGCCCTTGCCCTTCTTGAAAAACGCGCAGCACACAAAGTCCAGTATCCCGTTGAAAAAATTACTATAGGCTAGGAGAAGAATTTATGAAGTCATTTCTCATAATCGGTCTTAACAGCTTTGGTCATCATCTTTGCCGCGAGCTCTATGAGCAGGGCGGAGAAATAATGATTGCTGACATAGAGGAAAGCCGCCTTGAAGATGCCCTGAAGTATTCAATCAGTGCAAAGGTTGGCGATTGCAGCGATGAGGACGTCCTGCGTTCTTTCGGTATCGGAAACTTTGACTGCTGCTTCGTCTGCATTGGCGAAAGCTTCCAGAACAGCCTTCAGGTCACCAGCCTCCTTAAAGAACTTGGCGCAAAGAAGGTTATAAGTAAAGCCTCCAACGATATCCACAGTAAGTTCCTTCTCCGCAACGGAGCTGATGCCGTCATTTACCCCGACCGAGACACTGCCCGCACTCTGGCAATCAGCGAAAGCAGCGATAATGTTTTCGACTGCATCCCCCTCACTGAGGATTACTTCATATATGAAATTTCCCCCTATTCCAAGTGGATTGGCAAGAACTTCCGCGAACTTAATCTTCGCGTAAACTACCATCTTAATGTTCTTGCTGTAAAAAAAGACGGCAAAGTGGACCCTATGCCCTATGCTGACCATGTTATTACTGCCGATGAGCATCTGATCGTTCTCGGAAAAGCTGACGATATAAAGAAGCTTTCTGTTAAAAAGTAAAAAAACTGCAGCAACAGTCTTAAACTGTTGCGGCAGTTTTAATTTGTAATGTTTATTTGCCCAGATAGCTGAGAACCAGCTCCTGAAGCAGCTCATCGCGGTCAATGCGGGTGATGAGTGCGCGGGCTTTGTTATAGTTGGTGATATAGGTGGGATCTTCGGAGAGAATGTAGCCAACTATCTGGTTAATGGGGTTATAGCCCTTGACAAGAAGAGAGTCATAAACAGAAGACAGTATCTCTTTTATCTCGGTCTTGTTGTCAATTGCAGTGAATCTTCTGGTAATGTCTTCCATGTTTTTTACTCCTCCTTTTTCGGAATTTTCATGCAGACACAATAGTATTTTTTGCGCTTTTCAATCCGCTACATCTACATTATAGCAAATATTTTTTAGGTGTAAAGTGTTTTATTGCGACAATTATGTAAAAATTGTGTTTAGTTTTTCACGATGACAAAATTCGTCAGAATCCAAAT
>JAZUAQ010000080.1:0-14364 GCA_045638085.1 Oscillospiraceae bacterium
CATGACCGGACATTTCTGGGCAAAGGTTGAGCAGAAAACCGTGGGCAGCATTCCCAAGGTTAAGGTTAATTACACCCCCACCTTCTGCAACCACTGCAAAAACGCCCCCTGCCTTGCAGCTGCCGAAAACGGCGCTGTTTACCGCAGAGACGACGGTCTTATTATCATTGACCCCGAAAAAGCAGCAGGTCAGAAGCAGCTTGTGGACTCCTGCCCCTACGGTGCAATTTACTGGAACGAGGCGCTGAGCCTCCCCCAGAAATGCACAGGCTGCGCACACCTGCTGGATAACGGTACGGCCGTTCCCCGCTGCGTTGAGGCCTGCCCCACCGATGCACTCATCTTCGGCGAGGAGAGCGAACTTAAAGAGCAGCTTGCCGGCGCCGCAACTCTCCGACCCGAGCTGGGTCTCGCTCCTCAGGTTTATTACCGCCACCTCCCCGGTCAGTTCATAGGCGGCACTGTCTATGACCCGGAGGAAGAAGAAATAATTGAGGGCGCAAAATGCCGCCTTCTCAGCGGCGGCAAGACATGGATTGACTACAGCGACGATTTCGGCGATTTTTGGTTCAAGGATCTCCCCGAAGCTAAGTTCAGTCTTGTTATCACCGCCAAGGGCTATAAGGATGTTAACATTGAGGACATCAGCACCATCGGTGACTGCGTCAGTCTCGGCGACATCCCCATGGAAAAGAAATGAAATAAAAAAGAGCTGTGTTTAAAACACAGCTCTTTTTGTTCTTATTTATAAGCAAGGAATCAGGCCTTCATGCCGCGGACAGTCATTGCGATCATTCCGGCCAGATAAATAGCTCCGAAAGTTCCGAAAGCAACAAGCATCACAGTATCTCCTTTCAAAATTCAAGCAAATTGCCTATGGCGCCGCGCGCCCTCTTTCAATTTCAGTATATTCCGTTTTTGCAGGAATTCAAGCATTTTCATTAGACGCAGTATTGCCTGCTTAGGCATTTTGCCTAATTTTTCTATTCAAGTAAAGTTTTTGCAAGTTTTCTTTCGTAACTTTCATTATCCTATCCTGCATTTTTTCAATTGCATCCTTTGCATCTCAAAAATTCATTTTCTTTTGAGCGAAGATGCAAAAGCCGTAAAATTTGAATAATTGCTCCTACCATCCTTCATCATTGTGTGCACCCATCGCGCACAAGATTCTTTTCTGCATTTTTGATTTTTTATAATTCGTCAGTGCGAAGCCGCTTGGTGGCTAATTTGTTTTTTATGGGCTCGCAAGACCATTATAAGGAAATAGCAGTTAGAATTTTTGTTAAAAACGGCAGGAAGAAAATTCTATGCTTATAATAATTTGAATTTTTCTTTATTAAGTTATTCATCTCACCCCATGTCCTTGACGGGTGGAGCTAAAATTGGTATCCTATATCTAATCATAAACACGAAAGGGAACTGCATTATGGGAAGCGATTTCATACACGTTTTTTCACCCATTGAGATAAGAGGTCTTGAGTACAAAAACCGCATACACATGGCTCCCACCTCCCCTAAATATACCGATTATAAAGGCTTCATGACAACGGAGCATATCGAATATTTCCGCCCCATAGCAAAGGGCGGCGCGGGCATAATCACCCTCGGC
Organism: Oscillospiraceae bacterium; assembly: GCA_045638085.1. Taxonomy (GTDB): domain Bacteria; phylum Bacillota; class Clostridia; order Oscillospirales; family Oscillospiraceae; genus SIG459. Next base: position 1,610 of record JAZUAQ010000080.1, read on the forward strand.
AACTGCACCGTTGACATTGAAAAGTTTCAGGATGAGCCCAGACAGGTGGCACTTGATAACGACCACTACATCCCCGGTCTCACCCGCCTTGTTGATATGTTCGACCAATATGGCGTTGTTGGTCAGTGTGAGATTAACCATTCAGGTCTTGACAACAACTTCGACCTGAACCTTTCTCCCGGTCTGGGTCCCACCGCACAGCTTATGCCCAACGAGATTATGCGCGCAGCAATCAAGGGCAGAGCACCCGTTGCAGCGGAAGAAATGAGCATTGCCCAGATCAAGGAGATTGAGCAGAAATACATAGACGCCGCTTTCCGCTGCAAGAGAGCCGGCATGAACTCCTGCTTCCTCCACGCGGGACACACCAACCTTATCGCCCAGTTTTCCAGCCCTCTCTATAACCGCAGAAACGACGAATACGGTGGTAGCCTTGAAAACCGCGCAAGATTCTGCATGGAGATTCTTGAGGGTATACGCAAAAAATGCGGCGAGGATTTCGTCATTGAGATGCGCGTTTCCGCAGACGAGATCCACCCCGATGGTATGCATTTCGAGGAGACAAAGCGCTGGCTGCAGATGATGGACGGAATGTTCGACATCGTTAACGTCTCCGCAGGTATGCACACCGATATTAACTATTTCAAATACTGGTCTCCCCATATGTTTATGGGCAAAATGATAAACGTCAAGTATGCCGCCGAGCTTAAAAAACTCCTCAAGAGCAAGGTAAGCACTGTTGCAGGAATTGACAATCTTACAAGCGCCGAGAAAATCCTTTCCGAGGGCTGGGCAGATTTCGTCCTTATGGCCCGTCCCCTTATGGCAGACCCCGAGATGCCCAGAAAATATGCTTATAACACACCCGAAGAGGTTCGCCCCTGCATACGCTGCAACTTCTGCGGCAAGCGCGTGCGTGAAACCAAAACCGTTGCTTGCGGCGTAAACCCCAAGTTGGGTCGGGAGCTTGAGCTTGACCACGGCGAAGTCCCCCTCGCCCGCAACAAGAAAAAGGTTCTCGTTGTTGGCTCAGGTCCTGCTGGCATGCAGGCAAGCCTCACACTCAAAGAGCGCGGACACGATGTCATAGTTCTTGAGAAAAACGAGAGCGTCGGCGGCAATCTTGTCACCGCCGCAGCAATGCATCTCAAGGAGGACATGCCCGTCTACAGAGACTGGCTCATCCGCAAGTTCCTTGAATGCGGCGCCGATATACGAACCTCCACAGAGGCAACGGCCGAACTTGTTAAGGAAATTAAGCCCGATGCAATGATAATTGCCGCAGGCGCAGACCCGGTAATAGTCAAAGTTCCCGGCTTCAACCTGCCTCACGTCCACTGGTGCGGCGACGCTGACATGGGCAAATGCCCCGTTGGCGACGAGATTGTTATAATCGGCGGCGGCAGCGTTGGTCTTGAAGGCGGCGCAGCTCAGGCTGCTTTCGGCAAAAAGGTCACCGTAATTGAAATGCTTCCTCAGCTTCCCAAGGGAGTTGTCCGAGCCGACAAAGAGCTTTGCGAAATTATAGAAAAGGCAGGCGGAGCCGTTAAAACCGGCAGAAAGCTCCTTTCCATCCACAGTGACCACGTTGTATGTCTCAACATTCAAAGCGGCGAGGAAGAGATTTATCCCTGCGATACTGTGCTTATGGCTGCAGGTCTCAAGCCCCGCAAGGACACCGTGAACGCTCTTCGCCATGCCATTCCCGAGACAGAGGTTTATGTCATAGGCGACTGTCTCCGTCCCCGCATGATTGGCGACGCCGTCCGCGAGGGATTCGGCACTGCACTCATCATCTGAGAAAGAAGGCAAGCTAATGTCAAACATCGATAAGCGTTGGGGCAGTTGGGCAAGAGAGCCCGAACCCATTGCCGAAGAGGATATAGTCTCCACCTCAAACTGCGAGGTGCTCATCCTCGGCGCAGGTATTTCCGGAATGAGCTGCGCACTTCGCGCTGCCCAGGGCGGTGCCAAGGTCATCGTTATGGAAAAGGGCGCAAAATGGTCAGCCCGCGGAGGAAACATTGGAGTTGCAGGCTCCAAATATATGAAGAGTCTCGGCTACGAAAACAACATAGACGCGCTGAGCAGAGAGTGGATAAAGCGTTGCGGCAGCCGCTGCAGCGAGGAGCTTGTGCGCCTCTATTTCACCCGCAGCAGCGACGCTATGGACTGGCTTCTTGACATTGTCACCGGCCCCGAATACGGCGCAAGACCTGAGCTTCAAGCCTGCATCTATCGCGGGGAAACCTATCGCGAGCACATGGGCTCTCACCGCATTTTTGACGGTCCTATGGCTAAAAAAGGGCTGCGTCCCGGTGCCGCCGATGCTGTCCATGCAATGTATTGCGAGGCTCTGAAGCTGGGAGTTGAATTTCGCTTCAACTGCCCCGCCTGCCGCCTTATAAAGGAAGACGGACGGGTTGTGGCCGCTATAGGCGCTGGCGACGGCGGCTATGTGCGCATCAACGCATCCAAAGCTCTTGTTATTGCCACCGGCGACATCAGCGGCAACGACGACATGTGCGAAGATCTCGCCCCCCTCGCAAACCGCTGCCCCAAAATTTACACCCCCGTTGGTCAGAATACCGGTGACGGCCACCGTCTCGGTCTTTGGGCGGGCGGAAGCTTTGAAGAGCAGCCCTTCCCCCTTATGCTTCATCCTCAGGCCTATTTCTTCTCCAACCTTTGTTTTCTCTTCGTGGACAAAAAAGGCCGACGCTTCATGAACGAGGACAACTATATTCAGGGCAAATGCAACACCCTGCTCAGCAAAAACATGGACTATGCCTGGTCTATCATTGACTCCGCATGGGCTGAGAAAATCCCTGCCACTTTGCCTTACGGCGGCGGTATTTTCTGGGATATTGATCACGGTCCCGATGACAATGAATTCCCCACGGAGAAATTCGCAGGTATGCTTGAGCGCGGGCTCAAAGCCGGCACCGCTGTTATGGCGGATAGCTTTGAAGCCCTTGCTGAAAAGATGGGCATCGACAAGGAAAGCTTCGCTTCATCTGCCGCAAGATATAACGCAGCCTGCGAGTCAGGCAAGGACAGCGATTTCGGCAAAAGAAAAGAGCTTCTCATCGCTCTGGATAAGCCTCCCTATTATGCTTTGAAGTTTGGCAGCGCCGTTCTCGCCATTGTGGGCGGACTTCGCGTGGGCGCAGACATGGGCGTGCTGGACGAGTATGGTGAAAAGGTTGAAGGCCTTTACGCAATCGGAAATGCCGCAGGCGGACGCTATGGAGTTGACTATCCCATGGTCATTCCCGGCAACAGCCACGGCACAGCTCTCACCTTCGGCTATCTCCTCGGCGAATTCCTTACAAAATAACAAAAAAGCGCACCCCAAATGGGGTGCGCTTTCATTTTTAGTGTTCGTGGCAATGGGACTCGTCGTTACTTCCGCCGCTGCAGCCGGGGCCGCCCTCATACTCTGGGATGATAGGCAGCAGGCCTCTATCCGCTTTTTTGGCGGCAATGAGGACATTTTCTCCCGCGCCGTCATAGCGGGTTATGCTCTCATCGGCAATGGGGTCGAAGCAGCGCTGACCTATATGAATGCCGCAGACAACAGCCTCGCACCATGTTTCTATTATCTTCTCCACATAGTCCATAGGCTCTTTGCTTTCGATAACTTCGCATATGCTTCCGTCATCGGTCTCGATTATCAAAAGAGCAGGAGAGGTTTCGAAGCACTCAGGCACTATACCTTCAAGATTGGGGAGAGTGGACATTACTGCAATTTTCATAGATGGTTCCTTTCAAATGAAATGATGGCGGCAATGCCGCCATCATTTTCTTATTGAACAACTGCTTCTTCAGCAGCAGCGTTGAGTTTTGCAGATTTACTCTTCTTCTTATTCTTGCTGGTGAGAATGGTGATGAAGAGGATGAGGAGCAGCAGAATGCCTTCAACGGATTCGGTGATCTGGCTATCAGACATACCGATAAGGGCAAGGCCGTTAACGATGATGGTGATGGACAGAGAGCCGAGGATGATCTTGTAGAACTTAGCGGAGGTACCGCCGGTGACAAGAACACCGCCGAAGAAGATGGCCATTGCAACCTTCATCTCAAGGAAAACACCCATCTGCATGCTGGTGCCGCCAACGCTTGCGATGGAGAAGATTGCGCCCACACCGGCCATAAGTCCGGAGAGAAGGAAAACTGCAATCTTCATCTTGCTTACGGGAACACCGACAAATCTGGAGGTGGTTTCGTTCTCACCAATAGCCTGGCTGTAACGTCCAAGGCGGGTGAACTCGAAGAGATATGCAATGATGATTACAATCACGATAAAAGCTACGATCTTAACACCGGAGTTGGTGAGGAAGCGCATAGAATCGGGAATGTACTGAACGCCGATAATAGTCTGGATGTAGTTTACGATACCGCGTACGCTGATGAGCATTGCAATGGAGAGGGTGAAGGAAGGAACCTTGCACTTTGCAACGATAATGCCGTTGATAAAGCCAAGAATGAGACCAACAGCCATTGCCACGGGAATCATAAGCCAGCCGATGCCGGTTGCGGTTGCAACCCACATACCGGTGACACCTGCGAGAGCGAGGTTAACACCGACGGAAAGGTCGATGGAGCCCTGAGCAACAACGAAGAGAACGCCGCAGCCTGCAACAATAGTGAGGATGGACTGTTCGAGAAGGAGCTTCAGGGAGTAGGCGCTGAGCATTCTGCCCTTGCTGGCTATGGTGAAGAACACGAAGAGCACAACGAAGGCGATGAAGGGCACCAGATCGGATATTTTGATTTTCTTAATAAAATTCTTCATCAGATCATCACCCCTATTACAGACTGCTCGGTAAAGTCCTCATCTCTGCGGATTTCCTTGGTAATGCAGCCGTCCTTCATAACGAGGAGGCGGTCAGCCATACCGAGAACCTCGGTAAGCTCGTCGGAAATGAGGATAATAGCGATGTTGTTTTCCTTTGCTTCTTTCATAAGCTGGTAGATATAAGCCTTAACGCCGACGTCAACACCTCTGGTGGGGCAGTCGAGAATCAGAAGCTTCAGATCCTTTGCCAGCCAGCGGCCGAAGTTGACCTTCTGCTTGTTACCGCCGGAAAGAGCGTTCATTCTCTGGTCAATGCCGGTGCACTTTACAGAGAGGCTTTCAACCATGTCGGAGGAAAGCTTTGCAAGCTTTGCAGGATTGAGGAACCATACCTTGCCTTCCAGTTCGGTGAGGGAGGGGAGGCAGAAGTTATCTCTTATGGATGCGTTGATCATAAGAGCTTCATTATCGCGGTCCTTGGGAACATAGCCCACATTGTTGTTGAGGGCGGTCATGGGCTTGGTGATGTTGATATCCTTTGCCTTAAGATAGACATTGCCTGCGCTGGGCTTGGAAAGACCGTAGACAGCCTTGCCCACGGAATGGATACCGGAGTCACTGAGGCCGCAGAAGCCGAGGATTTCGCCTGCGTGTACCTTGAAGGACACATCGGAAATCTCATGGGGAACGGTGAGGTTATTAACTTCGAGAACAACCTCGTCGGAACCGGTGGGAGTCATGTCGGCACGGTAGTAATCGCCGTTGATCTCACGGCCGACCATCATAAGGCGAATCTCGTCAGGAGTGGTCTCGCGGGAGTTGACATTGCCAACAACCTCGCCGTCACGGAGAACGGTGATGGTATCGGTAATTTCAACCATTTCCTCAATGTCATGGGTGATTACAATGATGCTGCGTCCCATATCGCGGAACTTCTTAATGAGGTCATAGAGCTTGCTGCGGTTATTGAGGGAGAGGGACTGGGTCACCTCGTCCAGAAGAAGGATGTCAGGGTCAACGCTGAGGGCGCGGGCCAGCTCGATCATCTTGCGGGACTCGATCATCATGTCGCCGGTCATATCGTTGAGGCGGGGCATGGTGAGATTCCACTTTTCGAACTCAGCCTGAGCGGCCTTGTTCATCTTCTTCATGTTGACAATACCGAAGCGGGAGAACTGCTTGGTTCTGCCAAGGAATACGTTTACGCCGGCAGAAAGGTTGCCGACAACACCCAGTTCCTGCATAACCATGGAAATCTTTGCAGCATTTGCATCCAGGGGGTTATGGGGGTTATAGGGCTGTCCGTTTACGAACATCTCGCCGCTATCGCGCATATGAATGCCTGCGATCTGGGAGATGAGGGTGGACTTACCGCTGCCGTTCTCACCGATAAGACCGCGGATTTCGCCGCGCTTGAGGGTGAAGTCGATATCCTTATTTGCATGGGTGGGGCCAAAGCGCTTGTTAAGGCCACGAATTTCAAGAACAAATTCGTCTCTCATTTTATGACCCCCTTAACATTTCTCTGTCCAATGATGGCGAAGATGATAATGAATGCGCCAAGGCAGGCCTCCTGCAGAGTGCCGGAGGGAACGCCCATTATGGTCAGGATATTAAACACAGCGTAGAGAACAAAGGCGCAGATAGGAACGCCAATGATGATGTTGATTCTCTTCTGAATAATCTGGGCAAGCAGATAGATTGCAAGAGGCTGGAATATAAGGTTGATACTGGTAAGACCGGTTTTAACAGTGGTCTGACCGGCATAGCTCTGCTGCATGAAGCAGGCGATACCGATGAGAAGGCCGCTGATAAGACCGACAGCCAGCAGAGTTTTGTTCACGTTAATACCGAGAGCCTTGCTGACTTCCTTGTTGCCGCCAAGAGAACGGATGTTCAGACCGATGGTGGTGCGGTTATAGAGGAAGTAAATCACCAGAAGACCGATGGCAAGAATGACAACGCACCAGGGCAGCTGACCAAGGACACGATAATCTCTGTTAAGGGCATTGGTGAAGAGAGAGCCGTTATCGCTGAACTTGATTGCAAGTGCGATTGCCTCATAGATAAGGGCAAGGCTGATACCGGCTATCCAGGAGGGAATGCCGGTGTAGGTGAATATAAGGAAGTTCACCATGATAAGGATAAGACCTGTTACAAGTCCGCCTATAATGACGCCGGGTACGCCCATGGCATTGCCAAGGAAGTTTGCGGCAAAGGAGCCCAGCACTATTACACCACCTATAGACATATCGGTGTAGCCGCAAGCAAAGAGGAAGCAGAAGCCCCATGCGATGAAAGAAGGATACGCAATATGGGCAATGATACCCTTGAGGTTAGTCCACTCAAGGAAGATGCCGCCGGAGATAAGATGAAAAACACCCAGAACGGCAGCGATCACGACAACAAAAACGATGGCAAAGAGCCATTTGTTTGTTTTCTTGTCTGCGGAAATCGTCGGCATAGGTTTATACCTCATTTCTATGTGTCAGGGATTCGGGGAAATGCTCAGGGAAAATGCTAATCGAAAAACGCCACGAAAAGGGTCTGTCGTTTCCGGCAGACCCTTTCCTGCTAATGCTTTAAGGTTTCTGACTATATGTACTTGTTCGGCTTACTTGAGGCCGTTGGACTCGAGCATGTACTCGAGGTTGATGTTGTTGACGAGGTCAACATAGTACTGATAGGTGACACCGGGAGCGGTCATCTCGTCGAGCATAGCCTTGGTGAAGGGAGCATAGCCTTCAGAGAAGAAGACCTTTACATAGTTCTCAACGTTGTCCTGAGTAACTTTGAAGGGAGAAGTGCTGAGGCGGGGAGCCTTGCCGTTCTCGTCAACGATCTTGTTGCCGTTGAGGTAGTTGATAACGAGGGTGGAAGAGATGTAGCTTGCAAGAGAGATACCATCGTTGCCACCGACGACCTTGCCGTCAATGATGTACTGAGCGGTACCAGCGTCAATGCAGGAAACGTAAACCTGAACATCGAGACCGAGGTTCTCGATAGCGGTCAGGGAGCCTTCGATGTAGTCGCCAACGAAAGCGTAGAGGCAGTCAGCATCCTTGTTTGCAGAGAGAAGGTCGGTAGCCTTTGCAAGGCACTCAGAGTTATCGGTGCAACGAGCTTCGCCGAGAACTTCGCCGCCCAGCTCAGTGAACTTAGCAGTGAAGCCCTGAGAACGCTGGTCCATGTTGTTGTCGCCGATGTTGCCGCCGATCATAACAGCCTTACGAGCGCCGTTAGCGTATGCCATCTCAGCGATAGCAGCGCCGTCAGCTACCATGTCGAGGTCGATAGCGCCGCAGTAGTACTCATTGGTCTCTGCCAGCTTCTCGAGGTCAGGGTTCTCGCCAACGAAAACGTCGAAAGCGAAGGGGATCTTAGCATTTGCGCACTCAACACCGATCTGGGGAACGGTGGAAACAGCTGCGGCCTGGAATACAACGCCGTCAACGCCTGCTGCGCACATGTTCTGGATGTTCTGGAGTTCCTTGTCGGCAGTGAAGTCGTCGCTCATACGATTGACGGTGTGGCCGAGAGTGGTGAGGGTGTACTCCTTAGCGTCGCCGAACATATCGAGAACGGGAACGCCGGAGCCCCAGGTGTTAATACCGATGGTGTAAGTCTTAGCACCGTCGGCTGCGGGGGTTTCGGGAGCCTTGTCGCCGCATGCTGCAAGAGCAAGAACCATGACGAGAACAAGAGCGATTGCAATGACTTTTTTCATTTTGGATTGTCCTCCTTTTATTGATAATGGGTAACCCAGTTTCCCCATATTTACAGGAAAATGATGCTTGGAACAAACATTCACCCATTTAACCTGTTGTACGGATTATATCATTTTGTTAAATGCTAGTCAACGAAAATTGCTATCTTTTTGCCAAAAAGGTACACAAATTTGAGGGTTAATACTTTACATATTGCACATAAATAGCTTATAATACACGGAGATTACCCCCCCCAAAAAAACTACATAAATAATTTGCCGAAAGGAGCAAACTCAATATGATGGAAGTAAGAACTCATACTCACGGCCCCGGAAAGCTCAGCACCAGAACCATGGTAGCCGATGAAGGCGGCTTTTGCGTCACCAGCGTCCTTATAATGGGCGAGAAAGATTGCGTTCTTGTTGACTGCCAGTGGACCCGTTCCAATGCTTACCGTGTCATCGCTGAAATAGCCGAAACCAACCTGAACCTCACCGCCGTTTATGCCACCCATGCTCATCCCGACCATTACTGGGGCATCGGTTACATAGCTCAGGCCTTCCCTCAGGCAAAGCTCTATGCCCGTCCCGAGGATATTCCCATCATCAACGCTCAGTTCCACGACAAGACCGAGCACTGGGAAGAAGTTATCGGCAAGGTTAACCTCTGCCGCGAGCTGCCCGTTATCGAGCCCCTGCCCGAAAACAATATCATCGAGCTTGAAGGCGAAGAAATTCAGATTCTCCCCAAGCTTTGGGGCGATCTCAAGTACAACACCGCCGTTTGGGTTCCCTCCATCAAGACCCTTATCGGCAGCGATATTCTCTTCAGCGATGCTCACCCCTTCACCTGCGAAGTCAGTGCAAAGGGACGCGCAAAGTGGTACGCCGAGATTGAAGAGCTTGAGAAGCTGGGCGCAGAAGTTGTTATCCCCGGCCATGTAAAGCCCGGCACCCCCTTCGACGAGCGCACCTTCACCTATACCAAGGCATATCTCCGCGCCACCGAAGAAGAGCTTGCAAAGACCAGCGATATGAAGGAATTCTTCTACAACATGTGCATGCGCTTCCCCACTTCCGTTCTCATCTTCCTCAGCAACGATATGAACTCCAGCGTTTTCCTGGGCGGAAGAGAGTGGAACTGGAGCGATATGGACGACTGATATCTGCTTAGTAAACAAAAAAAGAACCCGACGAATGTCGGGTTCTTTTTTGTTATCTTTAATTATCTTACTGATAGTTATCCCAGATTTTGCCGTAGAGCTCTCTGGTGTTTTCCTCGGTGACGAGGGTGGGGCAGTTGAAGCGCAGACCGGAAGCGAAGCCTACTTCGGTGCACTCCAGCATCTCCTCGCGGGTGTAGCCGCGGGAAGCAGGGCTTTCGATGCCGATGGTGCGCATCAGGTTTCTGATAGCCTCAGCGGTCTTCTCACCGATTTCTTCTGCGCTCTCGCAGCCGCAGAAGCTCAGACCCATAGCCTCACCGACCATCTTGACCTGATCGGCAGCATTGGGAGCAATGAACTTCATGAGTTCGGGACAAGCCCAGCCGCAGTTGGTGCCGTGGGGAGTATGGAAGCGGCAGGAGATGCCGTCTGCAAGGCCGTGACCGAAGTGAACATCGGTCTGTGTGAAGGCGATACCTGCCCAGTTGGATGCCAGAGAGAGCTCATAGCGAGCTTCCAGATTGCTGCCATCTTTAACTGCGATGGGGAGATACTTGCAAATCTTGGAGATTGCAGCGCTTGCGAGAAGCTGAGCCTGGGGATTCCACTTGAGAGCGGTTATGGACTCAACGGCATGGGTGAAGGCATCAATGCCGGTATAAGCGGTTACATAGGGAGGCACGGTGAGGGTAAGCTCGGGGTCAACGATAGCCATATGTCCATGGACGAAGATGGAGAGCTTCAGATTGCGGACAGTGTCGGAATAAACGCCGCAGTGGGTAACCTCGGATCCGGTGCCGGAGGTGGTGGGGATGAGAACAATGGGAACGCGGGACTTCATCTCGGTGGGAGGAAGGGTCAGGTACTGAGCGATGGGAGCGGGATTATCCAGCAGGAGAGCGACAGCCTTTGCAGCGTCCATGGAGGAGCCGCCGCCGATGCCGATAACGCCGTCAACTTTTTCTGCACAGGCGAGAGCGCCGGCTGCGTCAACGATTTCGCATGCGGGGTCGGACTGAATATCGCCGAAAAGAACATACTCAATTCCTGCAGCCTCGAGACTGGGGATAACCTTGTCCATAACGCCGGCGGCCTTTACGCCTGCATCATAAACGCAGATAACTTTTTTGCAGCCCAGTTCCTTGGTCTTTTCGCCAACGACGCTGACTGCTCCGTTGCCGAAAACAACAGGTGCCAACTGATTGTAAGTAAACATTTCCATTTCTCCTTTATGCAATATGTTATTTTATTTCAGCTCTTTTTCAACTCTCTCGCCGAGAGCCTTGACTATGCCTTCAAACTCCTCATGATAGGCCTCCAGCCCCTCATGTCCGTGGAGATGATGCTCCATCTTTGCAAGGTTTGTAAGCACGGTGGGTATCCATCTGTAGGGCACGGCAATGAGCATAGTATTCTCTCCGTAAAGTTGTCTGCCGTGAGGACCGTGGACAAGAGCGGGGAGAATATAGTTAATCTTGTCCTCATTATAGGGATAGGCAAATATCCAGGAGCAGCCAATGACAGGGGTGCAGACGCTGGTATAAAGTTCGCCCGTGGAGTAAGTTGCGGCGCGCATTATAAGCTCTCCCTTGGAAGGGGGCGCAGCAATTATAAGCAGGTCGGGGTTGAAATTCATTTTATCGTAGCGGGCGAAGGAGACATAGTTGACGCTTCCTTCCGTCAGGTGCTGTACGTATTTATAGAGTCTGCCGTTGCAGCGTGCCTCGTCAAAAACTCCCAGACCGGGACCTATCTGACCGCTCTGCTCAAAGCCGTCCCAGCTCTCCATGCCGAGAATTTTCTTGCCCACGCAGGTTTCCGCGTTTGCCTTTGAGAAACAGAAGGGCTCTTCCCTTCTCTGGCTTTCTCGCAAAAGCTCGCAGAGGGACATTTTCACCTCATCCTCAAGAAGCTCGATTCCCTCGGGGCGGAAAAAGTCATAGCGCACGCCTATGGGAGGCAGTTCAAGACCCAATGTTGAAAGGACAGAATAATCTTCTCTCATAAATCCTCCTTATAAAGATATTGAAATATCCCAAGCTCTGTGCTTTAATAATAGACAAATATGGCAAAAAATCCGATTCCAAGTGCCGGGTTTTACCACATTATAGACTAAACAAAAACAATATGCAAGCGTCTCTGAGTTGATTGGTTTTTATCAAGCCTTTCGGGACGCGCAAACATTTTCGAAGGGAGAAAACAAAATGATTAAGCCCATCACCAACATGAAAGACGCATTTTCCCTCACCGGAATGAACGCTGTTATCACCGGCGGCAACCGCGGTCTCGGTCTCGGTATCGCCACCGCTATGGCTCAGAGCGGCGCCAACATCGCCATTTTGTGCCGCGACAAAGCAAAGGCCGCAGAGGCAATTGCTGAGCTTGAGCAGTACGGCGGAAAATACATGAGCTTCAGCTGCGACATCACCAATCTGGACAGCGTACGCGACGCAGCAAAGCAGGTCAGCGAGCAGTTCGGCGATATTGACATTCTCGTCAACAACGCAGGCGTTTCCTGCTTCAACGAGCTTCTGAACATGGACGAGCAGCTCAGCGACTGGTACAATGTCCTCAACACCGACCTTAACGGCACCGTTCACATGACCTATGTTTTCGGCAAGCTCATGCGCGACTCCGGCAAGGGCGGCAGCATCATCAATATCTCCTCCAACGCCTCTATGATTGTCAACAAGACCCAGCCCATGAGCCCCTACTCCTCTTCCAAGGCTGCTGTCAACCACTTCACCCACTGCATGGCCTGCGAGCTCGGCAAGTACAACATCCGCGTGAACGCCATCGCCCCCGGTTTCTTCAACACCGAGCTGAGCAAGTTCATCCCCGCCGACCAGTATGAGTACATCAACAAGCAGATGCCCCTCGGCCGTTTCGGCGAACCCATCGAAGTCGGCGCCCTTGCCGTATTCTTCGCATCCCCCGCTTCCGCCCAGATCACCGGCACCGTTCAGGTCACCGACGGCGGCTATATCCTTTCCTGCTGAGTAAACATACCTACATCAAAGAGCCCGGAGTTCACATTCCGGGCTCTTTGTTTAACCAAAAGATACATAAGAAAATTGTATAC
>JAZUAQ010000081.1:0-5186 GCA_045638085.1 Oscillospiraceae bacterium
CAGGCGGCAAGGGCTATGTCACCATTCTGGACGCTATGCTGGCCTCTCTGCAGGGTCGTATGGTTTCCGGCAGCGTTGAGATAGCTTCCGCTGATGATGAGGAAGAAGACCACGGCAGCGCTCCCTTCGGCGAGTTCGATACTGCTGAAATCGAGTTCGCTTACGATACCGTCTATATCGTAAGAAAGCTTCAGGAAGAAATTGACCTTGATCCCTACCGCGCATTCCTTGAGAGCATTGGCGACAGCCTTGTTATCTCCGAGGATGACGAGGTCTTCAAGGTTCATGTCCATACCAATGTTCCCGGCGATGCTCTCAATGAGGCTGCAAAGTACGGCGTTCTTGAGCTTGCAAAGATCGAGAACATGCGCACCCAGCATGATGAGCTTGTTGCCTCCAAGGAAAAGGCAGCCGAGCCCGCTGAGCCCGAGTATGCACCCGCAGAGAAGGAATTCGGCTTTGTCTCTGTCTGCGCAGGCGAAGGCCTTGCACAGCTCTTCCGCGAGCTGGGTGTTGACCGCGTTGTAACCGGTGGCCAGACCATGAACCCCTCCACCGAGGATATTCTTCGCGAAATCAACCGCACTCCCGCTGAGACCGTTTTCGTTTTCCCCAACAACAAGAACATCTGGATGGCAGCCCAGCAGTGCGACTATCTCACCGATAAAAAGGTGATTGTTGTTCCCACCCGCACCGTTCCCCAGGGCATCACCGCTATGTTGAATATGGATCCCGGTGCCGATGAGGCAACCCTTATCGAAACCTTCAACGAGGTCATCGGCGGCGTACATACCGCCCTTGTAACCTACGCAGCCCGCGATAGCGAGTTTGACGGCTATTCCATCAAGGCCGGTGAATATCTGGCTCTTATGGACGGCGCCCTTCTTGGCTCCTTCGATACCATGCTTGCCACTATGAACAAGCTCAACTCCGCTCTTGAGGAGTTTGATCCCGAGTTCATCTCCGTTTATTACGGCGAGGATGTTGACGAAGAGGGCGGCGAGAAGACTCTCGCATATCTTGCCAAGGCCTTCCCCGATGCCGAACACAGCATCATAAACGGCGGTCAGCCCGTTTACTACTATATGATCTCTGTTGAGTAAGAAAGTAATAAAAAATCCCGACCGTGAAGGTCGGGATTTTTTTATTCCTTGCTGACAAGCTTTTTCTGCCAGGACTTTTTGCCGCATTCGGGACAGCGCATTTTTCTTGTTCTGCCCATATGGGGAGCCATTGCAACTGCTTTATAGCCGGGAACATATTTGTGTCCGCACTTTCTGCACTCGTAATAGCCTGCCACCTGCTCAAGGCGCAGTGCATAGAAACAGCCCGCCAAAAACAGGATAAAGCCGAGGACAATAAGAAATGCTTTCAGCCAAGCTTCCATCTGCGCAAAAGCAGCAACAAATACAAGGGCAAAAAGAACAAGCGCCGCAGTAAGACCTATAAATACTTCCGCGGACAACAATCTTTTATCCGCTTTTTCTTTCTGCTTGATCATATCAAGCAAATTGCTTTCTAATTTTTTGTTGTAATCATCCATTTCAACAAGCTCCCCACTCAACAAATCGTTAACAGTGATGCCGAGAATACCGCAAAGGGTCAGCATAATGGAAGAATCGGGCATTGCGATGCCTCGCTCCCATTTGGAGACGGCTCTGTCGGTAATATTCAGCTTTTCGGCCAGCTGCGCCTGAGTAAGATTAACCATCTTTCTGCGTTGGGCAATAAATTTTCCGATTTTTATCTGATCCATGGCAGTGCCTCCTTTCAAGGGTGATTATAGCGGCATGGAGGGGGAGAGAACACATACCGCTGGTTGAGTTAGCCTGGCAGACATAGTCCAAACACGTTTTTGAGAGCATACCCGTCGACATTGCTGCGTTGCCGGCTTTTGAAGGGCGACAGCCCATCCGCGAGCCGCCGCCTTGCATTGTCTTAGTGTATGGTCTCAAAAATCTTCGACTCCCCGAGAGTGGATTTTTGTGTCAGGCAAAATTGAATGATGCAGGTGGGCTGTCGCCCACCAAAGAATGAAATGCGCCCTGGCGCTAAAATCCGCCTCGCGGAGCGTGCTCGGACTATATCTGCCAGGCTTAGAAAAAAGCGGGGCGCAGAAAATCGCCCCGCTTTTTTTATTTATATTTTTCGAGAATCGCTTCTGCAACGCGAATGCCGTCAACGGCGGCGGAGGTGATGCCGCCTGCATAGCCGGCGCCCTCGCCGCAGGGATAAAGTCCCTTTGCACTGAGAGAGCACATATCCTTTCCGCGGAGAATGCGAACGGGGGAGGAGGAGCGGGTTTCGGGAGCGGTGAGTACAGCTTCGCTGTCGGCAAAACAGCCCAGCTTTTTATTAAGCTCCGGTATAGCTTTTTCAAGGGTGGAGCTTATCTTTTCGGGGAGAAGCTGGTGGAGATCGCACCAGAAAACTCCGGGGCGATAAGTGGGATTAACCTTGCCGCAGCCCTCGCTGGCTTTTCCCACAAGGAAATCGCCAACAGTCTGGGCAGGGGCTTTGTAGCTTCCGCCAGCGAGAGTGAATGCGCGGCGCTCAATTTCCCGCTGCCAGTACATGCCTGCAAGGACGCCATCGCCGGGGAAGTCGGAGGGTTCAAGCCCCACAAGCAACGCGGCATTGGCGTTTTCTCCTGCTCTGCCGGAATAGCTCATCCCGTTGGTGACAACGCCACCCTCTTCGCTGGATGCCGCCACCACATAACCGCCGGGGCACATGCAGAAGCTGTAGGCGCTTTCGCCCTCGCCAAAGCGGCAGTTGAGCTTATAGTCAGCGGCGGGAAGGCTCTTATAAGCCTCGCCGTATTGGGCAAAGCCAACATCGCGCTGAAGATGCTCAATGCGCACGCCCATGGAAAAACTCTTGCGCTCCATAGCTATGCCATTTTCGTGGAGATACTCAAAGGTGTCTCTGGCGCTGTGGCCTATTGCAAGAACGATATCTTTGCAGGCAACAACATAGCTGTGTCCCTCGTTTTCTATAGTCGGGTAAGAAACTGCGCCATCTTTCGTTTCAATTTCAACAAGGAGGCTATTAAAGCGGATCTCTCCGCCCAGGGAGATTATATGCTCTCGAATGGCTTTTACAACCTTGCGGAGAACATCGGTGCCCATATGGGGTTTGGCGTCATAGCAGATTTTTTCGGGAGCGCCGAAGCGGTGAAAAGTTTCCAGCACGAAGGCAACTCTCGGGTCATTTATGCCTGTGTTCAGCTTGCCGTCGGAAAAAGTTCCTGCGCCGCCTTCGCCGAATTGGACATTGTTTTCCTTGTCCAGAATACCGCTTTCCCAAAAGCGCTCAATGGCTTCGTGACGAGAGTCCACATCGCCGCCGCGCTCTATAACTATGGGGCGAAGACCAGCTTCTGCAAGAATAAGGGCGGCAAACATACCTGCAGGGCCAAAGCCAACAACCAGGGGGCGCTTTTCGCTTTGTGCGCGGGGAATGGTGTATTCCCGCTTTTTGTAGGGAGCGGTGTTTTTCACCCGCTGCAGGATTTTACTCTCGTCACAATTAAGCTCAAGAGCCAGAGTATAAAGCCAATGGATGTCGTTTTTCTTTCGGGCATCCAGAGACTTTTTGAGGATTTTAAGGGATTTAATGTCAGTTGCCTGCACCCGAAGAGCCTTGGCGGCTTTTTTCCTCAAAAGCTTTTCGCTCTCGTCAATGGCAAGACGAAGATTGCGAAACTCAATCATACGCTGCCTCCTGCCAAAAGGCCGCTGGCCCATGCCCACTGGAGATTGAATCCGCCGCAGTCGCCATCAATATCCAGCACTTCACCGCAGGCGAAAAGTCCGTTGACAAGGCGGCTTTCCATGGTTTTGGGGTCGAATTCGGCGGTGGAAATGCCTCCCGCCGTAACCTGAGCGCTTTCAAAGCCGGAAACGCCCGTCACATCAAGGCGAAGGGCCTTGGAAGCGGAAGCGAGGGCAGCAAGCTGAACTTCGCTGAGCTGAGAGCAGGGGCTTTCGGGCTGAATTTCGGCATATTTGCAAAGGGCAAGACCCACGCGGGAATGGAGCGCGCCGGAGAAAATTTCCTTTGCGGGGGCCTCGGGACGGGCTGCGCGGCGGCGGGCAAGATAGTCCTTTACCTCATCGCGGCTCATGGTCTCGAAAAAGTCCACACGAAGGCTGACGCCTTCCCCCGCTGTTGCAACAGCCCGGGAAATATCGAACACTACGGTGCCGGAAACGCCGTTTTCCGCGAAAAGCAGGTCTCCGCTGCCGAAGCTTATCCTGTTTTTGCCTTTAAATACCTCAACGCCTGCCTGCACCTTGATGCCCTTCATACTGCGGGGAATTTCGGGGCGAGTGCGAATCTGGGTGAGGCTTGGATAAAGAGAAGTGCGGCTGTGGCCGAGGCTTTTGAGAAGATTATAGCCGTCCATAACTCCTCCAAGCTTGCTGCCTGCGCAGCCGCCGCAGGCGACTATGAGTTTGTCGCAGTCCATGCCGCCCCCTTCCCAGCTCAGGGAGAAGCGCTTGCCCTTGCGGCGGACACTTTCCACGGTGACTCCGCAGAGAAGCTCAATATTGGGCTTTTCAAGGGCAAAGCGCAGCACGTCGAGAACGCTGGAGGCCTGATTGCTGAGGGGGTATACTCTTCCGCCGTATTCCGTTACGGTCATAAGACCAAGGGCGGAGAAAAACTCAAGAACCTTTTCGGGAGTCCAAAGAGAGAGCGCATGGGAGGCAAAAGCGGGGGCTGCGCCGTGATAGCGGGAAAGCTCGGTTTCCATATTGGTGAGGTTGCATCTGCCGTTGCCGCTGCTGAGAAGCTTGCGTCCCACGCGGGCCTGACGCTCAATAAGGGTCACATGGTGCTTTCCGCTTTCCGCTGCTGCAATAGCTGCGACCATTCCGGATGCGCCTGCGCCAATAATTACCACTTCTGCCATAAATATTTCTGCCTTTCCCCTTGAAATGTTGCCGTTTTGTTGCAATTTACTGTTATAAGTATTTTAATCCAGCCGGAAGAAAATTACAAGCACCTTACCAAATCTTAGGATATTATGTTGACTTGTGTTTAAGTGCTGTGATAGAATTATTTAATCCGAAGTATCGGATTTTATATACGAAAGGAAACGAAAAATGGGCGATATCATTTTTGATAAGGAAAGGACCCTCGCCGGAAAAATGAGCTCTTTCAGCCCCAGCGAAGCC
>JAZUAQ010000082.1:0-5653 GCA_045638085.1 Oscillospiraceae bacterium
AACATCAGCTTCACCCCTCCCCGAAGCTCCTTTCCCCGCTTTTTCAGAAGTCTTGCCGCTCCAAGAAGCATAGCCGTGTGCATATCGTGACCGCAGCCATGGAAGGCGCTGGGCGAGGCGAAGGGCAAATCCGTCTCCTCCTCAATGGGGAGGGCATCCATATCGCAGCGCAGGAGGAAGCACTCCCCCTCCCCTTTGCCTACGATGGCGCTCAAGCCCCCGCGGCCGCAGCGGTGGCTTTCAATCCCCATCGCTCTCAGCTCGTCTTCCACAAAAGCCAAAGTCTCCGAAAGCTCAAAGCCCGTCTCCGCAGCGCAGTGGAGTCTGCGGCGGCAGCTTTTCAGATAATCGCTCATCAAAAGCGCCTCTTTCAGAATTTCGGACATACAAATCTCTCCTTTTTTGAAATTAGTATGCCCTTTCAGCCTGACCAATATAATCCGAACACGCTCCGCGAGGCGGATTTTAGCGCCAGACTTCATTTTATTCTTTGGTGGGTTACGACCCACCTGCATAATTCAATTTTGCCTGACACAAAAATCCACTCTCGGGGAGTCAAAGATTTTTGAGGTCATATGCTAAGACAGTGCAAGGCGGCGGCTTGCAGAAAGGCTTTGTGCCTTTCAAAAGTCGACAACGCAGCAATGCCGACGGATATGACCTCAAAAACGAGTTTGGACTATATCGGTCAGGCTAAAAAAAACTTGACTCTCCCCTTTGTGGAGGGTTTATATTAAATGTAGGGGCGATTCACGAATCGCCCGCGTTGGATCGAAAGGAGCTTGACATATGGGTTTTTTCTCCGTCAACATTTTTAACAGAACTAAGCTTCTGGTGGAAAGCGATGCCTCCGCGGCAGCTGCGGCTTTTGAAAAGCTGAAAAAGAGCGGCGTTCCCTGCGAATTGCACACCAAACGCCTTCGCAGCACCGTGGGAATGCGCATAGATGTGGGCTCATATATGCAGTATAATCAGGCATTCGTTGGCAATCCTCAGCATTACGGCTACACCTATACCCTCTTCGTCCCCCGAAAGAAACTCCAAAAAGCAAAAGAGATCCTGCATATATAAAAGCAAAAAGCCGCCCGATGGGCGGCTTTTTTTATTCCATTATCATATCCAGACCGCGCTGAAGGTCTTCCATACTCAGCGCACCCATTCCATAGGCAATGGCATAGCCCTCCGCATCGATGAAATATGTGGTGGGCAGAGAATACACCGCGTAGACATAGGCGGCAGTCTGGTCCATATCGTAAAGCACGGGGAAAGCGTAGCCGCTATCCTCCACGAAGGCGGAGGCGCTGGCAAAAGTCTCCTGAGCGCCGTCCGTCACATTCACCATCAGGAAATGGACCTCATCTCCAAGCTCGAGATACATCTCGTTGAAGTCGGGCATCTCCATCTTGCAGGGTCCGCACCAGCTTGCCCAGAAATTCAGCACTATGGGCTTGCCGAAGTAATCGCTGAGATGCACGGCATTGCCGTCGGCGTCATACACGATGAAGTCGGGAGCCTGCTCCTTCTTGGAAGCGGGGCTTCCTCCCTCTCCTTCCGCAGAGGCGGCGGGCACGGGAGTTTCGGAAACGGCAAGCTGTTCGGGCGCAGCGGCCTCTCCCAGATTTTTATAAAGCATGGATGCGCCCACCAGCACAACAATCAGCAAAATAACAACTATAAGCAAAGCTTTCTTCTTATTCATATTCTTTTACCTCGCCAAAAGATTGATTAGATAACCCAAAGTGCCCGTTGCCATCATAATGCCGATAACAATCAGCAGACAGCCGCAGACCGCGTTTATCACTTTGTAGTTTTTCTTGATGAAGTCAAATGCACCCTTAAGATAATCAATGAGCACCGCGCTTATGACAAAGGGAATGCCCAGACCAAGAGAATAAACCAAAAGCATAATCACGCCCTCAAGCACATGCCCCTGCTGGGAAGCCAGAATGAGAGCGGAGCCAAGGAAAGCCCCAACGCAGGGAGTCCAGCCCACAGAAAATATCATTCCGAAAAGGAGACTGGGGAAAAATCCCGAGGAAACGGGAGATATTCTTCTGCCGCCTTTGAAAATATTCAGCTTGAATACTCCAAGATAGCTCAGTCCAAAGAAAATTACGATTGCGCCGCTCACGATATTCACGGCGGTCTGATGGGTCTTGAGGAAGCTGCCCACAGTGCCCGCGAGGGCTCCCATAAGCATAAAAATTATTGTGAATCCCGCCACGAAGCCAAGCGCTCCCCGCAGCGTTTTTGCACTTGAGCGCTCTCCTCCGCCTGCAAAATAGGAGATATATATGGGCAGCATAGGCAAAAGGCAGGGTGAAATGAAGGTTATAATACCCTCCAAAAATGCGATTGCATATTGCATTTGCTCTTCCTCCTTTCATCTCGATTATATTATTAAGGCGCCGCTGCGCCCTCAACGAACATCTTCAGTTCCTTAAGCATCAGTTCCGCCGCGGAATTATTTCTGCTTTCATTGTGGTAAACATAGGTATCGAAGGCACATCCCGGGGTGGAGATATCAACTCCCCAGACGTTGAGAAGGCTGTTCTGGCTCAGATACTGGGGCAAAATTGCAAGACCCTTTCCGAAGGACACCATCGCCAGCGCACTTTCCACATTGGGGACTTTTACAATGTTCAGTCCGTAACCTGTGGATTTTTCCGCCAACTGACGCATCGCCGCATAGGAGCAAAACACATCGTCCGCATAGGGTACTATAAGAGTTTCCCCAACGAGTTCTTCAAGCCGCACGTGATAGTTTGTAAACAGCCTGTGCTTCTCCGGGGCGCAAAGCACCGCAGGAGAGCGGAAGGCGGGAGAAACGGAGATATGGTCGGGCAGCTTCTGAAGTTCAAAGCCCGTGAAGCTCAGGTCGTAGCTTTCGAAAACTCCTACGCGGTCGCTTCTGCTCAGCACGTCTATATTGAAATCTATATCAGGATATTTGCCCGAAAAATAATTAAGAAAGATAACAAGCTGGTCGTGTATGGTGTTCTCAAGGCTGGCTATGGCCACGCTGCCGCTTGTCTGGGCAGCAGCAAGGCGCAGACGGCTCAGGGCAGTTTCGCTTTTTTCTATAAGCCTCGGTATGCGGCTTGCCAGCATTCGTCCTTCGGGAGTGAGGCGCACGGAATGGGTGCTGCGCTCCAGCACCTTAATGCCCAGCTCATTCTCCAGCTCCGCAATATGCCGGCTCAGGGCGGACTGGGTCATAAAAAGCTTTTTGGCAGCGGCGGAAAAGCTGAGGGTCTGGCTGAGAACAAGAAATTCAAAAAGTCTTTCGGTAGTCATCTGATTAATAGCCTCCTCCGTGAGCCCTGAAGCCCTCCAGAAATTCCGTCACATAGGGATTGGGATTATCCTTCTTATAAAACATATACATGGAAGCCTCGAAGCTGGGATCGATAACAGGCAGCGCCACGGTGTTGGGGGGTATCATGCTCCTCATCATACGGGGACAAAGCGCCAGACCTTTTCCGACGGGTACCATTATAAAATGGGCAGAAGGGCAGGCATGGCCCTCATAAACGGAATGAGAGATGCCGCTGCGCTTCAGAATTTCCTTTTCCGCCTCATGATATGCTTTTTCTCTTCCGGCAGGATAAAGCACAAAACGCTCTCCCTCCAGGTCCGCAAGGCTCAAAGAGGATTTATGAGCCAGATGATGGTGCAATGGCACAAGAGCCAGGACCTTCGTGCTGTAAACAAACTCCTTCTCAATTCCGGGAAAGGCAAGAGCATCGGGAGCATAGGTGAAGAAAACATCCAGCTCACCGTCTCCCACGCTGTGGGCAACATCGTGGTTGCGGTCATCAAAAAGCTCCAGACGAATATTGGGATACTGCAGATTCACAGTATCCAGATAAGGACCCAGTCTGGATGGGATGGTGAAGCCGGAAAAGCCTATTTTAATCGATATGCTGCCGCTTTCGGAGATGCTTCCTATGCTGTCTATCATCTGGCGATATTCCTGACTCAGCTCCTTTGCTTCTGTGAGGAAGCGCTTTCCCTCCTCCGTGAGGCGCAGTGAATGGGCGCTGCGCTCCAAAAGCTTTGTGCCAAGGCGCTTTTCCAGCAAGTTTATATGGTTGCTCAGCAGTGCGGGAGATATTCCCAGCTCTTCGGCAGCCAGACGGAAAGAGCCCTGCTGCACCAGAACGGAAAATTCCTCTATTCGCCTGATATCCATGAGAACACCCCTTAAACAAAAAAATCAAATTACCAATTAAAGGATAAAACAACATGATCACCTTGTCAATAGGACAAAATACCCGTTTTTTTACCATTATCAGGTAAAATTTAGCTGGCGCGCCATCACCTAAAACAAAATATCGGAATAAGCAAATCAGCGGAATTGATTGAAATAAAAATCGGCAGATGATAAAATGAACTCACAATCATGGTGTCAATACACCGAAACAAAATATCAATTTTATTAGGAGGATACATTATGAAAAAGCTGCTCGCATTACTGCTTGCCGCGGTTATGGTTCTCGGTATGTTTGCCGGCTGCGGCAATACCACCGAAGACCCCGCTGCTCCTCAGGATCCTTCCGCTCCCGCAGAGCTCGACCTGGTCGGCTTCTGCACCGTCAGCATGAGTGAAAGTATCTATGTTCTGGAAGAAGAAGCATTGGTCAAGATTTTTGACGGCAAAGCAAAGGTTCAGACCGTCAGCTGCGACCAGGACTCCGCACTCCAGATCCAGCAGATCAAGAACTTCATCACCATGGGTGCTGACCTTCTTGTCATCAACCCCACCGATATCCGCGCTCTGGGCGACGCCATCAAGGAAGCCCATGAAGCCGGCATCAAGGTCTACATCAACGGCGCAACCACCGATGAACTCAGCGAAGAGTATTATGACTGCTGCACCGTTTCCGATGAATATCTCTGCGGCGCTTATGTTGCCATGATCGCAAAGAACTGGATTGAGGCACATGTTGATGAGCTCAATGCAGCCAACCCCAACTGGGAGCTCTCCTTCCTGGAGTCCAACCTTGCTGAAGAAACCGTTATTCGTTCCAAGGGCGAACAGAGCATTCTTGAGCCCTATCTCAAGAACGCCAAGGGCGAGTTTGTTGACGCAAGCGGCAACGTTGTTGACGAAGCAAACAAGGTTGAAAACCCCGCTTTCTGCCAGATCGCTCTTGACCACTTCAACGGCATTATCACCGAGCAGGATCAGACCAACGGCGGTCTGAATGTTGCCAACATTCTCACCACCAACCCCAACACCCGCGTATTTATCGCTTACAACTCTCTCGCATCCACTCAGGGCGGCCAGTACATAGTTGATAACTATGCCGACCAGCTCGACGAATTTGCATGCTTCACCGGCGGCGTTATGGGCAACGAGGCTGGCTATATTGTCGGTTCCGTTGACGCAGACGCAGCCGGCTTCAAGTCCGTTATGCGCGGCGCTGTTCAGTTCGGCGTTTCCGCAGCAGGCGGCGACGCTGCAACTTCTGTTGCCAACACCGCTTACGGCATCCTCTATGGCGTTGAAGGCGTTGACTACTTCAAGAAGAATCCCGACGGCATTGCTGCATGGTGGGCTGTTGAAGAGGAATGGGCTCCCGACGGAGTTGCCAGCGTTGCCCACTTCAACATTCTCTCCGGCGCAACCGTTCAGCCCTTCGATCCC
>JAZUAQ010000083.1:0-2644 GCA_045638085.1 Oscillospiraceae bacterium
ACCACCGCTGTTCAGGATGGCGATGACTTCATCCTCAACGGCCGTAAGACCTTCATCTCCGGCGCTCCTGTTGCCGACTGGTGCCTGGTCTTCGCAAAGACCGATCCCACCGCTAAGGGTTCCCGCGGTATCTCCATGTTCATCGTTGACATGAAGCTCCCCGGTGTTTCCTGCGGTGCTCATGAGAACAAGATGGGTATCAACGGCTATCCCACCAGCGACGTTATTCTCGAAGACGTTCGCGTAAGCAAGGATTGCCTCGTTGGTCCTCTCCACAAGGGCTTCTCCATCGCTATGAAGACTCTGGACGGCGGCCGTCTCGGCATGGCTGCTCAGGCAGTCGGCGTAGCTCAGGCTTGCCTTGATGAGTCCATCAAGTATGCCAAGGAGCGTAAGCAGTTCGGCAAGCCCATCGCTGACTTCCAGGGTATCAGCTTCATGATCGCTGATATGGCTACCGAGATCGCAGCTGCCCGTGAGCTGGTTTACAATGCTGCTAACCTCAAGGATGCCAACATGGATGCTACCACCGCTTGCTCTATGGCTAAGTACTTCGCTGCAGAAGTTGCTAACCGCTGCGCTTATAAGGCTGTTCAGATCCACGGCGGCTACGGTTACATCAAGGAGTACAAGGTTGAGCGCCTGTATCGTGATGCTCGTATCACCAGCATCTACGAAGGCACCAGCCAGATCCAGCAGGTAGTTATTAGCGGCAATCTGCTGAAGTAAGAAGGAGGTAAATGTAAAATGAAAATTCTTGTTACTGTTAAGCAGGTTCCCGATACCTCCGGTAAGGTTGCTGTCAATCCCGATGGTACTCTGAACCGTGCTTCCATGCAGACCATTATCAACCCCGATGATATGAACGCCATTGAGGCTGCTCTCGCCCTTAAGGACGAGCTCGGCTGCAAGGTCGTTGCTGTTACCATGGGACCCTTCGCCGCTGAGACCATGCTCCGCGAGCTGATGGCTATGGGCGTAGACGAGAGCGTTCTCATCTCTGCTCGTGAGTTCGGTGGTTCCGATACTTATGCTACTTCTCAGATCGTTGCTGCAGGTCTTGACACCTACGGCATCGACGAGGACGACATCATCCTCTGCGGCCGTCAGGCTATCGACGGTGACACCGCTCAGGTTGGTCCCCAGATCGCTGAGAAGCTGCACCTGCCCCAGGTTACTTATGCAAGTGAGATCAAGAAGGAAGGCAACACCCTCTTCATCAAGCGCGAGCTGGAAGATGGCTATATGACCGTTAAGGTTCAGACTCCCTGCGTTATCACCTGCGTTAAGGAGCTCAACACTCCCCGTTACATGACCGTTCTCGGTACCGAAGAGTGCTACGACAAGCCCATGATCGTTTACGATTATCCCGCTCTGCAGAACCATGCACTCATCGAGCCCGACACCATCGGCCTCAAGGGTTCTCCCACCAACATCTTCAAGTCCTTCACTCCTCCCATGAAGGGTGCAGGCCAGATGCTTGAGGGTGACGGTAAGGAAACTACCGATAAGCTGGCTGGCATTCTTGCTGCCAAGCACATTATCTAAGAGAAGGGAGAAACAGAAATGGCTAACAATTTCAATAGTGCCGATATCGGTGCATTTAAGAATGTATGGGTATTCTGCGAGCAGCGTCAGGGCAGCATGATGCCCACCTCTTACGAGCTTATCTCTGAAGGCCGCAAGCTGGCTGACGAGCTGGGCGTAGAGCTGCACGGCATTCTGCTGGGTGACGATGTTGACGGTCTGGCCAAGGAGCTCGGCGGCTACGGCGCCGACAAGGTCTACGTTTACAACAGCCCCCTGCTGAAGAACTACACCACCGACGCTTACACCAAGGTTATCTGCGACGCAGCCATGGAGTTCAAGCCCGAGATCTTCCTCGTTGGCGCCTCCAATATCGGCCGTGACCTCGCTCCCCGTGTAGCTGCCAGACTCCACACCGGTCTCTGCGCAGACTGCACCCACCTGGACGTTGACCTCAACGGTTACATCGAGTTCCTCAAGACCGGTTCTTCCCTGAACCTCGAGGGCACCAAGTTCGAGAGCAAGCTCTTCGACGTTAACACCAACCTGAAGATGACCCGTCCCGCATTCGGCGGTCACCTGATGGCTACCATCGTTTGCCCCCGTTTCCGTCCTGCTATGGCTACCGTTCGTCCCGGCGTTATGAAGAAGCGCCCCTTCGACGCAGCTAAGGCTGAGGCTGTTGAAATCATCCATCCCGCTTTCGAGCTCACCGCTGAGGATATGAAGACCGAGGTTCTCGAGGTCGTTAAGTCCGCTAAGAAGCTGGTTGACCTCATCGGTGCTGACATCATCGTTTCCGTTGGTGCTGGTATCTCCAAGGATGTTGCTACCGGTCTGAAGCTGGCTCAGGAGCTGGCTGACGAGCTGGGCGGCGTTGTTGGCGCATCCCGTGCTGCTGTTGACGCTGGTTACATCACCGCTGACCACCAGGTTGGTCAGACCGGTAAGACCGTTCACCCCAAGGTTTACATCGCTCTCGGTATCTCCGGCGCTATCCAGCACAAGGCTGGTATGCAGGATTCCGAGCTGATCATCGCTGTAAACAAGGCTGAGCACGCTCCCATCTTCGAAGTTGCTGACTACGGTATCTGCGGCGACCTGTTCAAGGTTGTTC
>JAZUAQ010000084.1:0-5094 GCA_045638085.1 Oscillospiraceae bacterium
AGGCTGTGACACTCTGGATATGCAGCTTGAGGAGATGGAGCATCATCACCACCATCACCACGAGCATAAGTGCGATGATCCCAACTGCGATTGCCACGAGCATCATCACCATCACCACGAGCATGAATGCGATGATCCCAATTGCGACTGCCACGAGCATCATCACCATCACCACGAGCATGAATGCGATGATCCCAATTGCGACTGCCACGAGCATCACCATCATCACCACGAGCATGAATGCGATGATCCCAATTGCGACTGCCACGAGCATCATCACCATCACCACGAGCACGAGTGCCATGATCCCGATTGCCATTGCCATGATCACCACCATCACCATGCTGATGAGGTCTTCGCCTCCTGGGGCATGGAAACCGCTGCAAAGTTCAGCGAGGATGGCATCCGCTCTATTCTTGCTCAGCTTGAAAACTCCGAAAAATACGGCATTATACTCCGCGCGAAGGGCATTGTGGATGCCTCCGACGGACAGTGGATTCACTTTGACTATGTGCCCGGCGAGGCAGACATCCGCCGCGGCGGCGCAGGCATTACCGGAAGATTCTGCGTTATCGGCAGCGGCATAAACGAGACGGAGCTTAAAAAGCTCTTCGCCATATAAGGAGACAGCCATGCAGGAAGATATTTTTGATATGCCCCAGGCAGAAGTTCCCGTATATCTCTTCACGGGTTTTCTGGAGGCAGGCAAGACCAAGTTCCTTCAGGAAACTCTTGAAGACCCCCGTTTCAATTCCGGTGAGCGCACCCTGCTCATCATGTGCGAAGAGGGCGTGGAGGAGCTGACCCCCGACACCTTTGCCTCCCCCAACATTTTCCTACACTATGTTGAAGAAGTTGAGGAACTAAGCGAGGAAAATCTTCAGCGCTGGTTTCTTGAGGCCAACGCAGAGCGGGTTTTGGTAGAATATAACGGAATGTGGATGCTGGACGACTTCTACATGAACATGCCTCCTCAGTGGGCGGTTTATCAGGAGTTTATGTTTGCAGATGCCGGCAGCTTCCTCAGTTATAACGCAAATATGCGTCAACTTTGTTACGACAAGCTGAAAAGCTGCGAACTTATTGTTTTCAACCGCTTCCCCGAAGGCGCCGACATCATGCCCTACCACAAAATCGTCCGCGCCGCAAACCGCGCCTGCGACATTGCCTATGAGTCAGTTGACGGCAGCGTTAAATATGACGATATCGTTGACCCTCTGCCTTTCAACAAAAAGGCAAAGCTCATAGATATTGCCGACAACGATTATGCCATCTGGTACAGAGACCTTAATGAAGAGCTGGAAAGCTATCAGGGCAAGACCGTTCGTTTCAAGGCTCAGCTTGCCCTCAGTGAGGATCTGGAAAAAGACGAGCTGGTTGTTGGCCGCCAGATGATGACCTGCTGCGCCGACGATATAGCCTTTGCCGGCCTTATTGCCGTGGGCAACAGCCGCACCAACCTTAAAAACAGTCAGTGGATAGAGCTCACCGCTTCTATCTCCATCGAAGAACATCCCGGCTATGACCGCCCCGGCCCTGTGCTGAAGGTCATTGAGCTCAGAGACTGCTCCGCCCCTGCGGAAACCGTTGCCTCTTTCTGATTTTGATACAGCAAAAAATCCCCCTGCCAAAAGGCAGGGGGATTAACATTTATGCAGTTATAAGGCGCTTAAGCTTACTTTGCTTCAGGCTCAGCGAGGGTATCCTTGGTCATGCAGAGTGCGAAGACCATAGCGATAACAGAGAGAACGCCGTAGAATATGGAGAGAGCCTGGAAGGAGCCGTGGGTAGCGCCGAGGATAGCGGGCATTACGATGAAGGTGGTGGTACGCAGAGCAACAACGATGGGAGTTACAACGCTGTTGGCTGCAGCAAAGTTGCGTCCGCCGAAGATCTGGATGACCATGGAGGGCAGCAGGTTGCAGATACCGCCGATGAGGATGCCGAGGAGAACGATGAGGATGAGGGTGACGATCTGGTTACCGAAGAAGATGGCAAGGAGGAACTGCATTGCAGCCATGTAGATGGCGAAAACAACAACAGCAAGCTTGGTGCCGCCCTTCTGGTCAAGAACACCCCAGAGATAGCTGCCGGGGATACCGAGAATGGAAGCGATGGAGAGCCACATGGTACCCTGATCCATGGTGAAGCCGCTGGCCATCATGCGGGGGATGAACTGGGTCATGGTAGCAACGAGAGCCATGAAGAGCAGACCGAAGGAGATAGCAACGAACCACATATTCTTGCAGCCCAGGAGCTTCTTTACAGTCCAGGGAGACTGGGGATTTTCAACGACGACATCTGCCATAGCGGGATCGTTGTCGGGATATGCCTTGGCCTCTTTGGGAGTGGCCTTAACAGCAAGGAGAGCAACGATAGCAACAACCAGAGTCAGAATTGCGAAGAACAGGAAGGGGTTGGCAAGGCTGCCGTGAGAAGCTGCAAAGATGCCGGTGAAGATAGCAATGCAGGTTGCGCTGGAGATGGGAGCGCCCATGGTGGACCAGCCGAGAGCAATGCCCTTCTTGCGGGGGAACCAGTTGGACATGTAAGCGTTGGTGGAAACCAGGTTGATGCAGTTGGAAACTGCGGAAAGCAGAACAACAACAAGGCCATAGGTTGCAACGGAGTTAACGCGACCGTTGAGGAAGTAGAGAACTGCGAAGATGACAAGGAAAATAACGGTGGGGAGCTTTACGCCCTTCTTGGCGATCCAGCGTCCGAAGAACAGGGTGAGGATAACACCTACCCAGCCGCCGAGACCGGAGAATACAAGCAGAGCATTCTCGTCCCAGCCCTTAACCTGTGCGAAAAGGGTGGTAGTGACGTTGAGAAGGTCAACTGCGTTGGAGCTTACGTAGTAAAGCAGGCCAACGAAGATTACGACCCACCAACCCTTGAGACCAAAGCTATTCAGTCCCTTTTTGGTTTCTTTCATTGGATTTATCTCCTCTTCTTAATATGTTTTTTCGGACAGCGCTGTCCTCCGATAGCAGGCACCGGGGGAGCTGTCCTCACCTGCTATGATACCTTATAAATGCTCTTGACACAAGGACAAAATGATAATATTTTTATATCAAAGGTGCATTTTTCTCCTATTATTTCCAATTTTGAAAGAGAGGTAACACCATGGAGCTTCCCATTCTCACCCCCGAAGAGGCCAAGCTGCCTTACGCAAAGTATTTCAACCTTCCCCTTGCCGATATTCCTCAGGAAAAGCTGGACATCTGGAATGGTCCCGCCGCTCCCGCAGAAAGCGCCCTCCCTTTTGAAGACCGCGCCCTTTTCCAAAATGCAGATGTCCCCGGCCTGCAAAACGGCTTCACCATTGCTCCCAATGGCACAGGCTTTGTTGCCAACACAACCTTTATGCCCGGTGTTACCGCCGAAATGTTCGACTGGTGGTTCGGTTGGCACAGCGTTGGCAGTGACCTGCGCTATAAACTTTGGGACCATGATGACCATTTCCATGCCCGCGCCCATGACCCCTCCTATGTTCTTGACCCTGCTGTTCCCGTTTCTCAGAAAACCTGAGGCATGAACCATCAGATAAAGGAAAACATCGGTCTCGGCGGTCCCGAGGATCTTCTCCTTTGCTTCCGCCGCCCCTCCGAAATCGGATATGACGAGAGCAAGCTTGGCACCGACGACTGTCTTGCAATGGTCTGCGCCTACGGCATCGGCAGCGCACCTGCAGTTATGACACACCTTGCGAGAAAAACCGATGGCGGCATTATGTTCTGCTCCCGTTTCTGGATGGGCTATGGCCCCAACGAGAAGGGCGAGCTTGTGAAGCTTGTTCCCGACGGCGAATCCATTCCCGAATTCGTCCCTCGCGCCCTCTACGGCCACAATATCAAGGAATACAGCAACCTGGCTTCCATCCTCCCTCAGCTTTATGCGGAGGAAAAAGACAACTGGTAAAATAAACCAAAATGCCGCAGCTTTCCGCTGCGGCATTTTTTATTGCAAATAAGGTCGGAATAGAGTATTATTTAGCCATAAATTATATTGGAGGTAAATCCAAAATGAAAGCAATTATGACCGTTATAGGTGAGGACCGCGTTGGCATTGTTGCCAGTGTAAGCTGCCTTCTGGCAGAAATGGGAGTAAACATTCTCGATATAAGCCAGACCATTATGGAAGGCATTTTTACCATGACCATATTGGTGGACACTGCCACCTCTTCCCACAGCTTCGATGAAATCTCCTCCGCCCTTTCCGCAAGGGGCGAAGAGAGCGGCCTTTCCATTCGCATTCAGCGCCGCGACCTTTTCACCGCAATGCACAGAATCTGAGGAGGCACCGAACATGCTCCATATTTCCGATATCCGCCAGACGCTGGATATGATAGATAATCAGCATCTGGACATAAGAACAATCACCATGGGCATCTCCCTGCGCGACTGCGCCCATCCCGATATGGATTCCTGCGCCCAGAAGGTCTACGACAAAATCTGCCGCAAGGCTGAGCACCTTGTGGAGACGGGCTGCGCCATTGAGCGCGAGTTCGGCATCCCCATTGTGAATAAGCGCATCTCCGTCACCCCCATTGCCCTTGTCACAGAGGCCTGCGAAAATGGCAGCCCCGTTGCCGTTGCGAAGGCTATGGACGCCGCTGCAAAGGCCTGCGGTGTCAACTTCATAGGCGGCTACTCCGCCCTTGTCCACAAGGGCTTTACCCTTGGCGACCGACGCCTCATCGAGTCCATACCCGAAGCACTTGCGGAGACGGATATAGTCTGCTCAAGTGTCAATGTTGCCACCACCAAGGCAGGCATCAACATGGATGCCGTCGCCCTTATGGGACGCATTATAAAAAGCTGTGCCGCCATCACCGCAGACAAGGGCGGCTTTGGCTGCGCCAAGCTCGTTGTTTTCGCCAATGCCGTTGAGGATAACCCCTTCATGGCAGGCGCTTTCCACGGTGTGGGCGAGGGCGAATGCGTCATAAACGTAGGCGTCTCCGGCCCTGGCGTTGTCCACGCAGCCCTCAAGGAGGTTAAGGGAGAAAGTTTTGACACAGTCGCCGACACCATCAAACGCACCGCATTCCGCATAACAAGAATGGGTCAGCTTGTTGCTCAGGAGGCC
>JAZUAQ010000085.1:0-10608 GCA_045638085.1 Oscillospiraceae bacterium
AAAATATGTTCTTTCCAGAGAAACAGAGCTGTGCGAAGGCTGCGGAAAGTATAAACGGGTCATTGTTCGTGCGCGGCGTGCTTTTCGCCTGGGAATTTTTCTCAAAGAAAAATTTTAAAAACACAAAACCCCGGAACTTTCGTTCCGGGGTTTCTTGGCACGCCCTAAGAGATTCGAACTCCTGACCTTCTGGTCCGTAGCCAGACGCTCTATCCAGCTGAGCTAAGAGCGCATACCAATTCGTGCTAGAGAATAATAGCACATCGCAAACCAAAAAGCAAGAGTTTTTTTAAACTTTTTTAAGTTTTTTTAATATTTTTTTACATTCCCATGGCGTCGGTCATTTTTTCCACCACATCTTCCATATTTCGGACGGCACGATGGAGCATTCTCTTGCTGCGGCGCTTATCCATGGAAAGACCTGCGCCCACACAGACGCCTAAAATCATACCGGCGCCCATGCCTTTAATAAATCCGCACATATTTTTTCCTCCTTTAAACTTTATGGGTCAGATTTATTATGCCCAAGCGGGCGCGTATAATGATTGCGAATAAATTACTGTTTATGGTAAAATAAGAAAAAACAGTGAAGGGCAGATGAGAATATGGAGATGGAAATGCGCCGAAGTGCCTGCGGAATATGCTCCAAACGCTGCGTTGTTGATTTATGCATAGAGGACGGAGAGATAGTGGCCGTCCGCCCCGTGAAAGAAGAAGGCTTTGAAAATTGCAGCAATATGTGCGTGAAAGGTGCGCTGGGCGGCGCTTACCGCAATCGTGCCGACCGCCTGACCACCCCTCTACGCAGGGTGGGAGAAAAGGGCGAAGGCCGTTTCGAGGCAATAAGCTGGGAGGAAGCTTTCGGGGAAATCGCCGAAAAGCTTCTGGCAATCCGCGATGAAAATGGCGCGGACAGTGTTGCCTTTTTCTCCGGCTACACCAAATGGTACCGTCCCATGCTTCGCCGCCTCGCGACCCTCTTCGGCAGCGCCAACTATGCCACGGAGTCCAGCTCCTGCCATCGTGCCGCTATAATAGGCAATATCTGTGACACGGGCATGCAGTCTTCTCCGGACTATGCCAATGCGGGAGTTTTGCTTGCAACGGCAAGAGGCAGACTTCTCCCTCCTGCCAAGGCTGCCGCCAAAAAGGGTATGAAAATAGTAGCTGTTGACCCCTACCTCAGCCCCGATGTTGAAAAATATGCCGATATCCATCTGCGACTGCGCCCCGGCACGGACGTTGCTCTCGCTTACGGCCTTGCCCGCGAGCTTATTCTTATGGGCAAAGCGGATGAGGAATATATTGAAAAATATGTCCACGGCTATGAGCAGTATAAGGCTCGTGCCATGGAGTTCACTCCCGAAAAAGTTGAAGAGATTTGCGGTGTTGAGGCGGAATGCCTGAAAAAAGCTGCAAGGTTCATTGCCGACAATCTGCCCATGAGTCTTTATGAGGGATTCACGGGGCTAATTCACCACCGCGGCGGTGTCTCTGCCATAAGGGCGTGGAGCGCCCTCAGCGCCGTTTGTGGCTGCTACGGACGCAAGGGTGGCAACTTGCCCAAAGGCATTCTCCGCAGCGACGGACATATCGAAACTCCCTTCCGCAACTTCGAGATGGCTCACCCCGTGGAGCTGCCCACGGATAAGCGCATAGGTGCAGAGAAATTTCCTCTTTGGAATGCCCTGCTTGACGAATGCCAGGCAATGGAATTCCCCGCAGCTGTGGAGAGAGGGGAACTGAAGGCAATTTTTGCTCTTGGTATGAATGCCCGTATGTTCCCCAATAGCGAGGGAATGTTTGAGACCCTCCGCAAGACGGAATTTTTCGTGGACTGCGATATATGGCTCAGTGACAGCGCAAAGTATGCGGACATAGTGCTGCCCGTCAGTGTCTCCTATGAGCGCGAGCAGCTGACGGAAGTTTGTCTGGATTCCAAGCTCCTTTGGGTGGATGCAGCCATAGAGAGCATAGGGGAGAGCAAAAGCGACGAGGAGATCATACTTGAGCTTGCAAAGGCTCTGGGAATAGAGGATGAGCTTTTTAAAGGCGGCGCGGATGCATGCCGAAGCTTCCTTCTTGAAGCCACGGGCATAAGCCTTGAGCAGCTGCGCAGGGAGAAAAAGCCCGCAGCAATTCCCCGCTTCGCTCCGCCCAAGCCCTTGGAGAATGGCTTCCCCACACCCAGCGGTAAATATGAGCTATGGTCTGAGACTATATCCGCCCACAGCGGTCTTGACCCTCTGCCTGCCTACACAGAGCCACTGGAGGGCTGCGACAGAGAGGCTTTCCCACTTGTCCTGCAGGCGGGAGTGCGCACCGATCGCTATGCCCACGCCTTCCACAGCCGCACCCATACCGTGGAGGATATCCGCGCTCTGCGCAGCGTTGCTGCGGTGGATATGCACCCCGAGGATGCGGATGCTCTCGGTCTTGAAAAGGGTGACTGGGTGAAGCTGGAGACGGCTTTTGGCTCAATCGCCGTGGCGGTGGATATCGACAGCCGTTTGCTTAAAGGCTGCGTGAATATGTATCACGGCTACAGCGAGGCGGATGTCAACAGCCTCTTCCCGGGTGATTGGCTGGACAGCTATTCGGGCTTCCCCGGCTACAAGGCCATTGCCTGCCGCGTGCTTAAAGGCTGAGCTTTTGGCAATATTTATAATGTGATTGCGTAGAATACGCATTGTGTGATAGAATAACTAAACTATGCTCGGAACGAGGTAAGGATTTATGACAATAAAGGTTTTGGCGGTGGGCGATGTCTGCGGCAGAGTGGGCTTGGATTTTCTGAGAAGAAATCTCCGTAAAATCCAGCGTCAGTATGCCATAGATTTCACCGTGGTCAACGGAGAAAACGCGAATGTTGTGGGCGTTACCCCCCAGCAGTGCGAGGAGATATTCGACTGCGGAGCCGATGTTATCACCCTTGGCAACCATACATGGATGCGCACGGAGATACAGGACTATCTTGACCATACCGGCTCATGCCTCCGTCCCGCCAACTTTGCTCCCCAGTGCCCCGGTCAGGGCGTGGGGGTCTACCCCACCCGTTTCGGCAATATCTGCGTTGCAAATCTCATCGGCAGATACGGACTTGATACCAATACGGATAACCCCTTCGTTGTTGCGGATAACATCATGGCCGATGTTGACGCCAAAATAATCCTCGTGGATTTCCACGCGGAAGCCACCAGCGAGAAGCTCGCCATGGGTTATTTCCTTGACGGACGCGCCAGCGCCGTATGGGGCACTCACACCCATGTTCAGACCAGCGACTGCGGAGTTTTGCCTGAAGGCACGGGCTATATAACCGACCTTGGCATGACGGGGCCTCAAAATTCCGTTATAGGCATTGCCCCTCAGCAGAGCATAGGAAAGTTCCTTGGTGATCCTCCCCGCCGCTACAGCCCTGCGGGCGGACCCGGAAAAATGGAATGTGCAATTTTTGAAATAGACAGCGAAAGCGGAAGATGTCTTAAGGCGGAGGCTTTGAGAATTTTATGAGAGAAAGCTTGAAAATTATCCATGCTGCGGACCTGCATCTGGACTCTCCCTTCGAGGCTCTGGGTGAAAAAGCCGCCCTGCGCAGACGGGAGCAGAGGGAATTGCTTTTTGCCATTGCCGAGCTCTCCCGTGAAAAGAATGCGGACATGCTGCTGCTTGCTGGCGACCTTTTGGATAGCTCCAGCGCTTATGCAGAGACTTTTGAGGCTCTTTCTGCAGCCTTCGGCAGCCTTGATTGCCCCGTTTTTATTGCCCCCGGCAACCATGACTGTCTGCGCCCCGGCTCCCCCTATCTGAGAGGGGATATGCCTGAAAACATTCGCGTTTTCCGAGGTGGATGGGAATGCGTCCAGCTTGAGGAAATGGGTGCAAGAGTATATGGCGCGGGATACACGGATATTATCTGCCCGCCTCTTCTGCGTTCTTTCCGCGCAGAGCGTGAGGATGGTATTGTGAATATAGGACTTCTCCATGGAGACTTGGGCGCTGCGGAAAGCCGCTATTGCCCCATTTCTGCCGAAGAAGTGGCAGATAGCGGATTTGATTATCTGGCACTGGGTCACCAGCATACATACAGCGGTCTTATCCGTTGCGGAGACACAGTTTGCGCCTACCCAGGCTGCCCCGAAGGCAGAGGCTTTGACGAATGCGGCGAAAAGGGCGTGCTGTTTCTTGAAGTTGAGGAGGGTAGCGTGAAGGGTGAATTTATCCCCATTGCCCGCCGCCACTATGAGATAATGGAGCTTGATATATCCGAGGGCATCCCCGAATGCCCCGCAGGCAGAGAAAATGACATTGTGCGCATTATCCTTCGCGGCGAAAGCTACAGTGCTCCCGATTTGGGGGCGATAGAGCGGGAATGGGAAAATCGATTCTTCTCCCTTCAGCTTCGCGACCGCAGCACCTTGCGCCGCGAGCTTTGGGAAGGCAGCTCTCAGGACAGCCTGAGAGGACTTTTCCTGCGGAAAATGCGTGAAAAATACGAAAATGCCCCCGATGAGCGGGAAAAACAGAAAGTGATTCAGGCTCTTCGTTGGGGCCTGGCAGCCCTTGAGGGCGGAGAGGCGGTCAAAGAGATATGATTATTAAAAAGATGAAGGCAAGCTTCGGTTGCCTCGAAAAAACGGAGATGGAGCTTCATGAAGGCCTGAATGTCATCACTGCCTCCAATGAAAGCGGAAAAAGCACCTGGTGTGCCTTTATCCGCGCCATGCTCTATGGTGTGGACTCCTCCCAGCGCGAAAAGGGCGGAGTGAAGCCCGATAAGGTGAAATATGCACCCTGGTCAGGCGCTGCCATGGAGGGCGAGATGGAAATTGAGCATGAGGGCAAGGATATTACTCTCAGCCGAAGCACTAAGCTTGCCTCCGCACCAATGAGAGAGTTTTCCGCTGTTTACAGCGGCACTGCCCAGAGCGTCAGCGGTCTTAAGGGCAGCGATGCAGGTGAGACTCTCACCGGTATGCCCAAAGCCGTTTTTGAAAGCAGCGTGTTTGTCCGTCAGTCGGGCATGGCTGTCAGCAACAGCGCTGAGCTTGAAAAGCGTATAAATTCTATCATCTCCAGCGGAGATGATGAGGGAGAGAGCTTCACCGACGCGGACAGCGTTCTTCGCGCATGGCTGAGAAAGCGCCGCCATAACCGCAGCGGAGCTATCCCCACCGTTGAAAACGAAATTCGCGATGTAAATGCATCCATAACTGCCGCAGCAGGGGCGGTGCAGCAGCGCGCTGAGCTTGAGAAACGCCTTGAGGCTACAAAGAACGCAGAGACAGAGGCGGAGGAAACTGCCCGCATTCAGCTCAATGAAAAGCGCGAGCGTATGGTGGCAGAGCTTGAATCTCTGCGCAACTCCGTCCGTACACTGGAAAAAGAGCACAGCGAGGCTGAGGAAAAGGCAAAAGAACTTGAAGCCGCAACCGAGGCCAGCCCCTTCAAGGGCAGAGAGCCAGAGGAGGCTATGAGAGTTGCTTCTACCGATGCCCAGACCCTCTCCAGCTTCATCGCAATGGTGCCCGCACCCACCGGCTCCTTCATTGCCCTTATTCTCGCCGCCGCAGCCCTCACAATCGGCTTCACTCTGCCCAATGTATATATTGCGGTAATCGGCTTCCCCCTTTTGATAGCCACAATCGTAAGCTTTGCTCTTATAAAGGCCAACAAAAAGCGCGTTAAAACCTTCAGCGAAAACCTTGAAAAGGCTTATGAACTTGAGGAAGTCAGCGGCGAAGCTATTATTGAGAAGGCAAAGGAATATATCGCCGCATATGACGCTGCCGCCGAGGCAAAGGCTCACTGCGAGGACATTGCCGCAAAACTTGAAGCAAAGCGCAGCGCTCTTCGAACTGCCGAAAATGAGCTTCTTTCCGCAGGAATGGATGTTTCCGAAAGCCCTGCAATTGCCCGCGCCAAGGCCGAAACCGCCTTCGTGCAGCAGCAGCTTGCCCGCAAGGAGGGCGAGATAGCTGCCATGGGCGACCCCATGGTAATGGGTACCCAGCTTGAGGCGCTTGAAAGCCGCCGCGATGAGCTTCTGGAGCAGTATGAGGCTCTGGAAATGGCGATAGCCACCCTCCGCGAGGCAAACGAGGAGATGCAGCAGCGCTTCGCTCCCGAACTTGGACGCCGCGCAGGAGAGATAATGGCCCGCCTCACCGGAGGCAAGTATGCCGCTCTCAGCTTCTCCCGCGAGCTGGATGCTTCCGCAAAGCGAGAGGGAGATACCCTTGCTCACGAGAAAGCCTTCCTCTCCGAAGGCACTGCAGACCAGCTTTATCTGGCTCTGCGCCTTGCAATCTGCGAGCTGGCTCTCCCCGAAGGCTGCTCCTGCCCCATAATTCTGGACGATGCCCTCGTGAACTTCGATGACGAGCGCATGGGCTACGCTCTGGAGCTTCTTGAGGAAATGGCCGAAAAGCGCCAGATAATTCTCTTCTCCTGCCATGACAGAGAGGAAAAATTCCTCAAAAATCGCTAAAAATTTCAAATATTTCCCGCGGGATATCTTGACAAATTTATCCCGCGGGATTATCATATACATGTAGTTAGTCTAGGCTAACTATTTACTCGCCCTATGAGTTAGCTTAGGCTAACGTTCTATATAACACGGAAAGTTCAGGTGATTTTATGACTTTGCGCAGCGCGCAGGAAGGAAAAGAGTATATCATCCGCGGTATGAACACCGGCGACGAAGAGCTGGACGGTTTTCTCTTCTCCCTGGGCTGCTATAGCGGAGAGCCTATAACCCTTGTCTCCCGCAAGAGAAGCAGCTGCACCGTTTTCATCAAGGATGCCAGATACTGCATTGATTCTCAGCTGGCCGACACTATCATGGTCTGATGACCGAAAACTTCGGCCGGCTGATTTTTTGACCATCAGTTAGCCTGGGCTAACTAAACCCCGATCAGGAGGAAATCCAAATGCGAATCGCCCTTGCAGGCAATCCCAATAGCGGAAAAACAACAATGTATAACGCTCTCACCGGACGCAACGAGAAGGTGGGCAACTGGGCAGGTGTAACTGTCGAGGCAAAGATGAGCCCCGTCAAAAAAAGCCTCTGCCCAGACAGAATGTCCATAGTTGCCGTTGATCTTCCCGGCGCTTATTCTATGTCGCCCTTTACTGGGGAGGAGAGCATCACTAGAGATTATATAATAGGCGAAGCGCCCGATGTGATAATCAATATTGTGGACAGCACCAATCTCGGCCGAAGCCTTTTCTTTACAACTCAGCTTCTTGAACTTGGCATACCCACGGTGCTTGCTCTCAACAAAGCGGATCTCCATCAGGTGAAATCCACCAAGATAGACGGAGAAATGCTTTCCGCGCTGTTGGATTGCCCCGTGGTGGAAACTGTCTCCACCGACGGCGAGGGTCTTGAAAAGCTTGTTAAAACTGCCGTTGCCCTTGCGGGAGGGGAGCAGCGCGCCCCCTATAAGCAGGGCGAAATCGACCTGCAGGATAAGGAAGCTGTGAAAGCTGCCGACCGCCGACGCTTCGAATTTGTGAAGGAAATTGTACCCGCCGTTGAAAAGCGCGGCGAGAAGCGCCATATGCGCAATGTCCATGACAAGGTGGACGCGGTGCTTACCCATAAGGTAGTGGGCATTGTAATATTCGCCGCCGTTATGTGGCTGGTTTTCCAGCTTGCGCAGGTGTGGATAGGACCTCTTGCGGCTGACATACTGGTTGGCTGGATAGATAGCTTTATGGAGCTTGCCAACGGCTGGATGAGCGGCGCTGCGCCGGTGCTGCGCGCATTGCTGGTGGACGGCATTATAGGCGGCGTTGGCGCCGTTGTGGGCTTCCTGCCTCTTGTCATGGTTATGTATTTCCTC
Source organism: Oscillospiraceae bacterium (assembly GCA_045638085.1). Classification (GTDB taxonomy): domain Bacteria; phylum Bacillota; class Clostridia; order Oscillospirales; family Oscillospiraceae; genus SIG459. The sequence continues at coordinate 7,848 of JAZUAQ010000085.1, forward strand.
ATTGCCCTTTTGGAAGACTGCGGCTATATGGCCCGCGTCAGCGTTATGCTTGACCCCATCTTCAAGAAAGTTGGTCTCAGCGGAAGAAGTGTCATTCCCTTCGTCATGGGCGTGGGCTGCTCCATCCCCGGAGTTATGGCCTCCCGCACCGTTCGTAATGAGCGCGAGCGCCGCGCAACGGCAATGCTGACTCCTTTCATGCCCTGCGGAGCAAAAATCCCCGTAATCTCCCTTTTTGCAGGCGCATTTTTCGGAAACAGCGCATGGATCAGCTTCTTCATGTATTTCTGCGGAATAATTCTCATTTTCCTCTGCGCCTTGCTTATCAATGCAATCACCGGTAACAGAGCAAAAAAGAGTTATTTTATAATCGAAATGCCCGACTATAAAGTCCCCTCTTTTAAGAGAGCCTTCCTCTCCATGTGCTCTCAGGGCAAGGCATACATAGTGAAGGCTGCAACAGTCATTCTGGTCTGCAACACAGCAGTTCAGCTTATGCAGAGCTTCACATGGTCCTTCGCTGTGGCAGAAAGCGCTGAGGCATCCATTCTTGCCTCCATCGCATCTCCCTTCGCATGGCTGCTTGTGCCCGTGGTGGGTGTTCTCAGCTGGCAGATGGCGGCAGCCGCCATCACCGGCTTTATCGCAAAGGAAAATGTTGTTGGCACTCTGGCGGTCTGCTTCGTGGGTCTTGAAAATCTCATCAATGTGGATGAGCTTGCTATGCTTGAAGGCGCAGGCGGCGAGGTGGCAGGCGTGATAGCTATCACCAAGGCAGCAGCTCTTGCATATCTTATGTTTAATCTCTATACGCCCCCCTGCTTTGCAGCAATCGGAGCTATGAACTCCGAGATGAAGAGCGCGAAGTGGCTTGCCGGCGGCATAGGTCTCCAGCTTGGCACCGGCTTCAGCATTGCCTTTTTGGTGCATCAGCTGGGCAGCCTTTTTGCCACGGGCAGCTTTGCTGCGGGCTTTGTGGGCGGACTTATCGCGGTTATTATTTTTGCCGCAATTCTGGTTTTCCTCATTGTTCGTACAAACAGTCTTATCAGAAAGGGAAAAATCAAAGTATGACCAATATAATAATCATCATCGTTGTTGCGGCCATTGTGGCCATCGCGCTGGGATATATAATCCGGGAGAAAAAGCGCGGGGCTAAGTGCGTTGGTTGTCCCCATTCCAAGTTTTGCGGAGACTGCAGTGACTGCAGCGAAAAATAAAAAAAGATGGCAGAACTTTTGTTCTGCCATCTTTTTTTATATAGCCTGAACGATATAGTCCAAACCCGTTTTTGATGCCATATCCTTTGCCATTGCTGCGTTGTCGGCTTTTGAAGGGCACAAAGCCCATCTGCAAGCCGCCGCCTTGCACTGCCTTAGTATATGACATCAAAAATCTTCGACTCTCCGAGAGCGTGTTCGGACCATATCGGTCAGGCTAAAATCTTTCTCTTATCCGTCCGGGCTGAGAAATCTCGTAGCCGCCGAGAGCGCCTATGCGTTTTTTGAAGTCCTCGCTTTGGAGAATCTCCATAAGGCGGCGGACGGTGGGGCTGTCCCATGCGTAGTCGGGAATGAGTAGGTCATACTGCTCCGTGCATACGGGCAAAAAGTCAAGGTCATAGAGCTTGGCTGCGGAATATATGCCCATGCCTGCGTCTGCAGTGCCGGAAACTATCTGTGCTGCAACGGAGGTGTGGGTGAATTCCTCTCGCTCATAGCCGTAAATTTTGCTGGTGTCTATGCCTTGAGTTTTGCAGAGGTAGTCTATAAGAATTCGGGTGCCGGAGCCCTTCTGGCGGTTAACGTAGCGCAGACCTTCCTTCGTCAGGTCGGAAACGGAACTTATGCCAAGGGGATTGCCTTTTTGCAGCATAAGACCCTGAGTGCGCCCTACGCATTCAACAAGGCGAACTCCGCCTTTGGGGAAATAGCGCTTTATGAAGGCTGTGTTGTAGCTGCCGTCGGCCTCGTCAAGAAGATGGACACCTGCTATATGGGTCTCGCCTCTGCGCACTGCCATAATGCCACCCATGCTGCCAACGTGGCTGGAGCTCATGAAACTGTCGGGATAGACCAGATGGAGCATGTCGTTCAGCTCATCGAGAAGGGGGTCGTGGCTGCCTATTGCAACAAGAGTGTTGTTGAGTTCCTGCCTGGGGCGGAGAAGCTTCACATTGACCTTGCTGCCTGCCTCATAGCCCTCAAGACCCTGAGGGATTTCCAAAATGCCGTCAGCCTTCATAAAGGAACTGACAACGCCGCTGCCGCGGTTGAGGGGAGTTGCCATAAGCTTGTCGCCCACGCTTCCCATTCTCACACGTACAAACTCACGGTATTTCAAACCGGAAACAACGCTGCGGGAGAGGGTTGCTTCGGCATATTCAGACTCTGCGGTGCAGCGGAAGTACCAACGGTCGATGAGGGGCTTCATAAGCTCCTCCATAACTATAATGCCGGAAACGGGATAGCCGGGGACGCCCAGTATGGGCTTGCTGCCGCAGTAGCCCAGAATGGCGGGCTTGCCGGGGCGGATGGCAATGCCGTGATAAAGCACGCCGCCCTGCTCGGCAATGACGGAGGCAGAAAAGTCCTCGCGGCCTGCGGAAGAGCCTGCGTTGAGGACAACGGCATCGCATTTTTCCGTGGCTTCACGGAGTGCAGCGGCAAGAAGCTCCTTTTTGTCGGGGACGATGGGGAAGCAGATGCTCTCCGCACCCCAAAGTCGGATCGTAGCCATGTCGTTCTGTGAGCCAAGGAGT
>JAZUAQ010000086.1:0-2642 GCA_045638085.1 Oscillospiraceae bacterium
AAGGGCGACGTAGTCGCTGTTGTCTGCGCTGACACCCGCGAGCATGCACGCGAGGCTGCAAAGCTCGTTAAGCAGAACCTCGAGCCCCTGCCCGCTTACACCACCCTGCCCGAGGCAGCTGCTCCCAACGCTCTGCAGCTCTTCGACGCAATGCCCAACTTCTACATGACTCAGCCCGTATTCAAGGGCACCGATCCCGACGAGATCTTCGAGGATGCAGCTCATGTAGTAGGCGGCAGCTTCCACTCTCAGCATGAGCCCCACCTGCCCATCGAGTCCGACAGCGTTCTCTCTTACTTCGATCCCGACGGAATGCTCACTCTCCAGTGCAAGGTTCAGGCTATCACCGAGTGTATCGACACCATCTCCCTTGGTCTTAACTATCCCAAGGAGAACATCCGCATGATCCAGAACCCCACCGGCGCTGCTTTCGGTTACGCTATCACTCCCAACACCTATGTTCTCTGCGCTCTGGCTACCCTGATTCTGGGCTGCCCCTGCTCTCTCGAGCTTAGCTGGGATGAGTTCAACCACATGACCGGTAAGCGTTCTGCTACCTATACCAACGGTAAGCTCGCTATCGACGAAGAGGGTAACATCATTGCTGCTGAGTATGACTGCGGTCTTGACCACGGTGCATACGCAGTTGTTGCCGGTAAGATCTTCAACAACCTCGTCAGCGTTGGCTTCCACGGCTACAATGTTCCCAACTTCAAGGGTCTGGTTCGCGGCGTTGCCACCAACCACGCCTTCAACACCGCATACCGCGGATTCGGCGCTCCCCAGATCTACACCACCACCGAGGCTCTCATCGACATGGCAGCCGAGGAAATCGGCATGGATCCCTGGGAGTTCCGTTACAAGAACTGCGCTCGCGAAGGTTCTATGACCATCAACAGCCGTCCCTACAAGGCTCATCCCTATCCCCAGCTGCTTGAGATGATCAAGCCCTACTACGATGAGTACAAGGCTCTTGCTGAGCAGGGCAAGGCAGAAGGCAGAAAGACCGGCGTTGGTATCTCCCTCGGCGGCTTCCTGTGCACCATCGGCTTCATCGATTCTTCCGATTGCGCTATCGAGCACAATCCCGATGGCACCATCACCAACTACAACACTTGGGAAGATGTCGGCCAGGGCGGCGATATCGGCGCTCTCACCCACACCGTTAAGGCTCTTGAGCCCATGGGCATCAAGGCTTCCCAGGTTCGTCTCGTTATGAACGAGCGTCCTCTGTGCCCCGACTCCGGCCTCTCCGCCGCAAGCCGCCAGCACTACATGACCGGTAACGCTATCATCGACGGCTGCAACAAGCTGATGGATGCTATGCGCAAGGCCGACGGCACCTTCCGTACCTATGACGAGATGGTAGCCGAGGGTATCCCCACCAAGTACATTGGTCACTATGACCAGTTCGGTCTGGGTCTGCCTCCCGGACTCGATCCCAACACCGGTGAAGGCGACAAGGACGCTGAGTTCATGTACGCTGTCAACACCTGCCTCGTTGAGGTTGACGACAACGGCAAGACCACCGTTCTCAAGTACACCTGCGCCTGCGACGTCGGCGTAGTCGGCAACAAGCTGGCTGTTGACGGTCAGGCATACGGCGGTCTCTCTCACTCCATCGGCTTCGCTCTTACCGAGGACTACGAGCAGACCAAGAAGTTCAACACCATCGCAGGTTCCGGCGTTCCCACCATCGACGCTATCCCCGATGACTTCAACGTTCTCTACCTCGAGCGTCCCAGACCTCTCGGCCCCCAGGGCTCCGCAGGCTGCTCCGAGTGCTTCCAGAGCTCCGGTCACATGGCTGTTATCAACGCCATCAACAACGCTGCCGGCGTTCGTATCTACGCTCTGCCCGCAACTCCCGACAAGGTCAAGGAAGCTATGGACAAGAAGGCTCGCGGCGAGGATCTCACTCCCGAACCCTATTGGCTGGGCTCCGAGCTCAACGAAGAGCTGGATCTCATCAAGGCTAACCCCCTGTGATTGGCTGAATAGGAAGACTTCTTAATCAAGTTTCTCAGATAACGATAAGCAGGGTATGCCATCATACCCTGCTTATCGCCTATTTCCACCTTACCAAAAGGAGGTATCTTCTTTATGAATCAGGAAGAAGCAACAATTTTAACCGAACGATGTTTTAACGGCGAGCCCGCCTCCTGCTCCTTCGCCTGCCCTTTCCATCTCGATTTGCGCAATTTCCTCGATAAGGCCGCCAACGGCAAATGGTCCGCTGCCTATAAGGCACTGCGCAGCGCGGTCGTTTTCCCCGTGGTAGTTTCCAAGCTCTGCCCCCGCCCCTGCGAGGGCGTATGTCAGCGCTGCGCCACCGGCGACGAGCCTGTGGCTATCGGCAAAATCGAGGAAGCCTGCCTTACTTACGTAAAGTCTCGCAAGGCCGATTCCTATGCCCTGCCTCCCAAGAGCGAAAAGATAGCCGTTATCGGTGCCGGTATGGCAGGTCTTGCCTGCGCGCTGCACCTTGCTCAGAAGAAGTTCGGCGTAACGGTATTCGACAAAGCCGAAGGCTGGGGCGGTCAGCTCCGCGGCCACGGTGACTTTGAACTTTTTGACGCGGATATCGCCCTGCAGTTCTCTGCAACCAAGGCCGAATTCCGCTTTAACACTGAAATCAAGAG
>JAZUAQ010000087.1:0-1819 GCA_045638085.1 Oscillospiraceae bacterium
CTGTCATCAGGCGAGAAAGAGCCTCGCTGATACGGCTGAGTGCATTGTATCTGCCTAAAATATGGCAAATCTCAACCGCGCCGCCGGGAGTTACTGTCTGACCGGAAACGGCAATTCTTACAGGCCACATAAGAGTTGCGTTCTTAACGCCAAGCTCTGCAGCAAGATTAATAAGACCGTCGTGAATTGTCTGCTGCTCCCAGTTGGGCAGGTTCTGGAACAGAGGAAGAACAGCCAGAAGCATGTCGATTGCAACGCTCTTGTCACACTTGGACTTCTTGTTCTCAAAAAGCTCAAGACCGAAAGAAGGAAGCTCTTCAAAGAAACCTATCTTCTCTGCTGTGATGTCTGTCAGCTTTTCGCATCTCTGCTGAAGGATACCTGCGATCTTAGCAGGGTTAAGATCCTCATTTGTTACGATAGCGCGGATGTAGGGCTCTGCAATCTTTGCAAACTCTTCAGCAGGAAGAGCTCTGATGTACTCACTGTTAAAGTATGTCAGCTTGTTAATATCAAAAATTGCGGGAGACTTGGAAAGGCCCTTAACATCAAATACTTCAACAAGCTCAGACAGTGTGTAAATTTCACGCTCTCCGCCGGGGTTCCAGCCGAGAAGTGCAACATAGTTTACAACCGCCTCAGAGAGATAACCCATCTCGATAAGGTCCTCATAAGAGGGGTCACCGTTTCTCTTGGACATCTTGTGCTGTGCATCGCGCATAACGGGGGAGCAGTGGACATACTTGGGAATGTCCCAGCCGAAGCCTTCGTACAAGAGATTGTACTTGGGGGAGGAGGACAGATACTCGCTGCCGCGGACAACATGGGTAATGCCCATCAGGTGGTCGTCCACAACGTTTGCAAAGTTGTAGGTGGGCAGACCGTCACGCTTGATAAGCACCTGGTCATCAAGGGTGGAGTTTTCAACGGTAATGTCGCCGAAAATCTCGTCATGGAAGGTGGTGCTGCCCTCGTGGGGGATGCGCTGGCGGATAACATAGGCTTCACCGGCCTCGGCGCGGCGGTCGGACTCCTCCTGGCTCATATCGCGGCAGGGGTCATCGGCCTTTTCAAAAACGCCGCTGTCCTCGTCGGATTCGGTCTTTTCGCAGAAGCAGCGGTAGGCGTGGCCACGGCTCATCAGCAGCTCCGCATACTCCTTGTACAGGGGGCGGCGCTCGGTCTGGATATAGGGGGCAACGGGGCCGCCCACATCGGGACCCTCGTCATGCTCCAGATGGCACTGGGCCATGGTCTTGTATATAACATCAACTGCGTCCTCAACCAGACGGCCCTGGTCGGTGTCCTCAATACGCAGGATGAACTTACCCTTGCCGTGGCGGGCGATAAGGTAGGTGTAGAGCGCGGTGCGCAGGTTGCCCACGTGCATGTAGCCGGTGGGGGAGGGGGCGAAACGGGTACGCACTTCACCCTTGGGGATGCGCTGCTCCATCTCCTCAAACCATTTCATTTCTTTCATTATAAATAATCTCCTGAATTATCAGTCTTAACGCTAACTATATTATTTTGCAAAATGGCAGTTGTCAAGACAAACTTAATTTGTTAAAATATATAGAACTATCTTTGCGTTTAAAACGCTTTACTCAGCTTTGCCGGGTACAATTTCCCCGGGGAAAGCTTTTTAGGGAGATAAAAATGGATAATACTACTGCAAAAAAAGTAATGCTCTCCGGCATCCAGCCCTCCGGTGATCTGCACCTGGGCAACTACCTTGGCGCTGACAAGAACTGGGCCGAGCTTGCCGAAGACTTTGACTGTTACTACTTCATGGCCGATCTGCATACCCTCACCGTGCGCC
>JAZUAQ010000088.1:0-7554 GCA_045638085.1 Oscillospiraceae bacterium
CTCAGCCCCGTCTATAAATCCCCTCAGGTGGATAACGGCTATGATATTGCCGATTATAAATCCATTGACCCCATGTTCGGAACAATGGAGGATTTTGACCGCCTTCTTGAGGAGGCAAAGGCGAGAGATATCCGCATAATAATGGATCTTGTAATCAACCATACAAGCGATCAGCATGAATGGTTCCAGCGCAGCCGCAGACGGGAAGAGGGTTATGAGGATTATTATATCTGGGCGGATAAGCCCAATAACTGGGGCGGTTTCTTCGGCGGTGGAGCATGGGATTATGACGAAGTCCGCGGACAGTATTATCTCCATCTTTTTGCCAAGGAACAGCCCGACTTAAACTGGCGCAACCCCAAAATAATGGAGGAAGTACAGGACATTCTCCGCTTTTGGCTTGATAAGGGCGTGGCGGGTTTCCGCTGCGATGTTATCAACATCATCTGGAAAAACGATCTTGAAAACGGCTTCCCCAGCCCCATTCTTGCAGGACTTAAGCACTATCATTCAACTCCGGGTTGCCACGCTGTGCTGCGCCGTCTCCGCCGCGAAGTGCTGGATGAATATGATGCCTACACGGTGGGCGAAACGGTGTTTGTAAACGAGGATCAGGGCAGAGAACTCTGCGAGCCCCACAGAAAAGAGCTTGATGAAATATTCTCGTTTGAGCATATGGAAACGGAGCAGATTGGTGTAAAGTGGTTCAAGCATGCCTTCAAGCCTGAAAAGTTTTTCCGTACCATTGCAAAGTGGCAGCATGCCCTCACCTGGAACGCAAACTATCTTGAAAATCATGATCAGCCCCGCAGCGTATCCCGCTTCGGTGATGACGGGAAATATCATAATAAGAGCGCTAAAATGCTGGCTACCATGCTCCTCACGCTCAAGGGAACTCCCTTTATATATGAGGGTCAGGAAATAGGAATGACCAATTTTGACTTCACCTCCATCGACCAACTGCAGGATGTTGAAAGCCATAATATTTGGGGTATCGCGAAAAAAATCGGCATTCCCGAAGGCAAGCGCTGGGAAATGATAAAAACCTCCTCCCGCGATAATGCCCGTCAGGGTGTCCAGTGGAGCGATGCTCCTAACGGAGGCTTCAGCGAGGGCAAACCATGGCTTGCGGTGAACAAAAACTATAAGACCATAAATTATGCTTTTCAGGAGGTCGACAGCGACTCCATACTCAATTACTATAAGGCGCTTATTGCCTTCCGCAGAGAAAACGAAGTTCTTCGCCGCGGCAGCTTCAAGGAGAAGCTTATAAAGGGCAGCGTCTTCGTGTATGAGCGTGAGCTTGAAGGAAAGAAGCTCACTGTGCTGCTGAACTTCTCTGATAAGCCCCGCAAGGTGCCTTTCAAAGGCCGGCAGGTAATGGGCAACTATGAGAAGAAGGAATTTTTCGGAGTTCTTGCCCCATGGGAAGGCGCAATAATCGAGGTGGAATGATATGCCCAGAAAGAATACAAGAAATACCCGTGGAAAAATAGTTTCTGCAGCATGGAAGCTTTTCTATGAGCAAGGCTACGAGGATACCACAGTGGAGGATATCATTTTCGAATCCGAAACAAGTAAGGGTACCTTCTATCATTATTTCGAAGGCAAGGATGCTCTTCTTGGCACTCTTTCAACCCTCTTCGATGAAAAATATGAATCCCTTACCCGCACTATGGACAGAGAGCGCAATGCCATAGATATCCTCCATTGGCTCAACAGAGAGCTTTTTGCCATGGTGGATAGCTCTGTTCCTATGGAGCTTCTTGCGGGACTCCTTTCCACCCAGCTTACCACAAAGGGCGAAAAGCATCTTCTCGACCGCAACCGTTTCTACTTCCGTCTTCTTCGCGAGATAGTGATGAAAGGACAGGAGAGAGGGGAAATCCGAAGTGATTTCAGCGTGGGTGAGATAACAAAAGCCTATGCCCTTATGGAGCGTGCGCTGATGTATGACTGGTGTCTATGCGGCGGAGAATACTCCCTTTCCAAGTATTCCGACACGGTTATGGGAATCTTTTTGGAAGGCTACAGAGTAAAATAAATTTAAAATAATTTTTTCGACCTAATTAAAGTATATAAAATCGTCTACTAAAAAAGCATTGATTTTCAAAGGAATTATAAAGAATTATGTAAATGGAGTATAGAATTAATTCTATACGCCATTCTGTATTTACGTACAGATAATTTTATGCTATAATGCTTTTATCTATTAAAGAAGCAAAGTGTTTTGCTTCGGTAAGGAGTCCGTTATGAAGTTCAACGCAGAAGTAGTGGTTTTCATCATTTATCTCGCATTTATGCTGGGTATAGGCGTATATTTCTTTATCCGCGGACGCAGCGGTGGCGAGAAGGGATATTTCCTCGGCGGTCGCCAGATGGGCGCATGGGTTTCCGCTCTCTCCGCAGGCGCATCCGATATGTCCGCCTGGGTTCTTATGGGGCTGCCTGCCTCCATTTATGCATTGGGCATCGGTCAGGCATGGATCGCCATTGGTCTCGCTATCGGTTACGCACTCAGTTGGATATATGAAGCTCCCCGTCTCCGCCGCTTCTCCATTGTTGCCGGTGACTCCATTACCATTCCTCAGTATCTCACCAATCGTTTTCTCAGCAAGAGCAAGGCTCTCCAGATAATCTGCGCTGTGATTTTCCTCGTGGCATACACCATCTATGCAGCCTCTTCCATCAAGGCTTGCGGCACATTGTTCAACACCGTTATAGGCATGGATGCTACCACCGCTATGTACATAGCAGCAGTTATCATTATCGCTTACACCTTCCTTGGCGGTTTCTCCGCTGTTTGCTGGACCGACTTTTTCCAGGGACTGCTTATGCTTGCGGCTCTGCTTGTTGCTCCCATTTTTGCCCTTGCTCTCATTCAGGGCGGTCAGGGCGCAGTCAGCGCTTCTCAGCTTCCCGAAGGCTACTGGAATCTCTTTGGCAACTGGAAGGACATTGTCTCCGGCCTCGGCTGGGGTCTCGGCTACTTCGGCATGCCCCATATCATTATCCGCTTCATGTCTCTCAAGTCCGGCAAGGAACTGAAGAAGAGTGCAAAGATAGGCATTGGTTGGACAACTATTATCATTATCTTTTCTGTGGCTGCCGGCTGCATAGGCCGTGTTTTCCTCGGTGATATTCCCGACAGCTCTGTTGTATTCATCAGCATGGTACGCAAGATGTTCCCCGCCATCATAAGCGGCGTTCTCCTCTCCGCAATTCTTGCAGCAGCCATGTCCACTGCCGACTCCCAGCTTCTGGCTTCCGCTTCCGCATTCGCCAGCGATGTATATAAGCCCGTTTTCCGCAAGGGAAAGGCAGGGGATAAGGAAATGCTTTGGGCAGGTCGCTTCGTTGTTCTTGCAATTTCCGTTATTGCTGTTCTTATCGCCTCCAACCCCAACAGCGGCACCATAATGGGTCTCGTTGAGAATGCATGGGGCGTTTTCGGCGCAGCATTCGGTCCTGCAATCATGCTCAGCCTTTTCTGGAAGCGCTTCAATTTTGCAGGTGCTGTTGCAGGTATTCTGGTTGGCGCTGTTGTTGACATCTGCTGGCTGGCATTCCTTGGCTCCACCGGCATCTATGAAATCATCCCCGGTTTCATTGCAAGCCTTATCGCCGCGATTGTTGCCTCCAAGCTTACAAAGGCTCCCGGCAAGGATGTTGAAGAGCTCTTTGACAAGGCAGTTGCTTACGAAGACTAAATCAAAACTAAAAAAGTCCCTGCGGTTTGTCCGCAGGGACTTTTTTATATAAGCTTTTCGAATATATCTTCAATATTATATTTGGAATCAAGCTTCAGGTCGCACTGGAGATTATCATACATTCCGTGCTTTGCCTCAAGCATCTTTTCCAGAGGCAGAGGGAGATTTCCCCTCATTCTTGCCTTGAATCGCTCTTTTATAACATCAATTTCCGCGGTGAGGACTATTTTGAATGTTCCCTCGGGCAGTAGGGCGAGGTGTTCCTTCTCTGTGATGAGGTAGATTATATTTTCACCCGTAAGCGCATCTTTCAAAAGCTTTTTGAAGCTCTCCGCAGCGGCGGAAGGGCTTTTTTCAAGCCTTAAGTAGTCCTTGCCGGAGTAGATTTTTGCGGCGAGCTTTTCATTTATTTTTTCTGCCAGTGTGGATTTACCAACGCAGTTTTCTCCGATAATTGCAATAAGCATATTTGTTGTCCTCTTTTTACATATGTTCTGTGATAAATCTGTCCCATTCTTTCAAAATGATACCGATGTCTTCCTCGTTGTAAAAATAATGGAAGGACTCCGGAAGAACAATAGTTTTTGCGACTGCGGCAAGGCGAATGGAGGCGGGGGACACCATCTCATCCCGGGCGGACTGGACAAGCGTGCATGGAACCTTGAGTGTGGGCATAGCTTTCCTTGTTTTACGGGAAAGGGCAAAAAGCTCAAGAAAGCGGGGAATCCACGGCAGGTATGCAAAGGGATTTTTGCTAAGCTTAACGCTGCACGCTTCCCTGCAGACCCGCTGAAAGGGGGAGTCGCTTTCCGGAGGAGCAAATGCGGTATGAAGGCTGGAGGCTAGAGCCTTTATGCCAAAACGAATACGCAGTGGTATGGCCAAAGCAAATATCCCCGAAACCTTGCCGGGATGCTTCAGCGCAAGGCGGACAGCAAGGAGACTACCCATAGAGTGTCCTACCAAAAGCACTCGCTTGTGGCTTGCGCTAAGCTCCAAAAGGGCGCTTTCGCACTGGGTAGTCCATTGGGTCATAGAGCTTTTCCCAAAATCTTTTGTGCTGCCTCCGTGGCCGATAAGCAGCAGAGACTTTGTGGTGAAGCCTTCCGGCAGGCTTTCTCTGAGAAAATCAAAATGCCGTGGTGTTCCCAAAATTCCGTGTATGAACAAGACTGCTGTTTCATTTTCCATAGCTGATCACCCACATTTCAATGCAAACTTGAATTGACATCAACTGTATGCTATCATATAGAGCATGAAAATAAAAGGAGAAAAGCTATGATAATGGAATATAAGGGAATTTTGCCCGAAATAAGCTCCGAAGCCTTTGTTGCCCCCTCTGCCGACATTATCGGCGATGTTAAGATAGCGGCAGATGCATCTGTGTGGTTTGGCGCGGTGATCCGCGGCGATGAAGCACCAATAAGCATAGGTGAGGGCACTAACGTTCAGGATAACTGCGTTCTCCATTGCGACCACGGCAGTCCTATGGTGATAGGCAAAAATGTCACCATCGGTCATGGCTCCATAGTCCACGGTGCCACCATCGGCGATAATGTTCTTATCGGCATGGGCGCCATCATACTGGACAAGGCCGTCATCGGCGATAACTGCATAATTGGTGCAGGTGCAGTTGTGAAAGAGCGTGCGGAAGTTCCCGAAAATTCAATGATGGTGGGCGTGCCTGCAAAGCTTATCCGCACTTTGGATGATGCAGCCGTTGAGGACAGAAAAAAGCAGAGTTACTATGTACCTCTGAGCAAGGATTATATGGAGTAAGTTATGATAATAAGATTTGATTGCGACTATACCGAGGGCGCCCATCCCAATATAATGGCAGCTCTCAATGCCACCAATTTCGAGCAGACCTGCGGCTACAGTGAGGACTATCACTGCGAAAACGCAAGAGCTTATATCAAAAAGGCAATAGGCTGCGAGGGCGCCGATGTGCATTTCCTCGTTGGCGGAACGCAGGCCAACATGACCGTTATTGCCTCCGTTCTCCGCCCCTATCAGGGCGTGCTGTGCGCTGAGACGGGACATATCAACTGCCACGAAACAGGAGCCGTTGAGGCGACGGGACATAAGGTTTTGGCTCTTCCCCATAAGGACGGCAAGATTTGCGCCAAGCAGGTGAGAGACTATGTGGCTGCCCATTGGAGGGATGGCGCACACGAGCATATTGTTCAGCCTGCAATGGTCTATATTTCCCAGCCCACGGAGTACGGAACCTTGTATAGCTGCGCTGAGCTTGAGGAGCTCTACTGCGCTTGCCGCGAGCTTGAACTTCCTCTTTTTGTGGACGGCGCAAGACTGGGCTATGCCCTCGCTGCCGATAAGAGTTTCACCCTGCCTTTCCTTGCCGCAAACTGCGATGTTTTCTATATAGGCGGAACAAAGGTGGGCTGCTTGTTTGGCGAAGCGGTATGCATAACAAACGATGCTCTCAAGAAAGATTTTCGCTATATGATAAAGCGTATGGGCGGCATGCTTGCCAAGGGGCGCCTTCTCGGAATACAGTTTGAGGAAATGTTCAGAGACGGACTCTATTTCCGTGTTGCGGAAAAAGCTGTTGCCAACGCTCTGCGAATTAAGGCTGCTCTCGTGGAAAAGGGCATACCTCTTCTTATGGACTCTGCCACTAATCAGCAGTTCCCCATCCTCACCAAGGCTCAGCAGGCAGCACTGGGTGAAAAATACGCTCTTGGCTTCTGGGACACAACCGGAGGAGACAGCGATGCCATCCGCATCTGCACCAGTTGGGCAAGCACCGACGAAAATGTGGACGCACTTATTGCCGATATAAAGGCTCTTTAAGAATTATACAGAAAAAGCCCCGATCTGCTTTTGCAGACCGGGGCTTGATATTTTTTTAAGTTCAGTTATGTATTTTGGGGAGATTAAGCTTATAGTATGCGGCGGCAAAGCGGATAAGCATAATAACTGCAATGCCGCAAATCATAGCTGCAGTGCTGCCTATGGCGTCTATAAGCAGTGCGCAGAGCAAAGCGCCGATGATAGACGCGCTGGCATAAATATGCTTGCGGAAAATATAGGGAATGTTTCCCGCGAAAATATCTCTCAGCACGCCTCCGCCACAGCCGGTAACGCAACCCACGAAGACCATAAGAAAGATGTTGTCGGGATAGAGCACATGGCAGTTGACAACGGCAACCACGCTGAATCCTCCCAGACCAACAGCGTCCAGAACCTGCAGGAAAATCTCTCCCGCGGTTTTTAGTCTGCCGAGAAGACGGGAAATTGCGGGAATGCACATGGCGAGAGATACCCCAAGTGCCACAAAGGCATATACGGGGTTGACGAACATGGTGGGAGGAATGCATCCGATTATTATATCGCGGATAATTCCGCCGCCGCAGCCGGTGGTTATGCCCAGCATACATACGCCGAAAAGGTCCATATTTTTTTCTTTACCCACAATGACACCGGATATAGCAAAGGCTATGGTGCCGAGTATTTCGATCACAAAAATAACTGTGTTCATAAAGTTCTCCCGGACAGTAAGTCGGGCCGCCAATTCTTGGCGGCCCGATTTGATGCTTAATTGTTCCCGCAGCTTATGCGGGGAGAAGAGGGAAGCTTACTTGCTGACGAGCTCCTTGGTGTCGCGTGCGATCATGAGCTCTTCGTTGGTGGCGATGACGAAAACCTTGACAGGGCTGTCATCGGTGGAGATGAGATGCTCGTCCTCGCGGATAGCGTTGCGCTCGGGGCAGATCTTAACGCCCATATACTCGAGACCCTTGCAGATCTCTGCGCGGTCCTTAGCACCGTTCTCGCCTACGCCAGCGGTGAAGACAATGGCGTCGCAGCCGCCCATAGC
>JAZUAQ010000089.1:0-43992 GCA_045638085.1 Oscillospiraceae bacterium
GTCTGACAAGGATGTTGCCGGCCAGAACGAACTGACCATCGGCTCTCTTGGGTCCGAGACGCTTGGACTCGCTGTCGCGACCGTTACGGGTAGAACCCATACCTTTTTTATGTGCCATTAGGTTACACCTCCATGTGTCAAAATAATACTCGCGGAAAACTTATGCGTTGATAGCTTCGATCTGAACCTTAGTGTAAGGCTGTCTGTGGCCCTGGGTCTTGCGATAACCCTTCTTGGGCTTCATCTTGTAGACGCGGATCTTCTTGCTCTTGCCATTCTTGACGACGTTGCCGGTAACGACTGCGCCCTCAACAACGGGAGTTCCGAAAACGGAGGACTCTTCGTCGATGACTGCAAGAACCTGGTCAAACTTAACGGTTTCGCCGGCTTCGACATCGAGCTTCTCTACGAAGATAACGTCGCCCTCGGCAACACGGTACTGCTTGCCACCGGTTACGATGATTGCATGCTTCATTTGTTGCACCTGCCTTTCTTTTTGCAGACTCGCTTTTAAGGTGGAAACCACATTTCACTTAAACCTTCTCAATGCGGCCATAATAATATAACATGCGGTTTTGACAATGTCAATAGAAAATAATATAAATTTTCATTAAAAAACCACAATATTTGGGGGTGTTCAGCAGTTAACTGAACAGCCCCACGATACGAGTTGGTCTGTAAGCCGGGTTCTGTCTTAAACGACCATCTATCTGTGGCCTGCCGTTGCCAACAGGCTCAAGCCGCCTCCTCGGAACGGTCGGGCAAACCTATATGTTCCTCCACGGCGTTGCTCCGGATAGAGTTTACAGCGCCAACGTGTCTCCACGCGGCGGGTGAGCTCTTACCTCGCCTTTCCATCCTTACCGGGAATAATCCCGGCGGTATATTTCTGTTGCACTTGTCCGAGGGTTACCCCTGGCGGGCGTTACCCGTTATCCTTGCCCTATGGAGCCCGGACTTTCCTCACGCAGAGCCTTTCGGCTCTTGCCCGCGGTCGTTCGGCCTACTCGCAAATGAGATTTTACTAAAGGGTGGGACTAAAGTCAATAAAAAGATTGTTTTTATATTGGTATTGGTTTATAATTAACGAATTAAAGAGGTGAATAATTTGACACTTAATGAATATGTTTATGGACTTAAAAATAAATCCATCGCCGTTATCGGCATTGGCGTCAGCAACCTTCCCCTTATTCGTCTTCTTGCCAAGGAGGGCTGCGATGTAACTGCCTGCGACAAGCGCTCTGCAGGTGAATTGGGATGTGTTTTCGAGGAGCTTTCTGCTCTCGGTGTTAAATTCAAGCTTGGGGAAGATTATCTTTCCAATCTTGACTTTGAAGTAATTTTCCGCACACCCGGACTTCATCCTATGTTCCTTGATAAAGCAAAGGAGCAGGGTAGTTATGTAACAAGTGAGATGGAAGCCTTTTTTGCACTTTGCCCCTGCAAAATAATCGCAATCACCGGTTCGGACGGCAAGACCACCACCTCCACTCTTATTTCTGAGCTTCTCAAAGCCGAGGGATATAAGGTGCATCTTGGCGGAAATATCGGAATGCCTCTACTATGCGAGATTCCCGAAATGACCAAGGATGATATAGCTGTTCTGGAGCTCAGTTCCTTCCAGCTTCACAGCATGGCCTGCCATCCCAACGTTGCAGTAATTACAAACATTTCCCCAAATCATCTTGACGTTCATCCCTCTTATGAGGATTATCAGTTTGCAAAGAAGAGCATTTTCCTCGCCCAGAATGGGGAAGATCGCCTTGTGCTTAATCTTGATAACGAGCTTACCGCCTCCTATGCAGATGAGACCTTCTCCAGCGTAAGCTTTTTCAGCCGATTCAAAGACGTTGCAAAAGGTTGCTGCATAAAAGATGAGGCTATATTTCTTAACGGAGAGAAGATTGTGGATAAGGCAGATATTCTTATCCCCGGAGAGCATAACGTTGAAAATTATATGGCAGCCATAGCTGCCACTGAGGGCCTGGTTTCCAAGGAAAATATCATCTCCGTAGCCAAGAATTTTGGCGGTGTGGAACACAGAATTGAGCTTGTGCGTGTACATAAGGGAGTTCGTTATTATAACGACTCCATTGCGTCTTCTCCCAGCCGCACAGTTGCTGGTTTGAAGAGCTTTAAGGAAAAAATAATCCTTATTGCAGGCGGATATGATAAAAAGATTGGTTTTGAACCTCTTGCAGAAGAGGCGATAAAAAGCGTCAAGGCGCTTTATCTTTGCGGACATACTGCAGAGAAGATCAAGATTGCCGTGGAGAGTGCCGAAGGATACGATGCCTCCACACTTCCGATTTTCGTATTTGATGACTTTACCGAGACCGTACTTGCTGCTGCAGAGTTTGCTGCAGAAGGTGATATTGTTATGATGTCTCCTGCCTGCGCATCCTTCGATAAGTTCAAAAATTTTGCCGAACGAGGCAAAAGATTCAAAGAGATAATAGGAGGACTTAAGTGATATGCATCTTGCTGATCTTACTCTTGAACTTTGCTCTGCTGCAGGCCCTGCAGGATTTGAAGAGTCCGTGTCACGCCTTATCGAAGAAAAGATAAGACCCTATGTTGACGAAGTTAAGACCGATGTAATGGGAAACCTCATTGCCGTTAAGCGCTGCGGCAAGGAAGATGCACCCGCTGTGCTCCTTGATGCGCATATGGATGAAATCGGCCTCATGGTAACAGATCATGAGAACGGCTATCTTCGCTTCAACAGCCTCGGAGGTGTTGACCCAAGAATGCTTCCGGCTGCGGAGGTAACGGTTCTTACCGATAAGCCCATCTATGGTGTTATAGACGTTATGCCTCCCCATGCACTTTCTTCCGCTGATATGAGCAAGACCATCGGTATTGATGATCTCTACATAGATATCGGTATGGACGATGATGAGGCTAAGGCTGCTGTTCCCGTGGGGACGCCCTGCGTATATGGATGTGGCGCATTCCGCATGGGCGAAGAGTCTATTTGCGGCAAAAGCCTTGATGACCGCAGCTGTGCAGCAATTATTATAAAAACCATGGAGACCCTCTCCGAAAAGCCTTGCGATGTTGATATTTACTGTCTCTTCTCTGTTCAGGAAGAGATAGGCCTTCGCGGCGCGGTTACTGGTGCATTTGGCGCTGCCCCAGATTACGCCATTATTCTTGATGTAACCTTCGGAAAAACTCCTGATGTTGCTGCCCATAAGTGCCTTAAGATGGGCGGCGGTCCCGCAATTGCAGTGGGTCCCAATACAAATCGCAGCTTCACCCGCAAAATTATCGATAAGGCCGTCAGTTGCGGCATTGATTATCAGCTTGAGGTTTTGCCTGGAAACAGCGGTACAAACGCATGGGCAATCCAGACCAGCAGACAGGGCGTTGCAACCGCGATAGTATCCCTGCCCCTTAAGTATATGCATTCTCCTGTTGAGACCTGTCTTATCTCCGACGGAGAGAAGATAGTAAATCTTCTTAGTGAATTTCTCAGTAATGCAGGGGAGGTGCTCTGAAATGCTTGAAACTTTGAAAACACTTTGCTACCTCAATGGTGTATCCGGCTTTGAGGACGAAGTAAGAAACTATATTCTTCAGCGCGCCCTGCCTTACGCAGAATCTGTAAGCACCGACCCTCTCGGCAACCTTTATATTTTCAAGAAGGGAAAGACTGAAGCGTCCCAGAAAATCATGGTTTGCGCACATATGGATGAGGTTGGCTTCATTGTCATGGGTATTACTGATGAGGGATACCTTCGCTTTGGCTGCGTTGGCGGCATTGATCGCCGCATACTTATTGGCAAAAAAGTTTTTGTAGGTGAAAACAGAATCCCCGGTGTTATTGCTGTTAAGGCTATTCATCAGACCACTGCCGAGGAACAGGGAAAAGTCCCCGCTGTTGATGAGCTTTATATTGACATCGGTTGCCCCGACAAGGAGAGCGCAGAAAAACTTACCTTCCTTGGCGATTTCTGCTCCTTCGACAATAATATTGTTGAGTTTGGCAACGGATGGCTTAAAGCCAAAGCAATTGACGACAGAGTTGGCTGCGCTGCCGCCCTCAAGCTCATTGAAAGCGATTTGCCCTGCGATGTGACCTTCGTATTCTCTGTTCAGGAGGAGATAGGCGCAAGAGGCGCAGGTGTTGCTGCAAACAGAATCTGTCCGGATATTTCCCTTGTCCTTGAAGGTACTACAGCAACTGATCTCCCCGGAATCGCAGATTCCAAACGCATCTGCATTGCCGGAAAGGGTATAGTAGTTCCATTTATGGACGGCGGCACCGTTTATGACAAGGCCATGTATTCCGCGATAACTTCCATTGCTGATGAAATTGGCGTCAAATGGCAGACAAAGACCCGTATCGCAGGTGGCACAGACGGATATTCTATTCAGCGCTCCCGTGCAGGTGTTCACACCGCAGCTATAAGCTGCGCTGTCAGAAACATCCATTCTCCCGCATGCGTCCTTAAAATTTCCGAATTTGAGGATATGTATAATCTTTCCTATGCTTTCCTTGAGAAAGTTGCAGAGGGAAAACTTGTATTTTGATTAAATAGCATATTTCTGTCATAAAATTACCGAGGTGATTTTATGGTGGGAAAAACAAGACGAATCAGCTTTAGAAAGATCAGAGCCGGCAAAATTAATATTATGCCGGCTCTTATTTTAATTCTTATAGTTTCCGCTCTTGTTTTTGGGTTCAGGGCGGTTTCATATCTGCGCAGACTCACCGGCGAAATGGCTATCAGTGATGCAACCGATATGGTTACACTTGCTGTGAACGATACGGTCAGCCATATTATGGCAGACGGTGACTATGCTTATGATTACTTTGTGACCATAGAAAAGGATATAAACGGAAATGTTGCCGCTATCAGTGCCAATATGTCGCGTATAAACGCTGTTTCCGCCCAAATCCTCAGAGAGGTTGTTGAAGCGGCGGAAAACGGTGTGTTGAACATAAGAGTGCCCCTAGGAAACCTTTTGGGTTCAAATATTCTTATGGGCAAAGGACCTGAAGTTCCTGTTGAGGTCATTACCCTTACGAGTTCCTATATCGATATAGAGAATGAAATTATTTCAACAGGGATAAATCAGGCGAAACATAAAATCATATTAAAAGTTGATGTTGATATTGACATACTTATTCCCTGGGACGTTCTGACTACGAGAGTTGAAAGCAATGTTCTTATTGCTGAAACGGTAATAGTCGGAAAAGTTCCGGAAACCTATGTTGATGTGGAGTGAATTTTATGACAGCTAATGAAGCAAGAGATAAAATATTGGCTCTGAGAGCTGAGGTTGAGGAGCATTCCAGAAGATATTATGATGAGGATGCCCCTACCATCTCCGATTTTGAGTATGATAAACTCATTCATACACTTATGGATCTGGAGGAAGCATTTCCGCAATTCAAGGATGCTTCTTCTCCTACACAGAAGGTGGGAGGAAAGGTCAGCAATCAGTTTAGCCCCGTCAAGCATAAGGTGCCTCTTGAAAGCCTCACCGATGTTTTCTCCCATGAGGAGCTTGCTGCTTTTGGAGACCGTGTAGAGAAGGCACTTGAAGAAAAGCACACCTACGATGTGGAGCCTAAAATTGACGGACTTTCTATTGCTCTT
Organism: Oscillospiraceae bacterium; assembly: GCA_045638085.1. Classification (GTDB taxonomy): domain Bacteria; phylum Bacillota; class Clostridia; order Oscillospirales; family Oscillospiraceae; genus SIG459. The sequence continues at coordinate 5,613 of JAZUAQ010000089.1, forward strand.
GAGTATGAAAACGGAGTTTTTGTATGTGGCGCTACGAGAGGTGACGGACAGACCGGTGAGGATGTTACCGAAAACCTTAAAACAATTCGCTCTCTCCCTCAAAAACTTATAAACGCTCCCGAAAGACTTATTGTTCGCGGAGAGGTCTACATGTCAAAAGAGACCTTCGATATGCTCAATAAAGAGAGAGAGATAAAAGGGGAGAGCCTTTTGGCAAATCCCCGCAACGCTGCAGCCGGCTCTTTGCGTCAACTCGATTCAAATGTAACTGCATCCCGCCGTCTGGATCTTATTGTATATAATATTCAGTACAGCACTCAGGAGTTTTCCAACCATACAGAAACTCTTGACGCCCTTAAATCTTACGGTTTTGATGTTGTCCCCTATAAGGTGTTTGACAGTATTAATGACTGCATAAGTCATATTGAGTGGATAGGCGAGAACAGAGATTCTTTCCCTTATGAAATGGACGGAGCGGTTATCAAGCTCAATGAACTTTCTTTGCGCGAAATTATGGGAAGCACAAGCAAAGCACCCCGTTGGGCTGTCGCCTATAAATATCCTCCTGAGAAGAAGCCCAGTAGGGTTGTTGACATTGTGGTTCAGGTTGGCAGAACGGGTGTACTTACCCCTAAGGCTGTTATTGAGCCAGTTCGTCTTGCGGGAACAACCGTTACAAATGCAACGCTGCATAACCAGGATTTTATTGATAAGCTTGATGTCCGCATTGGCGACACCGTACTTGTGCAAAAGGCAGGCGAGATAATTCCTGAAGTTGTTGCAGTTGATTTTAAGCTCAGACCAGAGGGGACAAGTCCGTTCCGTCTGCCAGATGTTTGCCCCGAATGTGGAAGTCCCGTTGTAAGAGATGAGGACGGAGCGGCAATGCGCTGCACGGGCGCCGAGTGCCCCGCCCAGAAACTCCGTAATATCTGCCATTTCGCTTCCAAGGAAGCAATGGATATTGAGGGACTTGGGCCTGCTGTGGTTGAAGCTCTTGTGAATGCTCAGCTAATTAATTCTCCCGCCGATTTGTATTACCTTGAACCCCAGTCCGTGGCTTCTCTTGACAGAATGGGCAAGAAGAGCGCCGAGAATCTTGTTGACGCAATCGAAAAGAGCAAAAACGCAGGACTTTCAAAGCTTATATGTGCCTTCGGAATTCGTCAGGTCGGTTCAAAGGCAGCAAAAGTTCTTGCCAGACATTTCGGCAGTCTTGATAATCTCATTAGTGCCAATGTTCTTGAACTTCTTATGGTTCCCGATATAGGTCAGATAACTGCGGAGAATATCGTTGAGTATTTCCAAAATCCCCAGTCTTTGCATCAAATTGAGCTTCTGAGAACCGCAGGTGTAAGCTTTGAGAGCGATGAGGAAGTGGTTGACCAGCGCTTTGCGGGTATTACCTTTGTTCTCACGGGAACGCTTCCCAATTACACCCGCGATGAAGCTGCCGCAATAATAGAAAAGTTTGGCGGAAAGGTCAGCGGAAGTGTCAGTAAGAAAACGGGATATGTTCTTGCTGGTGAGGCAGCGGGCAGCAAACTTACGAAAGCCGAAAGTCTCGGTATTCCAATTATTGACGAAGAACAGTTTTTGAAAATGACCGAATAAAAAAAGAGTCCTTCGGGACTCTTTTTTTGTTATTAAGCCCCAATAGTTTTCATAGAGTGTACAAACACTGTTCGGAGGTTTAATTATGGATACGCTAAAATTAATGCTTCATAGAAAGAAAAAGCTTTTAAGTGTTCTCTCGTTGGTGATGGCTGTTGTTCTTATTTTCGGAGTAGTGAATAGTCCCCTTGCAATCAGTGCCGCAAAAACCGAGAGAAAGCTGCCTATATACTGCGTAAAACGGGATGATAAAGCAGTTTCACTCACATTTGATGCCGCATGGGGAAATGAAGATACTCAGCTTCTTATTGAAATTCTAGGCAAATATAATGTGAAAGCAACATTTTTTGTAGTGGGGCAGTGGGTGGATAAATACCCCGAATCAGTAAAAGCTCTGCATGATGCTGGACATGAGGTGATGACACACTCAGATGATCATGCTCATTTCAATAGTCTCAGCTCAGAGCAAATTGCATCAAATATAAACCGAAGCTGCGACAAAATTGAAGCTGTTACCGGTGTAAGGCCTATTTTGTTCCGCTGCCCTTACGGAGAATATAACGACAATGTTGTTTCAACTCTTGATTCAATGGGCATACATACTATCCAATGGGATGTAGACAGTCTTGACTGGAAGGACCTTAGTGCCGGGGAGATAACTGCGCGGGTAACAAAAAATGTAAAGAGCGGCAGTATAGTGCTCTTCCATAATGCGGCAAAACACACTCCAGAAGCACTTCCGTCAATTATTGAGTATTTACTTGCTGAGGGATATAAAATACTGCCTGTGAGCGAAATACTTCTTAAGGGTGAATATGAAATAGATCACACGGGAAAAATGTGTCCGGCGGGGGAGACGTGAAAAGGAAAATGGATGAAAATAAAGGCGCCGTTTTTTTAACGGCGCCTTTCCTATCAGACTTTATAATTTGAGTTTATCATATTTCAACGATATATTAAGAAATTGCTTTAGGAGAGATATGGATATAATCGATAGAGAATAATTAGATACACATTCTTGTCGATAAATACTAGTTGGTGTATAATAGTATTCAATTAATCTGACTAGTATGAATGCTAAGTAAATATATAATTTACGCGAAGTAGACATTGTTCTTTACTGCATCGATGTGGCATTCATAAATATTCTGCAAGCCAATAATAATAGTAGTAAGAGGTCATATATATGAAACTTAGCGTTCTTACAGTTCCTTTTTCTCAGCAACCCCTTTCTCGGGTGCTGCCTTACCTCCGTTCTCTGGGAGTGGACAGCGTAGAACTGGGTACAGGGGGCTACACTAACCGCTCACACTGTGATCCGGAACTGTATCTGCATTCTGCAGATAAAATAAGGGAGCTGAAGGCAATGCTGTCTGATAACGATATGAGCATTTCCGCCCTGTCCTGCCACGGAAACCCCGTGCATCCTCAAAATGAAATTGCTGCCCGGGACCACCGCTCCTACGAGGACACACTGCGCCTTGCCAATCTGCTGGAGGTGGACACTGTGGTCACCTTCTCCGGCTGCCCCGGCGGATCTCCCGAAGACCGCAGCCCCAACTGGATTACTTGCCCCTGGCCCGATGATTTTGCCCGAGCTTTGGATTACCAGTGGAATGAGGTTCTTATCCCCTATTGGCAGGATGCCGCTGCAATGGCTGAAAAAGCCGGTGTAAGGGTGGCAATCGAACTCCACCCCGGCTTCTGCGTTCATAATCCGGAAGCTATGCTGCGCCTGCGCAGTGCCACCGGAAAAAGCGTGGGCGCCAATTTTGACCCCGGCCATCTTTTCTGGCAGGGTGTTGACCCCGTTGCCGCTATACGGTTGCTTGGAAACTGCATTTACCATGTCCACGCAAAGGACTGCCGAGTGGATAATATAAATACCGGCAGAAACGGTGTGCTGGATACGAAAAACTATGGCCTTCTTCGGGAGCGTTCATGGGTATTCCGCACCGTAGGTTTCGGTCACGGTGAAGAGCTGTGGAGAGACATTATCTCCGAACTGCGTCTTTGCGGTTATGACCGGGCGGTCAGTATAGAGCACGAGGATGGTCTTATGTCCATCAACGAGGGCGTTGAAAAAGCCGTCAGCTTCCTCAAACCCATACTTATAGATGGCGCCGGAGCCAATATGTGGTGGTTATAAAAAGCAAAAGAACCTGCGGATTAATCCGTAGGTTCTTCAGGGTTTAAAATGGAAAGGGCCTGTGCATCTGAGATGCACAGGCCCTAAAGTTATAATTCAAAAACTAAGAATTATTCGAAGTCAGCGTCGGTAACAGAAGTTACAGTGCCGGTAGCGATGAACTCATCGACGGTGTCGGCATAGACGAAAACGGTAGCAGCCTGACGGACAAAGCCGGGCTCGATAGAACCGTCCATAACGCCTTCAACGATCATCTTGATCTCGTTAGCAGTATCCTGAACGCCACCGGTCATAACGGTACCGCGGAGGGGAGACTCGTCATTGATGGAAGCCTTGATGCTCTCGGCAGTGGCGGTGTCACCATTGATGGAGAAGATAGCCATGTCGGAGTAATCGGTTACGGGAGAGCTCAGACCGGTGAAGTAGTTGTTGATACCATTGCCAAGGCCGTTGTGGGGAGTGAGGAAGACCTTGATTTCGGGGTTGGTGATGTAGAGGTTCTCAGCTGCAGCCTGGCCGGTAGCAGCGGTCTCGTCAGCATTTTCAACCTCGAGGACGAACTTAGCCTTGCTGGAGTACTCTTCGATCTTCAGCAGAACGTCAGCCTGCAGAACGCCGGTTTCAGCTGTGCGGCAGGAGAAGACAGCAACGGGAACAGAATGATCTTCAGCATCAGCATACTTCTCGTCGATCCACTTTGCAGCCAGCTTTGCGAGGTTGCCTGCGAGAGCGGCATCGTCGGAAACCATCAGAGCGTCATACTTCTCGAGATGGCCAACGAAGGAGATGACCTTGATGCCGGCAGCCATAGCCTGGTCAACAACAGCAGCCATTGCCTCGGGAGCAACAGCCCAGATGACAAGGACATCAACGCCCATGGCGATGTAGTTCTCAGCAGCCTGGATCTGGGTAGCGGGATCGAAAGCGCCGTCAGCATAGGATGCATCCCAGCCGGCAGCCTTCATGGTCTCTTCGTAAGCAGCAGCGAGCATCTGGAAGAAGTCGCCACCAAGACCGAAGGTAACGAAACCAATCTTCTTCTGAGCTTCGGGCTCAGCGGGAGCAGCGGGCTCTGCGGGAGCAGCGGGCTCAGCAGGAGCAGCAGGCTCAGCGGGAGCAGCGGGGGCAGCGGGGGTGTTGCCGCATGCGACCAGGGCGAAAACCATGATCAGAGCGAGCAGCAGGGAGATAGCTTTTTTCATTTCATTGTTCCTCCTTATAAATTTGGAAAATGTTTATAAATGACCCTTTTGGGAACACTTAACAAGTTTGATCAAGCTCTTGCGTTGCGGTTGGAGAGATAGAGGGACAGGAGCATGATGGCGCCCTTGGCGATAAACTGAGGATAGGTACCCAGACCGATAAGCTGCATGCCGTTAGAGAGAACACCAAGGACATAGACTGCAACTATTACCTTCCAGAGGGTACCTTCGCCGCCCTTGAGGGCAACACCTGCGAGAACGCAGGCGGTGATTCCAGTGAATTCAATGCCGGTGCCGGTGCCGGAGTCGGCAGAGCCGGCGCGTGCGGACATAAGGATTGCGGATATGCCAACCAGGAGACCAGCAAAGGTGAAGACCAGGATCTTTATCTTGCGGACATTGAGACCGGCGAGACGGGCGGCTTCGGGGTTATCACCGGCGGCATAGATCTTGCGGCCTATAGAGGTTTTACCCATGATAATGGCCACTATCACAACGATGACTACCATTATGATGATATTCAGGGGGAGCCAGCCGAAAAGACGGCCCTGTCCGATATACATGTAAGCTCTGGGAAGATTATGGAAGGTCTTAGAGCCGGAGATAAGATAGGAGATACCCTGGAAGATAGACATGGTACCGAGGGTGACTATCATAGTGTGGCTCTTGAGCACCTGAGACATGACGCCGTTGAAGCTGCCAAGCACCATGCAGAGAAGAATGCCGAGGATAATTGCTACCCAAGCGGGAAGAATGCCCTGGCTGATGCACTTGGTAATGAGAACTGCGGCAACGGACATCTGATAACCGATGGACAGATCGCATCCGCCGGAGACCATTATCATCATAACTGCGCAGGAGCAGACTGCGATATGTACATTCTGAACAAGAATATTGGTCAGATTCAGGCTGGTGAAGAATTTGTCGGACAGAATGCTGAAAACTACTATAAGCAGAACAAGAAGAATGGGCATAGAAAGATCGGTAAAAATCTTTCCAAAGGACTTCTTTTCTTTGACTGCAACTTTGGGCTCAGAAAGTTTTTCCATTTTTGTACTCCTCTCAAACTCCGGATGCAAGGGCCAGAATAGTTTCCTGTGAGAAGTCCTCACGGTTAAGAATGCCGGTCTGGTGGCCTTCGTGGAGGACAACTATACGCTCGGACATGCCCAGAAGTTCCTCCATATCGGAGGAAACCATCAGAATGGATTTGCCCAGCTGAGTAAGATCAATCATCATCTGATAAATTTCGTGGCGGGCACCAACATCGATTCCGCGGGTGGGCTCATCGAAAATCAGAATATCGGGAAGACCAGCCATTGCCTTGGCTATAACCACCTTCTGCTGGTTGCCGCCGGAAAGGGAGAGGGCCAACTGAGTCATGGTGGGAGCCTTTATGTGCATTTTTTCCTTATAGTCCTCGGCCTGAACCATTTCGGCTTTGTGATTCACAAAGCCCGCATTGCTGAGCTTGTCTATATTGGATATGGATACATTCCAGAACAGGGGCTTTTCAAGGAAACAGCCCTGATATTTGCGGTCCTCGGGAATGAGACCGATACCGGCGTTGAGAGCATCGGCGGGACTGTGGAAATTGACTTCCTTGTCGCCCAGATAGATGTGGCCGCCGATTTTCTTGGCGGCACCGTATATGAGGTGCATAAGCTCGGTGCGGCCGGCACCAACAAGTCCTGCAAAACCAAGGATTTCACCCTTGCGCAGTCCGATGTTGATATCGGTAAGACCATTACCGGAGAGGTTTTCGGTGCGAAGAATAACTTCATCGCCGCAGGGAGGCTTCTTGGGATAGGTCTCGGAGAGTTCACGGCCAACCATCAGACTGATGAGGCCATGTTTATCGGTATCTTCAATGTTAACGGTGGTGATGTACTGACCGTCACGGAGAACGGAGACGCGGTCGCAAATTTCAAAGAGCTCCTCAAGACGATGGGAAATGTAGATTACAGTGACGCCATCGGCCTTCAGCTCCTTGACTATCTCAAAAAGACGCTGCTGCTCTTCCACTGTGATGGAGGCAGTGGGCTCGTCCATTATGACGATCTTGGCGTTTTTAACAACAGCCTTTGCTATCTCAATAATCTGGCGGTTTGCCATGGAAAGCTCACGAATGAGAGTCTTGGGGGAAACGTGGCAGCGGAAACGCTCCAGCAGCTCGGTGGTTTTCTTAAAGCGGGCCTTGTCATTAACAAAGGGGCCTTTGGAATCCTGCATTCCGATGAAGATGTTGTCCATAACGGACATGGCTTCCATCTGTATCATTTCCTGATAGACAACGGCGATACCCAGATTCAGAGCCTGAGCGGGCTCAAGGTATGGATAGATTTTGCCATCGATAATTATCTCACCGGAATTAGGGTGGATTGCGCCTGCTATGGTCTTGATGAAGGTGGATTTTCCTGCGCCGTTTTCACCGACCAGTGCGTGAACTTCGCCTTCTTTGAAGGAAATGGATACATTGTCCAGGGCGGTAACGCCAGGATAAATCTTCGTTATGTTCTTCAGTTCCAGCTCCGTGGTAAACGCCTCCTCTCAAACACATTGCCTTTTTGCCTGAATTGGCATATAAAAGTTCATTATACGGTTTATTTTAGAGTAATTCTTTGAGTATATTATTTCTACGGATAATTTGTATGTTTTCTTGCGAAAAATTGAGATTATAGGAACAATCTATGGGGTTTGATTTGGGCAAATGTAAATTAGGTCAAAAAATCATATTGAATTTTTGACAAGCGGATGATATCATCATTGTATAAATATAAAGGAGACTTAACATGGCATATAGTTCCAGTAATCCTCCGGTTGTGGATATCAGCATTTTGTCTGTTCAGGGTTGTGTGCGTCGCCAGTGGCACAATGCCTGCTTTCTTATGATGCTCAATGGCGAAGTGCAGGTCCAGCTGGAAGGTCACGCATCATATCTTAATGATAATGGTATTATGCTCGTTGAGCCTGATACATCTTTCGATATAACCGGACATGGCAGCAATCTCATTATGCTTATACGCATAGACCATGACTTCTATTCCCAGAGCAGGGCCGGAGTTTTGGGGCGCATTGTATGCAATTCCGCCGAGGATGAGCAGAGAGATTATAGTCTTTTGCGCCAGATGCTTTCTCATCTTGCGCTGAACTATTTTGAAAATATAGAATGTAAAGAACTCCGTCAGCTGGAGCTATGTTATTCCTTGCTTTATTATCTCAACACCACTCATTATGTAGCCGGAGGCCCAACACTCTGCGGAAGTGAGGATAATCAGCTTCGTGGAAGACAAATAATATCTTATATTGAGAGCAACTATATGCACGATATTCGTCTGGAGGATCTAGCAGACACAACTTGTCTTTCGCCTTCTTATCTTTCCCGTCTCTTCAAGCGCATTACCGGCATGAACTTCAAAACCTATCTTCAGGAGGTTCGGCTTCGTCATGCCGTGGAGGACATGCGAAACAGCGATCAGACTATCACAGCAATAGCCTATAATAACGGATTTCCTAACGTGAGCGCCTTGAGCACGGCTATTCGTAAGCAGTATGATATGGCTCCAAATGAATTCCGAAAATCTCTCGCTGAAGAAACCGCCGCCGTGGTTGAGCAGCAGCCATATCACGAAGTTGAGTACGATAATGTTCGTGAAAATCTTGAAATGCTGGCCGGGCAGGAGCCCGTTAAATCTCTCGGCAAATATCGATTCCCGGACCATATGGAATACAAGGTGGAGGATGTGTCCTCTTTCCGGCCCGTTCAGCCCATATGGAGAGAGATGATAAATCTTGGTACGCTGAAGAGTCTCAGCAATATTAATATTATCTCTCAGCTCTCCTTGCTTCAGGATGAAATAGGATTTCGCTTTGCTCGCATTGAAAGTGTTCTGACTGAAGAATCCATGCCTACAATCGGAAATGGGCAATATAACTTTTCACAGTTTGACCGCGCTGTTGAGCTCCTTTTATCCCTGAAACTTACACCTTTTTTGGACCTTTCATCCAAGGGCGATTATAATACCCTCGTTTCCCGTTCTGAAAACCTATACAGAGGCGATGTGCCACGTCAGCTAATATCTGAGAGAGAGTTTGAAAAAAAGGCTTCTGCTCTGATACGACATTGCATCAACACCTTCGGTGCCGGAGAAGTTGAGAAGTGGGGTGTGGAGATATGTGCATTTCACGATGTGTCCCTTGAGTTTCTTGAGACCCCCAAGGAATATGCAATGCGTTTTCGCACCATATATAATATGATAAAATCCCTGCTCCCTAAAATGCTTGTCGGAGGACCGGAACAACACATAGCCAATGATAACGGTTTTATAGGCGAGGTATCAAGGCATCTCTGTGACTGGGGTATCAAGCCCGATTTTCTTTCCCTGTGTGCAATGCCCTATGAGCCTGCGGACTCTCTGCTTCAGAGGGGCCACTATATAATTTCTTCCGATCCCGACTACATAAGAAACAGGGTGGAAAGCATATGTACTACTATAAATGAATGCTTCGGTGAAAAAATGTCGGTTTGGCTCACTGTGTTCAGTCAGGATGTCCGAACCCGCAATCACATGAATGACAGTGCCTATCAGGCGACCTTTATCACAAAGAACACCATCGACCTTGTTGGTCTGGTGGATGTTATCGGCTATTGGCAGCTCTCCGACATCGATACCGAATATATCGACACCACAAGAATCCTTTTCGGTGGTACAGGAATCATTTCAAAGGACGGACTGAAGAAGCCTGGATTTTCAGCTCTAAAAAGACTGGGAATCATTAATACTCTCCTTGTGCACAAAGAGCCCAATTTTCTTGTCACAACAAACGCTATCAACACCTACAACATTGTTCTTTGCAATTACGCCCATTTTACGGACCTGTACTGCCTGACAAACGGCGAGAATGTTACTCACGACAATGTCTATACATATTTCCGCGATGCTGCCACCAAGGATATTGAAATCAATCTGAATGGCCTTCAGGATGGACGTTATAAGGTTATCGTTACAACGCTGAACCGCGAGTACGGAAGCCTTTTTGACCAATGGCTCGGTTACGGAATTATTGACGGACTGCAGCCCCATGATATCCGCTATCTCAACGACATTGTTCATCCTCAGCGCATAGTCCGCTACTATGATTGTGAGAATGGTGCTATCAATCTCAGTACCCAGATGCTGCCTCACGAGGTCAAATTTATTCTTATTCTCCGTGAGCTTTGATACGCAAAAAGTCATTAATATAATTACCCCGCAAAAGCCTGTTGATGTGGGTTTTTATGGGGTAATTATTCTTTTAACACTGATAAGATAAAATTAGAACAAAAAATAAGATACATTTCTTGTCGTTTGCGCCCGCGTAAGTGATTTTATAGACTTGGTGTAAAGAATTTCAGACCGAAAACGGGCATTAATTAGGATGAAGAAATGCTTATTAAGTGGTAAGTTAATGCTAGTTAAATAGGCGAAGTTCGCCATGCTAAGATTTATAAACGGAGGTTAATTACTATGAAGAAGCTGAAAATCGGTATCGTTGGCTGCGGCGGTATTGCCAACAACAAGCACATGCCCGCTCTGACCAAGCTCGCAGATAAGTGCGAGATGGTTGCATTCTGCGATATTCTCATTGAGCGCGCAGAGAAGGCTGCCAAGGAATACGGTGCCCCCGGTGCCAAGGTTTATTCCGACTATAACGAGCTGCTGGCCAATCCCGAGGTCGAGGTCGTTCATGTTCTTACCCCCAATGTTGCCCACCGTCCCATCACCGTTGCAGCCTTTGAGGCAGGCAAGCATGTTATGTGCGAGAAGCCTATGGCTCACAGCAGCGAGGATGCAAAGGCCATGATCGATGCATGGAAGAAGAGCGGCAAGAAGTTTACCATCGGTTATCAGAACCGCTTCCGTCCCGAAGTTCAGATGCTCCATAAGAGCGTTCTCGCAGGCGAGCTTGGCGATATCTATTTCGGCAAGGCTCACGCTGTTCGCCGTCGTGCCGTTCCCACCTGGGGCGTATTCCCCAACAAGGCTCTTCAGGGCGGCGGCCCCCTGATCGACATCGGCACTCATGCTCTGGACATGACCCTCTGGCTCATGGATAACTATAAGCCCGTTTCCGTCACCGGTCAGGTCTTCTACAAGCTGGGCCACCTGCCCCAGGCTGTTGAAGGCAATATGTTCGGACCCTGGGATCCCGAAACCTATGAAGTTGAAGACTCTGCTTTCGGTATGATCAAGTTTGAAAATGGCGCAGCTATCCAGCTGGAGGCAGCCTGGGCCATCAACATGCAGATCTCCCGCGAAGCTTCCACCACCCTCTGCGGCACCAAGGCCGGTGCAGAGGTCTATTCCGGCATGAGCTTCCCCCAGAACAAGCTCATCATCAACCGCGGCCACAACGGCCTCCTCACCGATGAAGAGATCTGCGGCGCAGGTGTTGTTGCTTACTTTGAGGGCAGCAACGGCGAAGAGCCCGGTTATGTTGAAGCTCGTCAGTGGCTGGATGCAATCGCAAACGACACCGAGCCTCTGGTCAAGCCCGAGCAGGCTTACAAGGTCACCCAGATCCTCGAAGCTATTTACGAGTCTGCTGCCACCGGCAAGGAAATCATTCTCGACTGATAACATACGCAATGACAGGGTCAGGCTGATGGCCTGACCCTGTCGTTACATGAATAATTCAATATCTTACTCGGTGCCGACGATGTGTACCGAGTAATAGTATTTTTGAGGAGGAGAGAAACTCATGAAATTAGGACTTGTTTCTGCAATTCTGGACGGCTGGAATCTGGAAGAGATGCTCGCTGAATCCAGCAAAGCCGGCTATTCCTGCGTTGAAGTTGCCTGCTGGCCCGCCGGTAAGGCAGAACGCCGCTATGCAGGTGTCAGCCATATTGATGTCACCAATACTTCCCCCGAATATATTGCCTCCGTCAAAGCTCTTTTCGAGAAGTATGGCATGACCATCACCTCTCTGGCTTTCTATCCCAACGCTCTTGACCCCGAGAAGGGCGCAGCCGCTGTTGAGCATATTTATCATGTTATCGAGATGAGTGCTCTGCTAGGCGTTAATATGGTTACCACCTTTATTGGCCGTGATCAGAACAAGACTGTTGAAGAGAACATCGAGCTTGCCAAGGCTGTGTGGACTCCCATTCTCGCTTATGCACAGGAAAAGGGCGTCAAGGTCGCAATTGAGAACTGCCCCATGCTCTTCGGCGCCGATCAGTGGCCCGGCGGTCAGAATATATTCACCACTCCTGCCAACTGGGAGAAGATATTCGAAGCTCTGCCCTTTGATAATCTGGGCATCAACTATGACCCCAGCCATTTCATCTGGCAGATGATCGACTATATCAAGCCCATTTACGAATTTAAGGACAAGATCTTCCATGTCCATATCAAGGATATCAAGCTTTATCACGACCGTCTTGACCGCGTTGGTGTTATGGCTTATCCTCTGGATTTCATGAGTCCCAAGCTTCCCGGACTTGGTGATGTGGATTGGGGCAAGTATATTTCCGCCCTTACCGACATCGGCTATAATGGCCCCGTCTGCATTGAGGTTGAGGACAAGGCCTTTGAAAACAGCAAAGAGCGCATAGTGGATTCCATAGTTCTCAGCGCTCGTTACATAAATCAGTTTGTCATATAAACCAAGGAGATAAATAATAATGAAAAACATCGCACTTTTGGGCTGCGGCGGTATGGGCAAAGGCCACGCCAAGGCTATTGCAACAGGCAGCGGAAATCCCATCTGGGCTGGTATTCCCGGTATTCCCGAGGGTAAGCTTCATGAGACCGATTCCGATGTGGATACTGTTCTGAGCCTCAGCGGAATTTATGATATCGACCCTGCTTGCTGCGACTGGGCCCGCGAGCGTGGATACCATGTCTATGCCGATTATGATGAGATACTGTCCGACCCCAATGTTGACATTGTTCTGATTGCCACTCCCAACCACCTCCACAAGGAAGAAGCAATTGCCGCAATGCGTGCCGGCAAGCATGTTCTTTGCGAGAAGCCCGTTATGCTCAACAGCACCGAGCTTGAGGAAGTTATGGCTGTCAGCAAGGAGACCGGCAAGGTGTTCTATCCCCGTCAGAATCGCCGTTGGGATGAGGATTTCAGAATTGTAAAGAAAATTTACGATGAAAAGCTCATCGGCGAGGTCTTCAATATCGAATGCCGTGTTCTTGGCTCCCGTGGTATCCCCGGTGACTGGCGCGGCAAGAAGGAATTCGGCGGCGGCATGATGCTCGACTGGGGCGTTCATCTTCTGGATCGCCTTCTCTTCTTGGTGCCCGAGAAGATCAAGTATGTTTTCTGCGATCTGACCAATGTCACCAACGATGAAGTTGATGATGGCCTCAAGATCCATCTGACCTTTGAAAGTGGACTCACCGCTCTCATGGAAGTCGGCACTTGTCACTTTGCTAATCTTCCTCTTTGGTATGTTGCCGGCAAGGACGGCACTGCTATAGTAGATAACTGGGAGTGCGAAGGCAAAATGGTTCGTCTCAGTTCCTGGGAAGACAAGGATGCCACCCCCATCCTCGCCGGTGCCGGTCTTACCAAGACCATGGCTCCCCGCGGCGATAACTCTACGCAGGTGCTGCCTCTCCCTGTACCCGAATTCGACAACAATGAGCTTTATATGAATCTTGTTGCAACAATAGACGGTACCGAGCAGCAGATAGTAACTCAGGAGCATGCCCTCCGCGTAATGCGACTGATGGAAGCAGCCATTCAGTCCTCCGAAACCCATTCCGTGGTAGTTTTTGAGGAATAAGAAAAAGGGCCGACAACGGCCCTTTTTTAATATGGTCAACAGTGAAAGATTACGAGGTGTTTTTATGAAATACGTTTTTGGAATTGACCTTGGCGGTACCAGTGTGAAGCTTGGACTTTTTACCGTTGAGGGTGAACTTAAGGATAAATGGGAGATCCCTACTCGTGCAGAAAATGTAGGAGAGCAAATTCTTCCCGATATAGCCGACTCTCTCAAGGCTAAGCTTAAGGAAAAAAATATTAACTCTGATCTTGTCTTGGGTGCAGGTCTCGGAGTTCCCGGTGCGGTATTGGATGAGCGCTATGTTAAGCCTTGCGTCAATCTTAACGGTTGGGGCGGAGATGTGGCCGGAGAACTTTCTGAAATGTGCGGTTTTAGCGTTAAGGCTGTAAATGATGCCAATGCTGCAGCTCTTGGCGAGATGTGGCTTGGCGGCGGAAAGGGCTGCGATAATGTGGTGTTTGTCACTCTTGGCACCGGCGTAGGTGGCGGTATAATTATTGGCGGCAAGCTTCTTTCCGGTGTACACGGCTCCGGCGGAGAGATAGGCCATATTAAAATATCAACATCTGAATCCGAGTATTGCGGCTGCGGCAAGCGGGGCTGCCTTGAACAGTATGCTTCCGCCACCGGCATCGTGCGCGAAGCCAATCGCCGTCTGTCCGCAGGGGAGAAGTCCCCTCTGGGTGCACTGGAGGCTGTAACCGCTAAGGATGTCTTTGACTTTGCTAAGAGCGGGGATCCTCTGGCTCTGGGGGTTGTGGATTTCTTCGGTGATGCTCTTGGACGGGCACTGGCGGCGGTATCCTGTGTTTGCGATCCTCAGGTGTTTGTCATTGGCGGCGGTGTATCTGCAGCCGGACAGATTATAATTGATGTTGTGGCTAAATACTTCCGCGGCTACGCTTTCCCTGCAGCTGAGGAAACAGCCTTTGTCCTCGCCTCTCTGGGCAACGATGCCGGCATTTGCGGTGCTGCTCGTCTTGCCCTGGATGGCTGAGAAATACAAAAAATAATTATGTTTTTTTGCTGCGGGATGTACAGCATCTCCTGCCATTTCGAGATGCAAGAGTACTAAACCGCTTTTTGGAATAAGCAGCGACAAAAAATTGATAGAAATAATTCATCTTCAAAGTTACCATTATTATGAACTAATCCCGTTTAATAAAGCCGATCCCAAATCACAAAGGAGGAAGAAACTTGTACGTTTATGACAGACCCGGCCCCAAGCGCGGCGTTGCATTTTACAGCTATTCTGCAGAATTTGGTCTGACCAAGACTCTGGAGGACTGTTTTGAAGATGCCTGTGATATGGGCGCTCATGGCATTGAAATCCTTGCCAACACACACATTGAAAACTATCCCTATCCCACCGACGAGTGGGTGGAAAACTGGTTCCGTCTGTGCGACAAATATGAGGTTGTTCCCGTGGAATATGGCCATTGGATTGATAGCCATGTGCTGGGCAACCGTGAACTGACCACTGAGGAAAGCATTGAAATGCTTTGCCGTGACCTGCGTCTGGCTCACCGTCTGGGCTTCACCGTTCTGCGCACCAAGATGCCCGTTATCAACGACACC
The DNA here is from genome assembly GCA_045638085.1 of Oscillospiraceae bacterium. Lineage (GTDB taxonomy): Bacteria > Bacillota > Clostridia > Oscillospirales > Oscillospiraceae > SIG459. Next base: position 20,947 of record JAZUAQ010000089.1, read on the forward strand.
CTCGAGCCCGTGGAAAACTGGCGCGAGATTATCAAGGGCGCTCTGCCTCTGGCTGAGAAGCTCAATCTCAAAATGTGCCCTGAGATACATATTCCCTCCAACCTGAAGGGCAAGATGGTAACCGACTATGTGGACTTTATCAAGGAGACCGGCACCAAGAACTTCGGTCTGAATATCGACTTCAGCGTATTCCGCACTGAGTTTGCTCCCGGTGAATGGAGAGATCCCGCCTTTGATCCCAATATGCCCGAGGATATCATTCCTCTGCTGCCCTATATTTACTGCTGCCACGCAAAGTTTATCAATATGAGCGATGAATTTGAAGAGACCACCATTCCTTATCCTTCAATCATCAAAATCCTGCAGGAGCACGGTTGGGACGGCTATCTGCTCAGCGAGTATGAAGGCGCAGATAAGTATGATGAGGGCTACGAAGTGGGTCAGACCCTTCGTAAGCAGCATATCATGCTGAAGAATCTCATTGGAGACTGAGGAGGGGAGCAAAATGGAAAAACAGGTTATTCAATCCGTAGGATTCCGTAATATTGTAGAAAACGGAGAGGTCGTTGGCTTCCAGTTTAAGATCCGTCTGCCCTATTACCGCGGTGTGTTCCTTTCCCAGCTGCGTCCCGGCACCCTGTTCGTGGACGGCGAGAGATTCGAGCGCGAAGACATCGTCTGGAACATCAACGGTGAGGACTACACCATGGACGATATGGCAGTGGATTTCAAGACCCACTGGAACCCCACCAAGACCGCAGTGCTGAAGGTGAAGAAAGCCGGTGGACTTTCTCAGGGCTATCATGATTTGAAATACGGCTTTTGCTTCACTTCCAGCTATATGCCTCCCATTATCCAGAGTATGCTCGATCCCGATAAAGAAAGTTTTGTTTTCATGCCTGAGTTTGGTCACCATGTAAACGAGCGTCGTCTGCTCATTGTTTGAATGTAAAGAGGCAAACTCCTTTCAAATTTTCACAGACTGCCTATCGGAAATATTGAGCTATATATAATTATAAAAATAGCCGCTCCTGACTAATAGGAGTGGCTATTTCTGCTTACTAAAAATGCTACTAGTGGCAGTATAATGTTTTTATATAACTCAGTGAGGCACAGTTTGTGCTTATACCTTTTTCATGCTGCGTTTTCAAGGAAGAAAGCGGATATTTCTTCCATAAAATTATTATCAAGTTCATAGAGCCGCGCTCTGTCAAGAGTCCCAATAAACTCTGAGAGAACTTCGCCGCTGAGAGGACTGCCGTATTCTTTTCTCAATTTAGAAAGCTCATCCTGCTTTTCTGTGAAGTATTTTGCTGCATCACTTGTTTTCCAAAGAGTTGAATGCATGTTCCTATAATTTTCTTCGGTGTATAAATATCTTGCGTCAGGATTTGTAATTTCTTCCCGCTTACCATATATGCTGATATTGTTGTCCACAACATCATCTTTGCTGCCTTGTATAATTAAAACAGGAATATTAGATTTGTTTATAGCCGATACAGCCGACTCGTTTGCGGCGTCTTTAAATAGCATTCTGTTATGGAGGACAAGGAAGGGGTATTCGAGGGCTGCAATTGGACCAACGCGGATTGATGCATGGTAATACATGGTTTCAATGGGCTCATTAAAGCCCGCCAGAAGGGCTGCTGCCTTTATTTGGGGATAGTTATCAAGAACAGTTGCAGAGGCATATGCGCCCATACTATGCCCATAAAGGAATATAGGTTTATCTGAAAAAAGAGAAGAGACATATTCTATTGCGGCGCTGAGGTCCAGATTCATCTGGCTAAAACCTACAAGACTTTTTCCTTCGCTCTCTCTTGAACCTGTGCCGTCAAAGCTGAATACAGTCCATCCTCGGTCTACGAAATCAAGAGTTTCGGCAAGATGGCTGTCTGCTCCGGCACCGACGCCATGAACCATTATTATTATTCCGTTTTCGTTTTCTTCGCCGTAAAGATACCCCTGTAGAACATTATCTCCAGAAATAAAGGAGTGTTCACTTCTGGGGTAATCATCGCTGCTGATATGGCTATAACATAATTCAAGTGTATCCGGTGCAAGCGGGCGTCTTGCAAACATAATTCCGAATACAATCGATGAGCCAATCATTGAAAGAACAGAAAAAATAAGGATTGCTATGATAATGCCTATGGCCAATTTTTTGATTTTACATCTCCTGCGGGGCTGTCTAGCCAAATTTTCAGCCATGAAGCATTCTCCTTTCACGGCATATCCACATTATTTCCATATATGGGATGGGATATACCAAACTAATAATATTAGTTGTAATTATAATATAAAAGCAGGCATTTTCAAGGAGCAATCCGTGAAAATGCCTGCTTTTATAAATTTACTGAGTACTGATTATGATTAGAGGTTGGCAATGAGAGCACCGAGACCAATAGCATAGATGACCCAGATAACGAGCATAACGATGCTGATGGGGAGAGCAATTTTGCTGAGAATATTGCCGACCTTTGCAGGACCGTATGCGCTTCCGTTAAGTCTGATAAAGTTCTTTGCGCGCTTTCTTGCAATGCAAGCAAAGATTATGCCGAGAATGGGAATATAGCAAAGTGCGAGAGCAACAATACCCCATGCAAGAACGCTGCCGGTACTAATCTGTTTTTCCATAGTTTCTCTTTCCTTTACAAAATATATTTACCAAACAGCCAATTTAGGCTGCAGGGTATTTACACAATTAATTTAATACTTTTTGGACAAAGAATCAAGAAAGTATTTTATTGCATTATCATATTCATCGGGATTATTAAAGCGAACGCGTGAATGCCCACCTTCATCAAACCAGACTATATTTTTGAACTGGGAGCCGCAATTAGCATAAAGCTCTTCGGTTTTTTGCGGGAGAGAATAGATGTCTTTTCGGCTGTGAAGGAATAATATAGGTTTTTTCAGCTGCGGTATTCTGCGGAGGGGACCGTCATGAACAGCATCAGCGCCGGAAATGATACGTATGTAGAGCATTACCAAAGGATAGAAGGGGAAGAGAGGGCGCTTTTTTTCTATCATATGGTTTTTGAAGCTTTCACCGAAGCTGACATACATGCCGTCAGCCACCATGGCGCGGAAGTATTCGGGGCATTTTTCGGCAACCATTGTAAATAACGCGGTAGATGCGCCAATGCAAATGCCGTGAAGCACTATTTCATTTATGTCAAGATTTTCGTGGAGATACTTACCCCATTCTATTACATCACTGTATTCCTTGTAACCGAGAGAGCAAATCTTTCCGTCGGAGAGACCGTGGGCACGAACATCGATGGCAAGCACATTGTAGCCCGCTTTGCGGTATGGCTCAGCGAAGCTGAATGAATAGGAGCAGCACTCCATTCTTCCGGGAATGATTATTACAGCCTTGTTGAAACCGAAATCAAAATATTTGGCAAAAAGTCTGTACTTTCCGTTTTTGATTTCCAATTCGTTGCAAACGTCATCGTGATGCATTCCCCAATCAAGACCCTCGTTGTACATGGCAACATATTCTGGATCTTCAGGCATACTTACGTCCCGTCCCCATTTTTCCTTTTTGGTACGGACAAGCAAGACAGAGTATAAAACCGCTGCCAGTATGAGAAATGCAATGATATTAATTGCGATTAGAATGATTAAAATTATCAGTATCCAATTCATTTAGATAATTCCTATAAGCCAGGGATATACATTCTGGCCTCCGTATAGGAAGCTGAGCTCAATATCCGGAAATTTTTCAGAGAGTATTGCTGAAAGAGCTTCTTCGGCTTCTTCATCCACATCTTTTCCGCGGAAGAGTACAAAAGCAGATTTTTCCTCCAGAGACTCAGTTAACAGTGCGGAAATTAATGCGGAGGATAGCTTGGAATCAACTGCGGCAAGTTCACCGTCCAGGAAAGCAAGGCAGTCTCCGGTTTTGCAGTGTATGCCATGATAGCTGCTGTCTCTTGCGGCGAGAGCAAGGGAAACAGTATGGATGGAATCCACTCCACTTTTCATCTGACGGATTCTGAACTGCGCATCCTTGCTGTCAGGAACATCCATTGCAAGGGTGAAATAACCTTCGATCATGTTCCTCGTGGGAAGAATGATCACGTTATCCATTTTGCGAAGCTCTGCAGCCTGTTTTGCAGCAGCCATAATGTTTTTGTCATTGGGAAGTACAACAATATAGTCGGCATTAGCTGAAGAATAAGCCTCGGCAAAGTCCTGAGCGGAGGGATTTGATGAAGCGCCGCCTTCAAGAATTATGTCGCAGCCTATGCCTGAGAATATTTCTTTCATACCCTCTCCGTTTACAACTGAAATAATGGAAAGAACGGATTTGGGCTGTTGTTTTTTGTCCATCTCAAGCTTTTCGTTATGTTGAAGCTGCATGTTTTCAAGCTTGAAGTTTATAAATTCACCGTAACGTTGGCTAAGCTCAATGATTCTGGCGGGAACGCGGGTGTGAATATGAATTTTAATACGAGATCCGTTTTCGATTGCCACAATAGAGTTTCCGAGAGATTCAAGTTCTTTCAGATAAGAGGCCATACGGAAATTGCCGTAATATGATTTGTCATTGAGGCGCTGGAGGATAAATTCCATGCAGTAGCCTTCAATGAACTTGCTGTTTTCATCAAAAAGAGAAAAATCCGGGTCAATATTTTCTTTGACAGGAGAGGGGGTGTACTCAATTTTATCACCGTAGAGATATTTGAGCATACCTTCAATAATTGCAATATAGCCCATAGCACCGCTATCGACAACATTGGCCTCTTTTAATTCAGGCAGAAGTTGAGGGGTGTAGGAGAGACTTTTTCGCATTTCTGCTATATACATCGAGAAGAATTGCTCAACACTGGTGTCACGTCGAATCTGGTGGCGGATATTTTCAATACCTTCTCTTGCAACAGTTAAAATTGTGCCTTCCACCGGACGGACAACAGAACTGTAAGCAACTTTATATGCGCGATAAAAGCCATTTTTCAGTTCGCCCGTGCCTGCACTATAGCAGCGGACAAGTTCCATAGCAAAGCCATTAAAGAGCTGGGAGAGTATAACGCCGGAATTGCCGCGGGCGCCATAGAGCATTCCTTCGCTTACGGAGCGAAGAAATGTGCCAAGCTCTTTGTTGGGCTTTGCATTACGAAGACCGTTTTCAAGAGTAAGACACATGTTTGTTCCCGTATCGCCGTCAGCAACGGGAAAAACATTCAGCATATTAAGTTTTTCCTCGATGCTTTTGAGACTGGCAAGACCGTTTTGAAGCATCTTACCAAATAAAATGCCATCGATACGTTTAATGTTCATGGGCTTAACTCCAAATATAGATTATTCCTTCTTGCCGATGTTAAGTACAGATTTGGGCAGAATTGCTGTGAGGAATGCAGCGACAAGAGTAGCAAGTCCGGCAATAAGAGTGAGATAAATAATTGCACCGGGCTCTTTGCCGAGGGAAGCCTGCTTGAGGGCGGTGAGCACAAGACCTGCGCCTATACCGGAAGCTACGCCGTCAAAAAGACCCTGAACAGCAAAGTACATTGCAGAGTTGGAAATGCCGGTTCTTGCTTCTTCTTCGGCAGCAAGCTGGCTGGGAATGGAATATGCGGAAGCGAAAATTGCACCTACGGCAAATGCACATATAATACCGGAGACAATTGCAAGGGCAGTTTTCAGTGCAGTTGCCTGTATGAAGGAAACACCAAAAAGGCAAATCATACCGATGGAGAACATGAGAAATGTGTAACGAATGCCGAAACCGAAGCCTCTCTTACGAACAAATCTGTTATACAATATGAATGTAAAGGGAACGGGAGCAAAGGTGGACATCATTACGAAAATCATATTCATTCCGACAGAGGAGAAATACTCATTTATGCCGCTGAGGAAAAGCTGAACACCGAACTGCATGAAGGAATGAACAATCATCCAAAGTACGAAGGATCTGTTTTTGAAGGTGTGCTTGAGAGAGCCTATAAGACCAACGGTTTTATATGTAACGTTCTTTTCGTCAAGGTTGCTGGGCTCTTTGATCATAAAGAGGGGGATAAGCATGGTTGCAGCAATGGGAAGAACCATAAGGGCAACGATTCGGACATTCATACCGTTAAGCATTGCTCTGATCGCAACGTATCCGACGATAAAATAGAAAATATCAAATACAGCCTTGATATTGGAGAGAAGGCGGCGGTCGCTTTCGTTATCAACAATCTCGGTATAGGTGGAATAATAGGTGGTCATAGTAAGGGTATAGAAGCTATAGAACACACAGAGAATTATCCAGTAATATACGGTGTTGAGAAGGCTGACTCCGGATTTATCGGGGATGGCAAGGAAAAGAACATAGCTGAGAAGCATGGGGACAAGACCGATAACAAGGCTGGGACGTCTGCGGCCGAATCTGCTGCGGAGCTTGTCTGTGAATGCAGCCATGGGAATATCAATGATACCGTCGACAACTCTTGCTATGAGAACAAAAGTTCCCCAAAGTGCGGCAATAACAAGGTCTTTTCCAAGATAGGTCTGATTCAAAATGGCATTTTCGGTTCCAAAGCCACCGATGAGAAGGGCGGAGCAAAGATAGGAACCCATTACAAGGTTAAGAAGGTTGATGCCGAAACCTGAACATGCGTAAAGACCGATAGAAAACTTGGATTTTAATTTTCTCATTTTGCACCTCCGGATATTATCTCTTCGAACATATTTCTTTCATCCTGCAGATCTTTGCTGATGGGCTTGCCAACATAATATGCAGCCATAAGGCCCGGACCTATATTAATTCCGCAGAATGGAAAAACGTCTTTAATAAGGATATCCTTAACTTGGAGTCTTTCACTGATGAGTTTTTTATATTCCTCAGCCTCTTTAAGACGGCTGGTATGAGCGATGACAATTGTCTGCTCTTCGGGATTGATAATGGTCTTCTCAATGTAATCGAGAAGAACGCTGTATGCCATTTTAGCGCCTTTGACTTTTCCCAAAACGGTTGTCAGACCGTTATAATCAAATTCGCCTATGGGCTTAACACCGGCAAGTGTTCCAAAAAATGCTTTTGCATGGGTAATGCGGCCTTTCTTCGCAACAAAGGAAAGGTCATCCAGCCAACCTGCCTGATGATAACGGTTTTTATTGTTTTCGAGATAGGAGGCTATTTCTTCAAGTCCGCAGCCTTTGTCTCGCATCTCTGCGGCATGCATAACCATCAGACCAAAACCGGGGCCGAATCTCATAGAGTCAAGGATAAATATATTTGCATCGGGAAATTTTGCCTGAATATGGCTTTTGGCCTGAAGGGCAAAGTTATATGCACCGCTGATTCCGCTTGAAATTGTCATTATAAGAATATCTTTTCCCTTGGAAACAGTTTCTTCAATGATAGTTTCAAACTCATAAACATTGGGAGGCGAAGTTGTGTAGGAATTCGGCTCTTTTTTAAGAGAAGCATAGAATTCGTTTGCGCCTGTATTTTCCCAACGGGGATATGCAGCAATCTCAGTTCCGTCGGGGAGACGGATGTGGCCGGGAATAAGGGTGATATTTAGTTCGTTGCATATGCTTTGTTCAAGATCACAGGAGCAATCGGCAAAAATTTCAAACTCTCTCATACATTTCTCCTTGTGTGTTTATCTATAAATTGGGAGATGTTAGTTCGGATATTATCTCCACCATGAATAAAGGCTGTTGTGTGGTCGGAGTTTTCAATAATGATAATTTCCTTATCGGAGGCGCAACAATTGAAATTGATTTCGCAGTGGGATGGATCAACCACGCTATCATTGCTGCCGTGAATGAAAAGCGCAGGAATTTCGGTAGCCGATAATGCCTCGCTTACACTCTGCTTAAGGTCAGCTTTCAGCATCAAAATGCCAAACACTCTGACCAAAGGTGCCATTATCCGCCAGGGAACATTACGCTCCTTTGCAACTTTCTCCATTTGAGAATAAGGGGAAGTGAAGCCACAATCCAATATCATGCAGTCAAGCATAGTACGGTCAATTTTAGATGAGAGATAGGCTATGGAAGCGCTTCCCATGGAAATTCCGTAAGCAGTAATAGTCTTGCTGTTGGTATCAGACTTGAGCCACTTGAGCCAGCACTCAATATCGTACTGTTCTATAATTCCGAAGGTGGCAGCTTTTCCGCCGCTTCTTCCGTGGGCACGCTGATCGATCATGAGCAAATTAAATCCCTGCTCATAAAAGTATTTTGCATGGATACAGAAGTTGGAATAGGCAGATGCCATGAAGCCATGAGCCAGCAATATAGTGTGTTTTGATGCATTATCAAACCATCGTGCGGATAAACTGACTCCGTCTTGTGCAGAAATGGTGATTTGTCTGCCGCTGAGACTCTCCAGAAATTCAATGGAACTTTCCATTTCATCATGAAATGGCTTATAATATTCTTTTTTCATTGCTGCTTCGTGGTCCCAATGTCCATAACAAAGGAGCAGGACCATGACAAAGCATGGGGCAACCCAAAAGATGATAATAAGAGCTGCAATAATAAGCACAATAGTGCCGGATGTCATATTATATTCTTCCTGTTTCTGAATTTATCTGCTTGATTTCATTATTTTCGAATATGAAAACACGCATTTTATCAAGTTTCTCTCCGCAAGCAGAAACGATATATTCATAGGAAGAGCCGATAAGCCGGCTCTCGCTTTTGTGAGAGAGACTGTCGATTTTTCTTGAAAAGAAATTACCGGAGCCAAAACATTTGAAAATAGCTTCCTTTTTTGTCCACAGGGAAATCAAGTCTCTGTGAGAAGAAACAGAGCCAAGCTCTTTGCCTGTGCAAATGCGTTTGGCAAGTTTTTTGAGGTAGTCTTCATCGCCATGGCGCTGAATAAAATCTTCGAGATTTTCGATATCAATACCGCAGCAGCCATTAGATACGACAACGGCAACAGCGCCCTTGGTGTGGCTGAGAGAAAACTGAAGCTTATCGCAAGTCCACTTGCCTTTGTTCTCGGAAAAGGAGATATCTTCAAATTTTGTGTTGAAGCTTCGTGCTATTGCTTTTTCAAGAAGCTGCCAAACTGCAAAACGTTGAGCTTTTCCCGCTTGATTGGAAATGCTGTTTATATATTTCTCACGACTGGGAGGGTATACTTCGTGGATTTCCATTTCCTCGGGAATATTCATAATGTAAACATCGAAAATCGGACGGTTCAGCCACTTGTCGCGAACAGACTGAGTTTGCGTTGAAAGGTCAACACCAAACACGCATTTATAGGCAAAATGCTCGCAATTATTATGGATAAGGTCATATCCGCCTTCTCCGATACGACTTCTTGCGATAGCAACGGTTTTCTGGGGCGGAATGCGTTTGCGCTGTTCCTCACGAGTGAGGATTGCTCTTTCAACAATTCCGCCTGCTGAAAATTCGTCAATGCTTGCGGCCATAATTAGGTTTTCTTTGTTGCCTGTCGCGGAAATATTAATGGGAGGAGGGCCGAATTCTATTACTTCATCTTCGCTGACAAAGATACCGTAATGCCAAATTGAGCCAACTCTAACCCTTATCATATCACCGCTTACACAGCATTCGGGCCACCATTTCATTTCAGTTTGCCCTCTATGTAATCTATCGCGGCGCCAACGGTTGTAATATCCTTGATGCCAAGATTTTCGAATCTGATTCCGAAGCTCTCTTCAGTTGCGATGATCATATAAAGCATATCGACGGAGGAGAAGCCAAGATCCTCCATAAGTCTGGAATCCTCGGAAAATTCAGGGCTGCTGCCGAGCGTGAACTCCAGAATATCACGAAGCTTTTCGGTTATTTCATATCTACTCATTTGCATTTATTATATCTCACAATCTTCATACTTTTGGTTCGCTCAAAATCCTTGTCGCGGATTTCGATGCGGCTTACACGCTGGAATGCAGGGAAGGAAGCGTTGATTTTCTCAAGTTCAGAAATAATGGCAGCAGGTGCATTTTCGCCAATCTTTGCGATTTCTGCAGCACGGGGGACAACCTCGAGAGCGAGGATGTGGCGGCCACCTTCTGCAATGTCTTCGAAAACCTGGCAATCCTGAATGAGTACACACTCAAGGAAATGGGCTTCGAGCTCGGCGGGAGAAATATTTTCACCGCTGGGAAGAACAATGATTTCCTTTACACGACCGGTTATATAGAGGAATCCTTCCTCATCAAAACGGACAAGGTCACCGGTGCGGAACCAGCCATCCTCTGTGAAAGCATTCTCATTTTCTGCGCCGATATAGCCATCCATAATATTTTTTCCGCGAAGCCAAAGTTCACCCTCAACAACGCGCAGCTCCTGATTGGGGAAGGGGAGACCGACAGAGTCAGGTCTGCCAAGATTATCGGGGTTACCACTTACGAGGTTGGAGCTTTCGGTGAGCCCGTAGCCGGGATAGAGAGAAATTCCAAGCTTATTATATTCCTCAACAAGATAAGGGGGAACTGCGGCAGCTCCGCAGATAATGGTTTTGAGGTCATCGCCGAGCATGTTGCGGCGGAACTTTTTGGAAAGAGCAAGTGCCATTTCGGCAAGAGCGGGGACAAGAATAAGAATAGTGGGACGGAAGACTGCTATGTCGCGGAAAAGATCCTGATTATTGCGGCAGATGAAAAGTGTGCTTCCGGTGCTGAGGGAGGTAAGAAGATTGCGTATAAGTCCAAAAACATGGGTCAGGGGAAGGCAGAGAAGGTATCTGGAGCCAAATACACCCTTGATGCCGAGGCAACCGTACATAACACCCTGCATAATTGCACCATTGGAGAGAAGTGCGCCTTTGCTTTTACCGGTTGTGCCGCCGGTGAAAACTATTGCACAGCCGTCTTCGGCATTGCAGGCAACAGCGCACATTTTATCTTCGCCTATATTATCGGTGCATATTACAGAGATATTGAGCTTTTCGCTGGCAAGGGTGGTGTCGTCCTTTTTCTCAGGCGTGCAAAGAAGCATTTTGAGTCCAAACTGCATAGAACAGCCAAGAACAGCCTGGGCAGGGAGATGGGGAGGAAGAACGGCGGCAACTGCGCCAAGGGTGGTGATTGCAATAAAGCCGGCAACAAAGTCGAAGCTGTTTTCCGCGTAAAGTCCGACACGGCTTCCTTTTGTGCAGCCTGCAGCAGTTAATTTTGCGCGAATCTTTGAAGCAAGGTCTTCGGTTTCATTAAAGGTATATTTATTTCCGGCGTCTTCTATAGCAATGCGCTCTGCAAATTTGACAGAGCAATCCTGCCACATTTCGCTCATAGAGGTATATTCGTGCAGCTGCTCTATGTCTGCAGAATCCATATAGGGATAAAAGCGTTCTATGTTGGTGGAATATATCATTTGGACTTCTCCTCACAAATATTTTTTAGTTCAGCTATTTTTTCCTGGAGCAGGGAAGCTATTTCATTCATCTGCGCACCGGAAGGACGGCGGCCGCAAATGGCAAGGGGATCAATTGCTTCACCGTATACTATGGTAATGCCGCCTCCGAAACCGGGACGTTTACTGATATAAACGGGAATAATAGGTTTTGCGCCCATAACGCTCATAAGAACTGCGCCAGACTTAAAGTTATCAAGGTTGTCTGAATCCTCGTTTACATGTCCTTCGGGAAAGATGCTGACTATTTCATCATCTTTCAAAGCGTTAATAATTTCCCGCATTGAATCAAAATCAGGGTTTTCTCTGTCGATGGGGATACAACGGGCCAGGTTAAAGAAACGTCTTGCCCAAGGCAGAGCATAAAGCTCCTTCATACATACAAAGCGCTGTCTTCGGTACCATATTGCAAACATCAGATATATAGGATCAAATACACTTAAATGATTGCTGACGACCAAGCCACCGCCTTTGATTTTCTTTCTTGATGCTGCGGTGGAGTATATGTATTTTGGGTGAAAATAGATGAATCCGGGTATAGCACCAGAAAGTATGGCAAACCAGTAAAACAGATTTTTAAACAGATGCTTTTCTTTTTTCTTTGTTGATTTCTTCATTGAGCTGATTCCCCAAATCTATAATGCGCTGACGCATTTTCTGCGAAACTAGATCAATAGTTTCTTTCTCGGAAAGTGATTCATCAATAAGCTCGGATGCATAGAAGGGTTTGCCGATATAAACACGGGCGCGTCTTGTGCTGAAATAATCGCCATTAGTATAAACGGGAATTATTTTTGCGCCGCTATTTAAGGCAAGATATGCAGCGCTGGGCTTAAAGGGAATGGGTCTTTCCTCTCCGGGAAGGGGGAGACGGCTTTCGGGAAATATGCCGACAACACCGCCCTTGGCAAGGATATTTTCAGATGCGGCAATGAAGCCGAAATTATGACTTTTACGGTCTACACGAATTCCTCCCAGGCACTTAAGCAAAACACCGAGAAGCTTTTTGTTAAAAAGCACTTCAGCCATCTGATACCTGAGGGTTCTTGAAATAAAAACGAAGAGAAAGGCCGCATAGTCGAAAATGGAAGTATGATTCGAGATTATAATGGCGTTTCCTTTTATTTTGCGATTTTGCACGGAAGGATCTTCGCAGTATACCTTGGTTCTGAAAACAAGCTTTTGAACAAGCCAACCGGTAACTTTTACAAATCCGTTCCAAAAGCGGATCCACAAATTAACCACCGCCTTTAATGTAGTTATAAAGGGATGCGGGAGTGGTCAAGCTGACTCCTTCAACGGAAGAAACATCAACTCCGTATTCCTCTTTCAGGGCGCTGATGAGAACGAAATAATCCAGGCTGCTTCCGCCTTCGTCAAGGAAAAAGTCGCTTTCCTTTGTTATTGACTGCGCACTCTTACCAAGAGCCAGAGCAAAAAGTTCAACAACGCGCAAATACTCACTGTCATCGGGTTCGCCCTCAACAGCAGAAACTGCAACAGCTTCCTTGAAAATTCCTGCAGAATAGTCCTTGGATATGCGTCTGCGGTTAAGCTTAAACTCCTGTTCTCCCATCAGTTCGTTTTCTACAAGAATGGTTTTTCTGAGCTGGGACGAAAGGCCAAGAGCGGAAATCTGCCCACGCAAATCTGTTTTGATACGCTCAATGCTGTCGGAACTGAGATGACGACCGACAGATGCTATCAAAACAGCTTCGCCTTTATCATCACGAATAAGGCAAAGGCGTTTTACACCGTCAACAGATATTTTGGGTTCAATAAGATTAGGGTTGAGATTTTCGCCGGAAGAGCCGATAACAAGGTCATCTCGTCTTCCCAAAACGCGGTAATGACCATTAACTTCTTCAGCCATATCACCGGTGTGGAACCAGCCGCATTCCTTTTGTCTGACGATATCGCCTTCAATGATTAATGCTGCAAGGCTTTTTCCCTTTACAAGAAGCTCTCCATTCTCGGAGATCTTATATTCAACGGAAGAGAGCGGTTTTCCAACAAATCCTGCAGAGCGAACAGAAAATTTAGTGCTTAGCTCAACGGAGGTAATTCCGATTTCAGTCATTCCAAAGCCGTTTGCAAGGGGGTATCCTATTGCATTGAAGAAACGAAGTACCTCGGTTTTGATTTCACTGCCGCCAGTAATCATAAAGGATATACTCTCGCCGAAGAGGTTTTCTCTGACTTCCTTAAATGCCTTCTTTGAGAAGAAAGTTCCAAGTCCGGGAATATCGCCAAGAAGAGATGCTATCCGCATGCCTTTCTCAAAACGCGCATAGGTCTCCTCACCGCGGCCTTTGATAGTTTTGATAGCCTCATCATAGACCTTTTCCCAGAAGAGAGGTACGGCAAAAATATGGGTTACTTTATGCTTGCGAATGGTGCCGAGAATAGTCTGGGGCGCCAGGTCGGGAAGATGAACAAAAGTTCTTGAGAAGAAAGCGAACCAGATATAAACGGCCACAAGGCCAAAAATATGGTAGAAGGGGAGGAAGGTTAAAAGCTTAAGTTCGCCCTCATAGTGCTTTTCCACATCGGGATTTGCTTTGATTATTCCGTAGCTGTCTTTAATGAGATAAAAGAATTCCTCGGCGGTATAGAAACAAAGCTTCACGTGGGAAGAAGTGCCGGAACTCATTACTATGATTTTGTCACCGAACGCAAATTCGGAAGAAGTTTCCTCAGTGCAGAAATCATCAATTGAAAATGTAGGCAGAGAGAAACTTTTTCCGTCAGATATAACAGCGTCTGCATTAGCGCATTTCAGCGCCTCTTCAAGAGCAGAATCATCCAGTCTGCTGTTAAGAAGCAGAGGGCAGTAGCCGCTGAGAAGAATTGCCCAGAAAGCTTCAATCCACTTTATGCCGTTATTCATATAAAGACCGATTACAGTGCCTTTATTAATGGCGTGTAATTTCTTGCTCATAGAAGAAGCATAGCCATATATTTTTTCTTGGCACTGACCGTAAGTGGTCTTAACTATTTTATAGCCTTTGCTTTCCTCGTAGATGATGTTGTCTTTTTCGGAAAACATCAAATTGAAAAGAGTAGCGAAGCTGTGCTCCATATTTTCAAGCGTTTTGAGCTTTGCACTCACATAAGATCTTATGTTGGGATGACCACCAAGATTGTTATATTTCATATACAAATGTCCTTCTTGACAAATTGATTTTCGACAGGATTTTAGTGCAATTTGCAAAATGGGATATAATATTCTAATTTATTAATATAGCACAAGGGCTAATATATTTCAACACTTTTGGATTATCAAACTATTGTACAATATTCAAATTCCATCTTGACCTTATGGATGTAAAATACTAAAATAATCATAAGATCAGATGATCGATATACATAATTCGGGAGGACAATAAAGTGATTAAATCTTATGCCGGCTGGCCCGGAAAAGTTGTTGCAGGAGAGGGCGCTCTCGCTGCAATCGGTGATGAAGTTAAAGCTCTCGGCGGAAAAAGAGCAGCCGTTTTCTCCGATGGTTTCGTTTCCACTCTGCCCCTTGTAACTCAGGCTATGGATAATATGAAGGCCATGGGTCTTGAGGTTATGATGTTTAACCGCATCGGCCCCAATCCCACTGACGCAATGGTCATGGACGGCGTTGAAGAAATGAAGGCATTTCAGCCCGATGTACTTGTCTGCATCGGCGGCGGCAGCCCTATGGACTGCGCTAAGGCAGCCAACGTTGTATATACTCACGGCGGCGAAGTTGAAGACTATAACGTTAATACCGGCGGCGTAATGCGCATTGAAAATAAGCTTCTGCCTTTCATTGCCGTTCCCACCACTGCGGGTACCGGCTCTGAGGTCACCAATGTTGGCGTTATCACCGGCCTGAAGAGACATATCAAGTTCGGCGTTCTCAGCCCCTACCTCGTTCCCACTGTTGCAGTTCTCGATCCCCTGATCACTGTAGGTCTCAACCCCTCCATCACTGCAGCAACCGGCATTGATGCGCTCACTCACTGCATTGAATCCTATGTTTCTGTTGATGATTTCCCCATCGCAAATGCAGAGGCTCTTTACGGCATCAAGATGATCAAGAAAAATCTCCCCATCGTTTATGCAGATGGAAGCAATATTGAAGCAAGAGAGAATATGCTTCTCGCAGCAATGATGGCGGGCGCTTCCTTCAATATCAATAACCTCGGTCTTTGCCACCAGATGGCACATCAGCTCAGTGCATATTTCGGAATGGCTCACGGCGTCGCCAATGCTGTGCTGCTTCCCGAGGTTATGCGCTTCAACATGAGAGCTGTTCCTGAGAGATATGCAGATATAGCCGAAGCTTTCGGTGTTGATATCCGCGGAATGGGCATCGAAGAGGCTGCAGTTGCTGGTATCAACGCTGTTGAGCAGTTCTGCAGAGATATGGGCATTCCCAAGTATCTCGATGAGCTTGGCGTAGAGAAGGAAAAGGTTCCCGCAATGGCAATCACCGCTCTTGAAGACGGTGTTGGCGCAACCAATCCCGTTCAGACCACTGTTAAGGAATGCGAAGAAGTATTCTATAAGTGCTTCAGTAAATAAATAATTGCACGAAAAAAATCCCGACCAGATAGGTCGGGATTTTTTTATTGGATTTTATCCTCCGTAAGCTGGACGAAGCGCCATAATGCTGTCTCCGTCATTTATAGATGTATCAGCATTAACCCGCTTTCCATTGAGCAAAAATACGAGAGAGGAAATGCTGTCAAACAGTATTTTATCGTCTTCGCACTGTTTTAAGGCGCATATAAGCGCATCATAAACTGTGGAAGCGTTTTCTACTTCGTAGCTTCCGGCTGAGAAACTGCCCATTATTTCGGGACAAATGGGTTTGATATAAACCTTCATATTATGCGCCGTAAAGGTCGGCAATAACCTTTTCCATGCTGCCGAGCTTTTCAAGAGTTTCCTTGTAGGGAACGCTGTCCATGTCGCAGCCGATTGCATTGAAGAAGTTATCTCCCATTTCCTCGACTTTAACTACAACGCCGGCGAGAGGGCCTTCCTTGAGAGGAGGAACACCGATCATTCTGTCGGAAATGCTGGTGTCCTTGCGGCGGAAGCCTTCACGGAGGTTGAAAGCATGGCGAATCATGAAGGAACGAATACCGGTGCGGTTAAACTCCTCCTGATCAAAGTTAAAGCCGCTGGCGGCGTTAAGATAATCAAGAAGCATTCCGGGACGGTATGCCCAGTCAGTGAAGATGCAGTAGCCGCAGGCACTGCGCATTTCAGTGTCGATGGTACCCTGAACGTCTTCGGCAAGCAGGGCGGAGGGGTTGTGCTTAAACTCGTCGGGACGAGCGCCTACAGTACCGCCGCATCCACCCTTGACATGACGTCCGGGAGTGGGATCGAACTTATAGGTTCTTGCAAGAGAAGGACCGTATCTGGCATCGTGCTGAGGAATTTCGATGTCGCCGGCAACAACCAGGCATTCCTGACCCTTGCCAAAATGTCTTGCTGCGTAAGCAGAGCCGTTGGCCAGAATTTCACCAACGCCTTCGCTCTTGCAGATTTTCTCGGTGATTTTGACAATTGCATCAGAGTTACCCCAGTCGAGCTCGATGCCATCAAGTTCTTCTTTGCTGAGGATTCCCTTGTCATAGCATTCCATTGCCCATGCAACAGTTCCACCGACGGAAATGGTATCAAAACCATATTCATTGCAGAGAGTGTTGCAGATATTGACGCTCATTGCATCGCTGTTGAGAAGCAGAGAGCCAAACTCGCCGGCGGTTTCATACTCGGGACGGCCTGCATGAGCTTCGTTGTAACCTTCACGGGTGAGGTCATAAATAGCGCCGCAGCCTACAGAGCAAAGATGGCAGGCATATTTTCTGGTCTTGAAGCGCTTATCCATTTCCTGAGCACTGGGTTCTTTGGTGACGGCCTCATTACAGTCAAGGTGGCTGCCTGCCCAGTTCTTGATACCGATATCGCTGGTATAGATAGAGGACTCGTATGCACCGTTGGTACCCTGATTGCGGAACATATCTCCAACAGGCTTAACGGGACCATTCATCTGCCAGTCAACAGCTTCCTTGTTAAGAGCCAAAACAGTGTTCTTGTCATAGGGAACAGTCTTTTCTTTTCCGCATACAACAACCGCCTTGAGATTTTTAGATCCCATAACAGCGCCGCTGCCGCCGCGTCCGGCTGCTCTGTGGCCATCATTCATAACAGCGGCCATGTGGTGGAGCTTTTCACCGCCGATGCTGATAGATGCGGCGGTAATTTTCTTGCCGAGCTCTTCTTCAACGGCTTTTTCGAACTGAACGGTAGTGGTCTTATTCCAGTACTTTTCGGCACTGCGAATTTCAACATTTCCGTCTTCGATAAAGATATAAACAGGTTTAGCGGCTTTGCCTTTGACAAACACGGCATCATAACCAGCTTCACGAAGCTTAGGTCCAAAAGTACCGCCGGAGTTAGCGTCGTTCCAGCCATTGGTGACAGGAGACTTGCTTACAACGGTATAGCGGCAGGACATAAGAGCGCCGGAACCGTTAAGAGCACCGCAAACGAAACCGACAATACTGTCCTCAGAGAAAACAGGGGTGTTAGCGGGCATCTCATCATAAAGTATTTTTGCACCAAGTGCAGCACCGCCGGGGAAGGCACGAACAGTTTCTTCGCTAAGAGCGCGTACCTCAGTTTCACCAGTGCTGAGATTCACAAACAATATTTTTCCTATGTAAGGATGCATATTATATCTCCAATCGATATTAATTTTAATGAATCATTGCGTTAAGGCCGTAGCTAAGCATGATTTCTTTGAAGTGTTCCATCTTTTCGTCAGAAGGAGGAACAGCTTCTGCTACTGCTTCGTCGCTGATTCTAAGGTGTTTGGTAACACCAAGATTGTGATAGGGGAGGAGCTGTACTACGGTTACGGCCTCATTTCCAAGAGAAGCGCAGAACTCAGCGGTCTTGGTGATATTATCGTCGCTGTCGTTATAACGGGGAATGACAGGAACACGAATCTGGAATTTGCCTCCTGCGGCAGCAAGCTTTCTTGCGTTTTCAAGAATGGGCTCGTTGGGGACGCCGGTAACAAGTCTGTGAGCTTCGTTATCCATATTCTTCAGATCGTAGAGGTAAAGATCGGTATAGGGGAGAGTTTTCTCCAGAGTTTCCCACTGTGTAAAGCCTGTTGTATCGAGTGCGGTGTGGAAGCCCTCTGCCTTAAGCTGCTTGAGAAGAGCAAGAGTGAACGCAGGCTGACTCATTGCTTCACCACCGGAAATGGTGACTCCACCGCCGGAAAATTCAAAAAAGGATTTGTCGGCGCGAACTTTCTTCATTATCTCTTCAACAGTATACTCCTGACCACAGATATAGAGCGCGTGGGGGTGGCAAACCTTTGCGCACTCGCCGCAGTTCACGCAGAGATCTCTCTTTACATGAACAAGCTGAATGTTTTCCTGGGTCTGGGAATTCTTACCTATTGGACCGTATTCAAGTGCATTGTTGGGGCAAGCTTTAATGCAACGCTCCTCGCACACCTCAGTACCGATGCAGCGCATCGAGATCCAACTAAGCTGAGGTTTAAATGACTGGGATTCGGGACTGTGGCACCAGGGGCAGCGAAGAGGGCAGCCCTTAAGAAAAACGGTGGTTCTGATACCGGGGCCATCCTGAACGGAAAAGCCCTGGATATCATAAACCATACCTTTAATTTCCTGAGACATTCTTTAAATCTCCTTTCGTGAGATCAAAGGCCCATCTCAGAGCGCTTGATGAGGTCATCCTGGCAATCCTTGAAAACCTCAACGAAGTAAGCAGAGAAGCCTGCAACGCGGACAACAAGGTCCTTATAATCTTCGGGATGCTTCTGTGCATTGCGCAGAGTTTCGGCATCGATAATGTTGAGCTGCATCTCCATACCGCCGCGGGCGAAGTAAGTCTGCATAACAGCCTTGAGCTTCTGATTGCCCTGAGCGCCCTTAAGAGAAGTAGGATGGAACTTCATGTTAAGAAGAGTGCCGTTGCCGAATTCGCTCTGGTCAAAGTTGAGAACGGAGTTAAGGCTGGCGAGAGGACCGCTCTTATCCATGCCCTGAACAGCAGAAATGCCGTCGGAAAGGGGAGTGCGTGCCTTGCGTCCGTCAGGAGTTGCCCAGGTTGCGCGACCCATAATAGTGTTATGCGTTACAGGATACATACCTGCGCTCCAACGGCCGCGGGGACCGCGTGCGGTATTTACTGCGTTGCTATAGGTATGAGCTACGAAGTTTACGAACTGGTCGGCTTCTGCATCACCGTTGCCGTAGTGGGGAACTTCATTGAGAACGATCTGGTGAAGTTCTTCATAGCCTTCCCAGTTTGCCATGATTGCGTCATAAAGCTCGCGGGTAGTGCAGAGTTTCTTTACGAAGCACATGTAGTTAATAATGTTGAGAGAGTCAGCAGCGTTGCCGAGACCGATGGCGGAGTTGCCGGTGGAGTTGAACTTAGCACCGCCCCACATAACGTCAAGACCTTTTTCCATGCAGCCTTCATAGCAGCAGGAGGCAAGGGGCAGGGGAACATGGAACTCGGCAAGAGATTCCCAGATGCACTCGCAGGCTACGTGCCAACGAATGAAATACTCGAGCTGACTCTTGAATGCAGCCAGAACCTGATCCATAGACTCCATCTCATAGAGATAGCCGGTGCGAAGGCCGGTGCCATCTTTAATCTTTCCGTCTCTACCGGGCATGGGGTTAGTGCCGTTATTGATGGCCTGCATTACGCAGTTAGCAAGGTTTACGTAGGATTCGCAGCCGCTTCCACCGGGCTGTGCCCATTCTTCACCGCCTACAGCGGGCTCGACGCAGCCGATAAGGCAGTAGTTGCGTGCGCTTTCAAGGGGAAGACCGCGCTTCATAAGTGCGGGGATGATAACATCGTCGCTCTCGAAGGTGGGAACGCCGCCTGCAATTTTGGTGGTTTCAAGGGCAAGCTCCCAAAGCTCTTCGGGAGTTTCCTTGTGGATACGGAGTGCGAGGGGGGGAGTATGAAGCTTCAGACGTGCAGCGGACTGGAGCATCATGTAGGAAACGGCGTTAGTGGCATCATTGCCGGCTCTGTCAACGCCGCCGAGGGTCATAAGGAAGCCGCTGGTGTAACCGGGGTTGGCGATGGTGGCGGGGTCATAGCGGATCATCTTGTTGGGCTCTGCAACCTTGAGGAAGAAGAGGTCCATAAGCTCCTGAGCCTTCTCGGGGGTGAGACGACCGGAAGCAATATCTGCCTCGTAGTACTTGCCAAGGAACTGGTCAAGACGTCCGAAGCTGATGCCATGCTGCTGTGCATCGAGGCACATTGCAAGGTGATAGAGATAGATGCACTGCATTGCATCGTGGAGATTGCGACAGGGATTTTCCATTATCCAATTGAGGCAGTCGGCCATTTCAAGAAGCTCGGCTTTGCGCTCGGGGCGCTGCTCAAGCTCTGCAAGACGCTCGCATTCCTTTGCATAGCGCTTGGTCCAGATGATGATACCGCCTGCAACGATGGAAACGGCTCTGTAAAAGTTATAGCTCTTGTTGTTCTTGCCCATGATGCCGCTGAGCTCCAGCTCACGCATCTTTTCTTCAGCTTCCATCTGGATAGCTTTGAAGCCGACTTCGCAGGCCTTGCCGTAGTTAACGGAGAAGTGACCAACGGGAGTGTTGGCGTTGCGCTGGAGATAATACATCAGAACGCCGTTGCCGGCAACATCGCGGTAGCCTCTGGGAATATACTCGTCGAAAATGGAGGACATATTGTTCTGGAGCCAGAAATCCTTTACAGAAAGGATATATTCCTTATCCTCGGGAGCAACAATATAGGGGTCGGATTCTCTCTTAGCGGGGTCGCCGGTTTCCAGCTCTTCAACGAGCCAGTGGAAGTTGATTTCGGGGTAAAGGGCACTTGCTCGGTAGGAAGTGCCCTGTTCGCCGACGATGATTTCATCATCGTTAACAAGAACGGGAAGGTTTTCGAAAAAGTTTCTCAGATTCTTTGCGCGCTTAAGAATACCGGTGAGCTGCATGTTGTTCATATAGAAATCAGTCATCAGCTTGAAGCGTGCAAGGCAAAGCTTGGGGGTGGTGCTGCGATAGCGCTCACGCATTTTCGCAACTCGGGGAGTTATTTCTTTCCATTCAACCATATTAATAAATCTCCATGAATTAGATCTTGCACTCGTTACGAGCGATAATGTCGTTCTGAAGGTCAACACCCAGCTCAACAAAGTAAGCGGAGTAGCCTGCGATGCGGACTATAAGGTCTCTGTACTGCTCGGGATGAGCCTGAGCCTCGCGGAGGGTTTCGGTGTCAACAACGTTGTACTGAATTTCCATGCCGCCCTTGGCGAAGTATGCCTTGGTGACTTCTCTGAGCTTCTCGATTCCGGAATCGTTGCTGAGAACAGAGGGGTGCATTCTCAAGTTAACAGCGATACCGCCGAGGAACTTGGTCTGGTCATAGCAGCAGGAGGAGAGAAGAACAGCAAGGGGACCGTTTTTGTCGCGGCTCTGTGCGGGGGAAGCTGCATCGGCAATGGGATCGGGATACTTGCGTCCGTCGGGAGTGCCCCAGGTGAGGCGACCCTGATTGATATGGTCGGATGCGCCGTAAAGACCGGCTTTATAAAGCTTTGCGCGGGAGGTGTACATCTCTTTGCAGATATCGTAATAGATATCGCAGCACCATTTCATCTCCTCGTCGGCGTAGGGATCGTTGTTGCCGAAATGGGGAACTTCGTCAAGAATCTGCTGACGAAGCATCTCGTAGCCTTCCCAGTTAGCCATAAATGCATCGTAGAGCTCGCGGGTGCTACAGAGTTTTTTATCGAAGCACATGTATTTGATAGTGGTGAGAGAGTCAGCCAGAGTTGCGAGACCGGTTGCAGTGCCGCCGAAGGAGTTATACTTTGCGCCGCCTGCAGTGCAGTCCTTGCCCTGTTCCATGCAGCCTTCGATGGAGAGGGAGAGAACGCTCTCGGGAGCGAAGAAACGGGCGAGGTTCTCGGCATAGTTCTGGGTGGTGATATACATATTCATGATATGTTCACCCATTTTTTTGACAGCCTCACGAACCTGCTCAATAGAGTTCATCTCGTAGAGATAACCGGTGTGCAGACTGGACTGAACGCCGTTGAGAGGATTCTTACCATCATTGATAGCCATATCCAGCACAGTGCCCCACCAGATTGCTGCATGGGGAGGGAACAGTCCGTTGGGAGCGGGATAATCGTTTCCGCAGCCAACGATTTCCTGGCAGCCGATACAGCCGTAATCACGGGCATCGCGAAGCTCATAACCCATCTCATTAACCATGCAGGGGATAACAATATCGTCATTATAGTAAAGGGGAAGACCACCAACAAAACGGGAGGTGTTGATAGCCAGATCCCAAAGGTCATTGGGAGTATCCTTGCTGGTTCTGAATACAACAGTGGGATCATGAAGCTTCAGTCTACCGATGGTTTCAAATACCATATAGGAAACAGGGTTGCTGGCATCCTTGCCGGTGTCGGGGTCAATACCGCCTATGGTAACGTTCTGGTAGGTGTTGCCAACGCCGATGGTATCCTTAATCACTATGGGTGCGCCGGAATAGAAGCAGTTAAGCTTCAGGAAGAAGGCATCGATAATTTCCTGGGCCTCATCCATGGTTATAGCGCCCTCTTCAAGATCCTTCTTGAGGAAGGGCCATACA
>JAZUAQ010000090.1:0-7229 GCA_045638085.1 Oscillospiraceae bacterium
GAAGCATTTCTTCGGGAACCCTCCAGGGAGACCGGCTACGTGCCTTAAAATATTCATCCGCGCTGATTTCTGTGGCTTTAAGCTTTGCGGGAAGAGAAGCGGTGAATTTCTTGTTTGCGGTGGAAGCAAAGGGGAGGGCGCCTATGGCGGAGGAGTACCAGTCAGCAAGCTCCTTATCAGCAGGGCGAAGGAAAACAAACCCGGAGCCTCTTTCCTTTGCCTGCTTCGTTGCATAAAGGGCAAGGGCGCGTCCGAAGCCTCGTCTGCGGTATTCACTCTGGGTGCAAAGGGCAAAAATATAGGAAGCCTCTTTGCCCTCAAAGCTGAGACCGTCGAAGGCGAACATAAATGCACGGGCTTTGCCGTCGGCTTCTGCACAAACGCCCTTTTCGATAAGGCTGCATTCTTCAACAAGAGAGCGAATGAAATCCTCGCTGTCGCCGAAGGAAGCGCTCCATATTTTTATGATTTGTTCAAGGTCGCCTTCCGCTGTGGAGCGGAGCAAAAAGTCGGTCATAATTCAGTCCATCCAATGGGCGGAGTATTTTTCGAGAATAATATCGGGACGGTAGCTGAGCTTGCTCTTGCGGAGATTTTCGAGTCCCATATCATCTTCGCGGTTTACATAACTAATATACGGATGCTCCCTGAGAATGTGGCGGATAAATTCTCTGTTTATCATGGGGTAGGCCCCGTCGGTTTCCCCATCAGCTTTTTCAAAATGCACATTGAAGCAGTCGGAGGAAATAATCTCTCCAAGAGTGAAGGCAACAAGCTTCTCGCCCACAAAAAGAGCGCCGCCCATAAGAGAAAGCTCTTCGAAATTCTCGAATGCAAGCTCTATTGCCTGTCTCTCGTTGCCAACAAGGTGCTCTCCGTCGCTGACCTCAGTTTCCCATCGGCAGAGAAGCTCTCTGCAAAGGGGGAAGTGTGCAGGACGAAGTGGCTCGAAACGCCAGTCGGGATAAGTGGCTTCGAAGCGGTTTATGTGGTTTCTTTTGCCATGAAGCTTTTTGCCCGCAAGGCTGGCAAGTTTCTCGGCGGAGTAGATATAGTCATCATAGTCTCTGTCGTGTACAAAGCTGAAGCGATTGGGGAAAAGCTTTTCAAGCTGCTCCTTGTGGTGGAGCTCAACGCCGCGTATAACAAGGCCGTAGCCCTGCTGGTGGGTGTAGGAAAGAAGCTTTTCTATAGCTGCGCCAAGGTCGCCGCTTCCAATGGGGAAGGGGAAGATGGGCACATGCTCACCTTCAGCGCGGACAAAAAGCCTGCCCTCGGAAACGCATATGCTTTGGCGGTATTTGTCATTCCAGAGAAACATATTGCCGAAGACGAAGTCTGCGGAGCGGGAGTTTTCCACAGCGCAAACGGCGTCAACGGTTTTCTTATCCCCGATACTGATGGGGTGAAAGGATAGCATTGAAAATTACCTCTTTGGTCTTAGTAAGTGTC
The DNA here is from genome assembly GCA_045638085.1 of Oscillospiraceae bacterium. Lineage (GTDB taxonomy): Bacteria > Bacillota > Clostridia > Oscillospirales > Oscillospiraceae > SIG459. The sequence goes on from JAZUAQ010000090.1 coordinate 1,453, forward strand.
GGTGCAGTAGTCGCGGATGGCCTGACGGAGTTTGATAAGGTCTTCAAAGGTTTCGGGGCGTTTTGAACTGTCGCGAAGAAGTGCGGCGGGGTGGTACATGGCCATGACCATGAGCCCGTCCTTGATAAACCATTGTCCGTGCTCTCTTGTAATTTTGAAATCCTCTTTGATGAAGCGGGCTGCGGATATGCGGCCGAGGCAAACAACAATTTTGGGATTGATAATTTTAAGCTGTTCACGAAGCCACTGTGCGCAGGCCTCCTGCTCCAGATTCAGCGGGTCGCGGTTTTTGGGCGGGCGGCATTTGACTATGTTGGCGATATAAACCTTGCTGCGATCCAGATCGATCATCTCAAGCATATCGTCAAGAAGCTTACCCGCTCTGCCAACGAAAGGCTCGCCCTGAATATCCTCCTGCTCGCCGGGGCCTTCACCGATGAACATGACTTCGGCGGTTTCTTTGCCCACACCGAAAACAACATTGCTGCGGCTTTCGCAAAGACCGCATCTGCGGCAGTTGAGGCATTCTTTTTTCAGGTTTTCGAGAGTCATAGGCTCGTCTCCTTCCTTTGGACCGCTCTGAGCGATATAATCCGAACTCGCTCGGGCTAAGCTAATTTTAGCACAGGGAGAGAAAGATGCAAGAGGCAAAGTTTTAAATACACATTGAAAATATAATCAAAGATGTTATAATACATTGGTTAAATAATTACATTCGGAGGAACCGAGAAATGGCAAAAAAACAGTTTAAGGCAGAGTCAAAGCGCCTGCTTGACCTGATGATCAATTCCATCTATACCCACAAGGAAATTTTCCTTCGTGAGATTATATCCAATGCTTCCGACGCAATAGATAAGCTCTGCTACATCTCCCTCACCGATGACGCTGTGGGCATGAGCAGAGAGGATTTCCGCATCCGAATAAAGGTTGACGAGGACGAAGGCACCATCTGCGTATCCGATAACGGCATAGGCATGAACCGTGAGGATATGGAGAGCAATCTGGGCGTTATTGCCCGCAGCGGTTCTCTTAAGTTCAAGAGCGAACTCAGCGAGGAAGAGGCCGAGAAGGCCGATATAGATATTATCGGTCAGTTCGGTGTTGGCTTTTATTCCGCTTTTATGGTCAGCGACAAGGTGACCGTTATCTCACGTGCCTATGGCAGCGAGAGCGCCTATAAGTGGGAAAGCAGCGGTGCGGATGGCTACACCATAAGCGAAGCTGAAAAGGACAGCGTAGGCACCGACATCATAATGCATATCAAAGAGGATACTCAGGACGAAAAGTACAGCGAGTATCTGGACTCCTTCCGCCTCAAGGAGCTTGTGAAAAAGTATTCCGACTATGTCCGCTGGCCCATTATTATGGATGTGGAAGGCTACGAGTCCCGCGAAACGGGTGAAGTTGATGAAAACGGCGAGCCTAAGCGCGAGTTTATCGAGGTTTGGCATGAGCAGACCGTCAACAGCATGATTCCCATCTGGCAGAGAGCAAAAAGCGAGGTAAGCGACGAGGACTGCAAGGCGTTTTATAAGGAAAAGTTCCATGATGCAGAGGAGCCTCTTGCCGTTATCAGAATAAACGCAGAAGGCGCTGTCAGCTATAAGGCTATGCTCTTCATACCCGCCACCGTACCCTATGATTATTATTCCCGCGATTTCCAGCCCGGTCTCCAGCTTTATTCCAGCGGTGTTGTCATTATGGATAAGTGCGCAGACCTGCTCGGTGATTGCTTCCGCTTCGTCCGCGGTATTGTTGACAGCCAGGATCTGAGTCTTAATATTTCCCGCGAGATGCTTCAGCATGACCGCCAGCTGAAGGTCATAGCAAGCAACATTGAAAAGAAGGTTAAGGCTGAGCTTAAAAAAATCCTTACCAATGACCGCGATGCATATGAGTGCTTCTGGAAGTCTTTCGGCACCCAGATTAAATACGGTATTGTGGGTGACTACGGCAGAAAGAAGGATATGCTCAAGGATCTTCTTGTTTTTGCAGGAAGCGGTGAGGAAAAGCTCATTTCCCTGGAAGAGTATGCAAATAAGATGCCTGAGGGGCAGAAATATATCTACTATGCAGCCGCTGACAGCGTATCTCGCGCAGAAAAGCTCCCCCAGACCGAACAGGTCAAGGATGCGGGCTTCGGCCTTCTCTATATGACCGAGGATGTTGATGAGTTCGTCATCCAGATTCTCGGCGAATATGAGGGCAAGAAATTCTGCAATGTAAGTTCCGACGATCTTGGTCTTGAAACCGATCTCCAGAAGGCAGACACTCAGCGCATCGCCGATGAAAACCGCGAAATGCTGGACTTCCTCAAGGAAACTCTTGAGGGTGAGGTTGTGGATGTTAAAGTTTCCCACAAGCTCAAGAGCTTCCCCGTGTGCATTAGCACCGAGGGCGAGATTACCCTTGAGGTTGAAAGATATTTCCGCTCCCTTCCCGGCGCAAATACCGAAAATCTCAAAGCTCGCAAGGTTCTTGAACTCAATGCCTCCCACACTGCCTTTGAAGCTCTGAAGAAGAACTATGAGGCAGATAAGGAGAAAGCAGCAAAGCTTGTAAAAATTCTTCTTTGCCAGGCAAAGCTTGTTGCGGATATTCCTATCGATGACCCCGCAGCCTATACCGAACTTGTTTGCGAACTTTTTTGATTTTAAGTTGACATAATTCGTTATGTGCTGTATGCTGATATATGGGGTGTTCTGCGCATCCCATATAAGACATATCACTACCTTCGGAGAGAAGCTATGAGCAAAAATCTCGGAATATATATCCATATACCGTTTTGTGCGTCAAAGTGCGCTTATTGCGATTTTTATTCCCACGCAAATTGCGACAGTTTGATGCCCAAATATCACAATGCAATAATCGATCATATAAAAGAGGCCGGACCTCAGCTTCAAAGTTACTATGTGGACACCGTCTATTTCGGCGGTGGCACGCCCAGCTACTATGGAGCCAAGCGAATCTGCGAAATATTCAATGCCATTAAGATGAACGCTCTTGTCTACCGCAGCGCGGAAGTCACCATAGAGGTGAATCCCGACAGCATAACAAAGGCGGACTTCAAGCTTCTTCGCAGTGAGGGCTTCAACAGAGTCAGTATAGGCGCACAGTCTGCCAATGACGATATTCTCAAGCTTATCGGCCGCCGCCATAATTGGGCGCAGGTCGAGCAGTGCGTGAAGGATGCCCGCCGCAGCGGCTTCCGCAACATCAGCATTGACCTTATCTATGGTCTGCCCAGCCAGACAAAGAGCGACTGGGCTGAAACCCTCCGCAAGGCAATTGCCCTCAAAGTGGACCATATCTCCTGCTACGGTCTCAAGCTCGAGGAAGGCACTGCCATGTATGCCTACAAGGATTCTCCCTTCCTTCCCGATGATGATGAGCAGGCTGATATGTACCTCTATACCGTTGAGACCCTTGCAAACCACGGTTACAAGCAGTATGAAATCAGCAATTTCTGCCGCAAGAAGAAGTATTCCAAGCATAATCTCAAGTATTGGCTGCTGAGAGATTATATGGGCTTCGGTCCCGGCGCACATTCCTGCGTCGCAGGAATAAGATACAGCTATGTCCGAGATCTGGTGAAATACATAAATAGCATCAATGAGAACGAAACTATTGTTGATGAGTATGAAAAGATAGGTCTTTTGGACAGAGCCGCTGAGTATATTATGCTTGGCATGCGCACCACCAAAGGTATATCCGAGAAGGAATATTATAAAATCTATCGTTGCAACTTCGAGCCTATGGAAAAGCTGCTCAAGGAATTTGAACGCAAGGGATGGGTTGTAACAGCCAAGGGACGCTGGCGCTTCACTGCAACGGGTTTCCTTCTCTCCAATCTGCTTATAGGCCTTATGCTTGAAAAGCAGGCGGAGCTCAAGCGCAGCGGCAACCCCTGGACAGACAGTGTTGACAGCACACTTGGACAGAATCCTCTGCCGGATGGCGAAGAGGTTTTTTATAAGAGTTAAGGAGAAATAAATGAAACTTAACGACGAAAAAGATAAGAAGAAGGCTAACTCTCCCAAGGCGGAGAAAGCGCCCAAGGCTCCCAAGGCCCCCAAGGCTGAGAAACCGGCCAAGGCTGCAAAGCCTCCTAAGGCAGAGAAGTCTCCCAAGCCTGCAAAGCCTCTTAAGGAGGAGAAGTCTCCCAAGACTCCCAAGCCTGCCAAGGATAAAAAGCCTGCAGGCAAGGCAAAGATACTGATAATTATTGCAATTATCGTGGTGGCGCTCGTGCTTGCTTCCGCGGCAGCAGGCGTTATATATGTTTCCACCATTGATAACATATATCCCAATGTAACCCTTGACGGTTTGAACCTCAGCAATATGAGCCTTACTCAGGCTATGGATCTCCTTTCCGAAAACGGATATTCCTCTCTTGAGGGTAAGGAAGTCAATGTTCTTATGCCCCTGGATATAGTTCTCAATGTGAAGAGCGAGGATGTTTGCTCCATAACCGGCATTGCTGAGCATGTTCAGAGAGTTTACGACGGCTGCAAGGGAGGCAATCCCATCGTTGCTGCCCTTAACTATGTCCGCTGCTGCTTTGCAGGCATGAGCTTTGAAAGCGAGACCGTCATCACCGCAGATGAAGAGGCTGTCGCCGCTGCTGTGGATAATATTGTCCGCGAGGTAAAGCTTGCTCTTCTCAGTTCCGAGGTGCAGATTGGTGAAGAGACCATTCTGGTGCTTAAGGGCGCAAAGGGCATTACCATTGACGGAGAAGCCATTGCTGCCCTTGTCATTGACGCTCTTGAAAATGAGAAGTATGAAGACATCGTATATGAAGCCGAAATTGACACCGACCAGGAACTTGATATAGATAAGCTCCATGAAAGTGTGTTCCTTGAGCCTGAGGATGCCTGCTATGACAAGAAGGAAGGCAAGACCGTTGAGCACATTGTGGGTATCGATTTTGACAAAGAGGAAGCTGTCAAGCTTTGGAATGAGGCTGAATACGGCGAAACTGTTGAGATTCCCATAATTTTCTCTGACCCGGAAATCACCACTGATGAGTTTAACGAGCTGCTTTTCCGCGATGTTCTCAGCGAATGCACAACCTCTCTTTGGGGAAGCTCCAATAACCGCATCAACAATATACGCAAGGCAGTGGAATCCGTAAACGGAGTTATCCTCCTTCCCGGAGAGGAGTTTGACTATAACACCACTCTCGGAAAGCGCACAGCTGAAAACGGTTATCTTATGGCCGGCGCTTACTCCAGCGGTCAGACTGTTCAGGAATATGGTGGAGGTATCTGCCAGATTTCTTCCATGACTTATTATTGCGCTCTTTACGCAAACCTTGAAATTTCTTCCCGTACCTGTCATTATTTCACTGTTACCTATCTTCCTATTGGACTTGACGCAACCGTCTCCTGGGGAGGTCCCGAGTTCCGATTTATAAACAACAGAGATTTTCCCATCAAGATAGAAGCCAGTGTCAGCGATGATAACAAAAAGGTTGAAATGAAAATCATCGGCAGCGATATAGACGGCAGCTATGTAAAGATGGCGGTCGGTTCATGGGAAGTTTTTGATGAGGAATATGAAGAGGTTGCCATCGGTCTGAAGGCTTCAAGCACCCGTTATGTATATAATGCGGACGGCACTCTGCGCAGCAGCGATTGGGAAGCAAGCAGTTACTACCACTATCACGAAGAGGATATCGAGTGGCCCAGCCCCTCTCCCAGCGAATCTCCCAGCCCCTCTCCCTCTGAATCTCCCAGCCCTAGTCCATCTCCCACCGCATCTCCCACAGCTAC
>JAZUAQ010000091.1:0-7254 GCA_045638085.1 Oscillospiraceae bacterium
TACAGCGCCAAAGGCTCACCTTGTCAGGGGAGCTGTCATGCCAACGGCATGGCTGAGGGGTAGTTTTGCTCTCCCTCCGCCCCTTTCGGGGCACCTGCCTCGTCAGAGGGAGGCTCTGGTGCGGTGCGAATTAGTCAGGGCTTCTTGATGCAATCATTTCAGTTTAAAATCTCATCTCCGTAGAGTCGGACATAGGCAAACAGCAAATCACTCAGATTTTCCTTCTGGTATATTCCCGAAAATACAGTATCAAAAGATTCGTAGGGAAAACGTTCATACTGTTTCAAATAGTCTCGGACGCTCCTGATACGGAAAGAGTCCATTTGCGTAACATCTATCTCATTTTGGTTTATAAAGGATGAATAGTGCTTCTGCATTTCGGTTGCGCCAACTTCTCCCAATGCATCGCTGATATACTGCGCATAACCATTATGGTCATTTGCGAAGAATTGGCATAAACCGCCATTCATCATTTCTGCATCAAAAGTGATTAGTGCTGCAACGGTCAGCTGCTTCCGGTTCAGGGTGTCCGGTTCTGCAAACATAAATCTTGTTATCATAGCATCATACATATCGATGTCATTCATCGCAAGTATGTCGTCCGCATTCAGCTTGGTAGAGTTTGTTATGCCATCGTTAGATGAGACCATGCATCCACTCATCAGCAATATAATCAAAACCAGTGGTATTATAAGCTTTCTCATTCCGATTGCACCTCCAAATCCAGATTTATCAAATAGCTTATGCGGGCGGACACATCGGTCCGCCCCTACAAAGGGTACGAGGTGCAATCCTCGTGGCGCCGGGCAGGCGCAATGAGAGGATCGCGCCTCACTCAGGAAAACTCAATGCCATATTTCTCCAATATTTTGTGAAGTTTTATGTGGCCGAAATAAGATACGCTGAAGTATTCGTCCAACTCTTCGTCATAAATATTGCTGCATCCGTCAAAAGCGGGATAGAAGCCATAGGAATAGTCATCCTTAAACCAGATAGAAGCAAATTCCGAAAACATACAGGCGGGAATTTCAAAGCGCTTATACGCTCTTCCTCTGAAAATTTGGGCGATTTCTCGGCTTTCTTCTTCCGTTAACACCACCTCGATATTCTTGCCTCCATAATTATAAATGACTTTTGCCGGAGAGGTGGCAGGAACATCAACTCTTTCCGGAACGAAGACAATGGTCAGAATGATTGCCGCAGCGACCGCTGCCGCAACAGCAAGCCTAATTATCTTTTTCATTATTTCTCGTCCATATCCGCGGTGGCGACAAGGTCAACGCCCGTGCCGACGATGTCGGCTATGATGACCTGACCCGCCTTTACGGGGGCGAACACCGTTACGCTGCGGAGAGATTCCATAGCCTGAAACATAAGATGCTTGGGAATTGCGCCCGCAGTTTTAACGGGGCAGCGGGGAAGCTCCGCACCGAGGATATTGACAGTGCTGGTGAGAACGCGGGTAGGGGCGGTAAGCTCCGTATTGGCGTAGCTTGCGCCATTGGCGCAGGCATTGCCGCTGACATTGCCATCTTCATCCACGCGGAGGCGGCAGCCCTGAGGGCAGACTATGCAAACAAGTTCTTTCATATTTTTCAGCCCTCCTCTTCAACTGCGCTGATGCGGATTTCTCCATCCGCACTGCTGAGATTATCAAGAATTTTTTTGGGCAGGATGATTTTCTCCATCTCGCTGGGGAGCATATAGCTTCTTTTATAGCGGGCAATCTGTTTATCTCCCTGAGTTACCACAATGGCGGACTTTCCGAAGACCTTCTTCACGCGGAAGAAGACCTCCACATTGCCCTTCACATTGGCTTTTCTTATCTTCATAGGCACGGTGTAGCCCACCTTGTCACCGTTGGCAAGAGAGAGAACCTCACCCTCTTCAAGACCCTCGCCGAGGACATATTCCGCAGCGGCCTTGCCGGCGCGGATGCTCTCGCCGGTGACGTAGTCCACAAGGTCATGAACCTGCACAACATTGCCGCAGGCAAAAACTCCGGGGATGGAGGTTTCCATATTTTCATAAACAACTGCGCCGTTGGTGCGGCGATCCATAGCTATGCCCGCCTGACGGCTAAGCTCATTTTCGGGGATGAGACCGATGGAGAGCAGCAGGGTGTCGCAGTCGAAAACCTTTTCCGTGCCGGGGATGGTGTTGCGGTTTTCGTCAACCTCCATTACCACTACCTGCTCAAGGCGATCCTTGCCCCTCACCTCCGTTACGGTGTGGCGAAGCAGCAGGGGGATATCATAGTCCTCAAGGCACTGGACAACATTTCTTGTGAGACCGTCGGCATGGTCGCTTGCGCCTATGCAGGCCAGCACCTGACCGCCCTCAAGGGTGATGCGGCGAGCCATTATAAGGCCGATATCACCGGTGCCGCGGATAACAACTTTTTTGCCCACGCTTTTGCCCATCAGATTCATATAAAGCTGGGCGGTGCCTGCGGTGAAAACGCCGGAGGGTCTGTCGCCGGGGATACCCACAGCGCCTCTTGCGCGCTCGCGGCAGCCCATGGCAAGGACTATGCTTTCCGCCTCGATGCACTGATAGCCTGTCTCCATTCCGGAAACATAGATTTTCTTATCCTTATCAAGACCCAGCACCATTGTGTCGGTCATAACCTCAACGCCGGTCTCTTCCAGCATTTTGATAAAGCGGAGGGCATATTCGGGTCCCGTCAGCTCTTCCTTAAAATAGTGAAGACCGAAGCCGTTATGGATGCACTGGTTAAGAATGCCGCCCAGACGACTGCCTCTTTCGATCACGAGCACGCTTCTTAGACCCGCATTCCAGGCATTTACAGCGGCCGCAAGTCCCGCAGGACCCCCGCCGATTACAACAAGCTGATACTTCTTCATCACTGCGCCTCCTTTGTGAGGATATAGCTGCCCTCATCTTCCTTGGGGATATCCTCCATGGGGATGCCCAGTTCACGGGAGATGAGCTGGTGGACAATTGCGGAGCAGAAGCCGCCCTGACATCTGCCCATACCCGCTCCCACGCGGCGCTTAACGGCATTGACGGAGAGGGGAGGAATGGTCTCATGCAAGGCTGCAACAATCTCGCCCTCGGTTATGGTTTCGCAGCGGCAGACAATGCGTCCATAGGCGGGATTTTCCGCAACAAGCTTTGCCTTTTCCTCGTGGCTGAGCTCAGCAAAGCGGACTCTTTTGCGGCTGTCAATAAAGTTTTCCCTCTTGGCAAAAGTCAGTTTTCCTCCCGCTTTAATCATATCGGCAACATACTCGCCAATGGAGGGGGCTGCGCTGAGACCGGGGCTTTTTATGCCCGCAAGGTCGATAAAACCGGGGAAGGCGGCGGATTCTTCTATTATAAATTCGTCTCTATCGGAGTTGGCGCGGACGCCTGCAAAGTTGCGGATATTCTGACGCACATTCAGCGTGGGTACGCTGCGGCGGGCGGTTGCGGCAATTTTATCCAGACCCGCAGTGGAGGTTGCCTTGTCCTCGGCGGCGGTTTTTTCCGCATCGGGACCCACTATGAGGTTGCCGTGGACGGTGGGAGAAACAAGAACGCCCTTGCCCTTTTCGTCAGGGCACTGGAAAATAACATGGTTCACTATGCCGCCCTCGCTCTTATCCAGCAGGAAATACTGGCCGCGGGTGGGGACTATTTTATATTGGGGCTCTTCCAGCATAGCGCGGACAGCATCGGCGTCCACACCCACGGCGGAGATGATATATTTTGCCTCGAAATCGCCCTTATTGGTTTTGACTTTGTAGCCGCCTTCTATGACCTCGATGGCTTCGGCGCGGGTGGAAAGGTGTATTTCAGCGCCGTTTTTCACGGCGGTCTCAGCCATGGCAAGGGTATATTCCCAAGGGCTGATTACGCCTGCGGAGGGGGCGAAAAGTGCACCCACAACATTATCGGCAATATTGGGCTCCATGGCCTTAACTTCCTCCCCAGAGAGGAGAGCTATGCCGGGAACAGCGTTGGCCACGCCCCGCTCATAGAGCTTTTGGAGATGGATTTTATCAGCTTCGTTAAAGCCCAGAACAAGGCTGCCTATGCGCTTGAAGGGCACATCCAGCTTTTCGCAGATATCCCCCGCCATTGCATTGCCTTCAACATTGAGCTTCGCCATAAGGCTGCCCGGCTTAGGGTCATAGCCTGCGTGGATAATGGCGGAATTGGCCTTGCTTGTGCCATTGGATACATCGTTGGATGCGTCAATCATGCACAGTGAAAGCTCATATTTGGAAAGGGCATAAGCGCAGGCCGCGCCCGATACGCCGCAGCCGATTATAAGAACATCATACATGGCTTTTTCCTCCAAGTGGTGAATATAGCTTTGCTTTATTTTACACTTATAATGCCCAATTAGCAACAAAAAAGGAACAGACAAAAGTCTGTTCCTTTTTTTACTTATTCGTCATCCTCGGTGTTCTCTTCACGCTTGATGCGCACGCGCTCAACGCGGAAGCCGTCCATCTTCAGAACGGTGATGGTGAGGTTTTCATATTCGAAGCTCTCTCCCTCTTCGGGGAAAGCGCCGAACATTTCCAGAGTCCAGCCGCCCACAGTGGAGCTTTCGGTTTCGAAGCTCTCTTCGGAATAATCCATAAGCTCAACGAAATCGCCGATGGCCATGTCGCCGTCCAGCTCATATACGCCGTCAGGAAGCTCGATCACTTCCTCGGCCTCAATCTCATCGGTATCATCCCAGATATCGCCCACTATGCACTCAAGAACATCCTCCATGGTTACAATGCCGGTGCAGCCGCCGTATTCATCGGTGACAATGGCAAGATGGAGCTTGGCTTTTCTCAGCTGTTCAAGAACATTGGGAAGCTTGGTGGTTTTATAGATATAGCAGGGCTTGATAAGAAGCTTGCGGATGTCGGGTCTGGGCTCATCCAAGAGAGCTTTCAGATAGCGGTTAAGACGCAGCACGCCGATGATATTATCCACGCTGCCTTCATAAACGGGGATTCGGGAATAATCCGTGCTCAAAAGATAGGCATAAAGCTCATCGGGGTCATCCTCAATGTCAATAGCCTCCATATCAACGCGGGCAGTCATAACCTCGCTGACGGAAATGTCGTTAAAGTCCAGCGCTGCCTGAACAAGCTCGCTCTGGTCTTCGTCCAGAACTGCTTCTTCCTCGGCGGTCTCTATCATGCTCTGGAGCTCTTCCACCGCCGCCTCGGCATCATCCTCTTCCTCCTCGCCCTTGAAAGGCGCAGTTATAAGACGGATTATGCCCACAACAATGAAAATGACGGGGGTAAGAATTATGCTCAAAAAGCGGATGGGCCATGCAACAATGGTGGAAAGGCGGTTTGCGTTTTTCTTTGCCACAATTTTGGGCATGGTCTCGCCGAAGATGATAACAACGACGGTGCAGATCACGGTTGCCACCCAAGTGAGTTCCTCGGCCTTGAAAATCATAATAGCAATAAGGGAGGAAATACTGGAGAGGGCTATGTTGACAAAGTTGTTGCCGATCAGTATTGCGGAAAGGGTATTGTCATAGCGGTCTATGATCTTCACAGCAAGAGCAGCGCTGCGCTTGCCGTCCTCGGCAAGGTTTTCAAGACGCATGCGGTTTGCGGAAGAAAGGCTCATTTCGCTGGCAGAGAAAAAGGCGGAAAGAACCACGCACACAACGCAGGCTACGATATAAAATGTCATATCAATCCTCGCCTCCTTCCTCGGTTTCGGAAAGGGGGAGAACTATGCGCAGCTTAAGTATGCGGCGGTTTTCAATTTTCTCCACGCTGACTTCAAGTCCGTTATACTCAAACTTGTCGCCCTGAGAGGGGATGAGGTCAAACTGCTCATAGGCCCACTCACCCAGAAGCTTATGTTCAAAGTCAAAGTCATCGGGGTCTTCATAATCCATGAAGGAGAAGGCATCTTCAATATCAACATCGGCAAGGAAGGAGAAGCTGCCGTCGGGGTTTTCAACCATGGTCTCGATGACCTCGTCATCCTCGTCCCAAATCTCGCCAACCAGCTCTTCGATGATATCCTCAACGGTGACAATGCCCAAGGTTCCGCCGTAAGAATCCGTTACAACGGCAATGGGGCGGCGCTGAGCGCTCATGATCTGCAAAAGCTCGTCAATGTTGGTGGAGCTATGGACAAAATAGGGCTCGTCCAGAATGGAGCGAAGATCCATATTTTCTCCCTCAGCCAGCCATGCACGGATGAACTTTCTCACCTGCATTATGCCGATGATATTATCCACACTCTCCTCATACACGGGGATGCGGCTATGAACGGCTGACTTCACTTTTGCAACTATATCCGCAGGGGAGGATGCAACATTGATAGCATCCAGATCCACGCGGGCGGTAAGTATGCTGTCCACAGTGGTTTCGCCAAAGTCCAGCGCAGAGTGAACAAGTTCTCCCTGTTCCTCTTCCAGTTCGCCATCATCGGTCATAGCTTCAATTATTTCGTGAAGCTCATCCTCGGTAACGGTAATCTCCTTGTCGCCCTTGGTGAGAGCGGCGAAGAAACGGCCGATAGCGGTGAGGACATAGCTGATGGGGCTGAAGATGAGCATAAAGAAGCTCAAAGATCCTGCGGTGGAAAGAGAGAAGCGGTGGGCATATTTTTTACCCATGCTCTTGGGAAGCATCTCGCCAAGCATAAAAACGGCAATGGTTGTGATGACGGTGCTGACAGTTACCGCCAGATTCACGCTCTCGGGCTTATCCGCGAAGGCGCGGGTGACCATAACGGTTACATAGCTTGCCGCCGCAAGATGGGTAATGTTGGTGCCTATAAGTATTGTAGTAATGGCCTTGTCAAAATTATCAAGGACATGCAGTGCTTTTTTCGCCCGACGGTCACCGCGGTCAAAGGCAACTTTCACCTTTACCCGGCTTGCGGACGCAAAAGCGGTTTCGCAAACAGCGAAATATGCCGCAAAGAAAAGCAGCACAAGAATAACTATAATGGCCTGTAATATACTGCCATCATCCATAGTGGATTTTCACGCTCCGTTTTTTATATTTCGTATAGAGGGTATACGACAAGCTATAATATCACGGCAAGAGTGCCGCGTCAATGACAAAAACGGGAGTTTTGCACCGTTTCTGCCCACTTTCGTAGCCCGGACAACGTGATCCAGCTATTGCAGGAAGGCTTGCTCGCCATTAGTAGGGGGCGGCGTCCCCGACGCCCCGAAACATCAATCCCTCATACTTTTGCGCCTTTATATGTCTCCGACGGCCACATTCTTTTTGTACCTGCAAAAAGAATGTGGAA
>JAZUAQ010000092.1:0-1738 GCA_045638085.1 Oscillospiraceae bacterium
TGTAGCAATTTACAAATAATTATAAATAACGCTTTTTATATGCAAAATCATAGTTTTTATTTATACTCTCCCCCGCCTTATAAAGACCGCCGATATTCTGCAAGACAATTAAATACCGTCTATTTGATTGCATTCTCTTGACAAATCCATTCACTGAATGTTACGATTACTACATATAAATTTGGAGGTGCTTGACACATGAATAAAAAGGAAAAATTCTTGTCCGTAATGCGTAACGAGCAGCCCGCTAAGTGGATGGGCTATGGCTTCGACGCTTTCCCCCAGATTATGTACCACTGCATCATGGATCCTATCTCCATTTGGGATATCCTCTTCATGTCCGGCGAGTATGTAATCGATAATTGGGGCGTTGCTCACCGCTTCATGCCCGGCGACCCCGGTGTTATTCCCATCGTAAACGAAGAAAACCAGGTCATCAAGGACATCACCAAGTGGCGTGACTACGTTACCTTCCCCGAGATCCCCGAGCTCGACTGGAGCGATGCAAAGGCCGCTGTTGCTCAGGTAGACCGTGAGAACGAGTTCGTTATGGTTCCCACCTTCCGTGGTCTCTTCGAGCGCGCTCACTGCCTCATGACCTTCGAGGATTGCCTTATCAACATGTACGAAGAGCCCGAAGCAATGAACGAGTTCTTTGCCGCTTACACCGATTGGAAGATCAAGGTCGCTGAACAGCTCATCGACAACCTGCAGCCCGATATCATCCACTCCCACGACGACTGGGGTTCCAAGTACTCTATGTTCTTCTCTCCCGATGTATTCCGCAAGCTTCTCAAGCCTCACTACAAGAGATTCTATGATTATATCCACTCCCGCGGCGTAATGGTACAGCATCACTGCGACTGCTACGCTACCGACATCGCTACCGATCTGGTTGACCTGGGTGTTGAAATGTGGCAGGGCGTTCTTCCTGAGAACGATATCCCCCGCATCCAGAAGGAAACCGGCGGCAAGCTGCTCCTCCTCGGCGGTCTCGACCAGGCTCTCATCGACCAGGCAGACGTCAGCGAGGACGTTGTCCGCGCAGAGGTTCGCCGCGCTATCGATTCTTACGCTCCCGGCGGCGCATTCCTGCCCTGCATCGGCAGCCTTGAGTGCCTGAACGGTTGGGTAACTCCCGTTGTTATCGACGAGTGCAACAAGTACGGCGCAGAGTGGCTGGCAAAGAACAGCTGATTTTTGACTTAGCCTACATATGAACAAAAACTCCGAAGGGTCTCCCCTTCGGAGTTTTCTATTTTGTCATGCAAAAGAGCGCATGGCATAAGTCCTGCGCTCTGTCGTTATTACTTGCAGATGTTATAGATAGACATTGCATAGACCTTGGCGGCCTTGAGCATGTCGGAGATCTTCATCTTTTCATTTGCACCGTGAGCGCCGCCGTCAAAGCCCATGAAGCCTGCGCCGAAAGCTACGCCGCCCTCGATACCGTGAACATAGGTGCCGCCACCCATGGAGTAGCAGCCACCCTTCTCGCCGGTTACTTCCTCATATGCGCTAAGAAGTGCCTGAACGAAGGGGGTATCGGCGGGAGTGTGGTGAGGAGGATTCATGAAGCTCTTTACTTCGAAACCTGCGTCGGTGAGGTTCTTATCGCCTACCATACGGCAGTTTTCCTCTGTTGCGCATACGGATGCGCGGCAGTCAATAGCTCCGTCTGCGCCGTTTTCATTGATATGGAAAACAGTGAGAGCCATGGTGAGGGGGCCGGAAAGCT
>JAZUAQ010000093.1:0-5621 GCA_045638085.1 Oscillospiraceae bacterium
GCTTAACCTTTTATTTCACTTTTTCCGTATTATCGTTTCCATGGCGGTAGTCACTGCATAATGGAGCGCCGGGGGTATCGCTCCCTACATGGAGCATATCGTATGATGGGCATAAAAAAATCGACCCTTTCCAGTGGAAAGAGTCGATTTTAATAAGTAAGCTAATTAAGCGTTGCCAGCCTCAGCAATGATCTGCTTTGCGGGCTTCTTTCTTGCCATTTCCTCAACAGTGGGCTTGAAGATGGTACTGAAGACGATCATGGTTACAACTGCTACGATAACAGCTGCATAGGTCTCGGTGAGGCCGAAGATGTAGCTGCCGGTAACGAGCTTGATAGCAACCCAGAGAACTGCAACAACACCGGTGCAAACCATGCTGATGCAGGAAGCCTTCTGGGAAGCGTGACGCCAGTAGATACCGAAGAGAACAACGACAAAAATAGCGCCGCGGAGAGAGTAAGCTGCGTATACCAGGTCGAGAACTGCGGAGGCGTTTACCAGGAAGATAGCGCCAACTGCGCAGATAACACCGGAGAGAGCGGTGGTGATACGGGACATCTTCAGAACTTCAGCGTCGGTAGCGTTGGGCTTGAGAACGCGCTGATAGAGGTCCTTGGTAACCATGGTACCTGCAGAGAGGATGATGGGAGATACGGTGGAGAGGATAGCTGCCAGGATGGAAGCCAGAACCAGACCGCCGATAACGGGATGCAGGTGCATCATCATGGTGGGCAGAGCCATCTTACCGTCGGTAACAACATTGCCGAGGGTATCGGTGAGGGTACCGTTGTGGGACATAACCTTAGCGATCATACCCAGCAGAGCGGTGAAGATACCGAAGGGAGCTGCAACGAAACCGGTGATGATGCAAGCCTTCTTTGCGGTGGGAACGTCCTTAGCAGCCAGAACAGGCTGAATACCAGCCTGAGCGGTGCAAGCGCCCAGCAGACCGGCGATGATCCAGGAGGAAACCTTGGAGCCGCCGATGGAGAACATATTGAAGTAGTTCTTGCTGGGATCTGCAGTCTCAACAGCGTCAATGCCATCCATGAAGCCGCCCCAGCCGCCGACCTTGGTCAGGGCGAAGATAACAGCAACGATGACACCGCCGTACATAACGAACAGATGCAGCTTGTTAGTGGATGCAACTGCGTTCATACCACCTGCAAGGGTGTATACAATAAAGATTATTGCGAATACGATAACGGTAATGGTGAAGTCAAAGCCCAGCAGGGACTGACCCAGCTTACCTGCAGCGATCATCTGGGAAAGACCGACAGCCAGCATAACAATGGTGAGCAGGATGCTGGAAACGGTTCTTGCCTTAACGCCGAAGAAGCGCTCGATGATGCCGGGAACGGTAACGGAGCTCAGGCTGCGGTAGAGCTTTGCAAAGCCCAGAGCCAGGAACATAACGCCGATACCGTTTGCGATGGTGTACCATGCGCCGGAAAGACCATAGTTGAAACCGTACTCGGATACACCGGTAGTTGCGGTGCCGCCCAGCCACTCACCGGCGGATGCAGCGACGATAGCGAACATACCCATTGCTGCGCCGTGGAAGGAATCGGAGGACTTGGACTTCTTGGAAGAAATCAGACCGATTGCAACGGTAACAGCAAAATAAAGAATGATGATAATTGTCTGAACCAATTTAGAGTGCCTCCCGGATTATTCCATGCAGCCGACAGTCTCGGGGATGATGAGCTCAGCGTCGGTCTTAGCGATAACTTCCTCGACGGTTACGCCGGGGGCTACTTCTTCAAGGATAAGGCCCTCAGCGGTGCAGTGCAGAACGCAGAGCTCGGTGATGATATAGTCAACCTCGCGGGCTGCGGTCAGGGGCAGGGTGCACTTCTTGAGGATCTTGGAGTTGCCGTACTTATCGCAATGCTCCATCATGATAAGAACGTTCTTTGCGCCGGAAACCAGGTCCATAGCGCCGCCCATACCGGCACAGGTCTTGCCGGGAACCATCCAGTTGGCGAGGTTGCCTTCCTGGTCTACTTCGTAAGCGCCGAGAACGGTAGCAGCAACGTGGCCGCCACGGATCAGGCCGAAGGAGTCAAAGCTGGAGAAGCAGCAGCCGCCTGCACGCATGGTGGAAACGGTACCGGAAGCGTCAACGATATCGATATCGCCGTCAGCTTCGTTTTCGGGAGCGCCTGCAAGACCAAGAACACCGTTCTCGGACTCGATCCAAATGTCAACGCCTTCGGGCAGATGCTCGAGGCAGAGGGTGGGCATACCGATACCAAGGTTTACAACATCGCCGTCGTTGAAGAACTTAGCGGTTCTCTTGGCGATAAAATTTCTCATTTCCTGTTTAGTCATCAGTTTCTATCCTCCGCATTAGCCTGAACTATCATGTCAACGACGCAGCTGGGAGTTACGATGATATCGGGATCCAGCTCGCCGACTTCTACGATTTCCTCAGCCTCAACGATAACGAAATCAGCGGCAAGAGCCATGATGGGGTTAAAGTTGCGGGCGGTTCTGTGGTAGATAACGTTGCCGATCTTGTCAGCCTTCCAAGCGTGGATGATGGCTACGTCAGCGTGGAGGGGAAGCTCGAGAATGAAGCGTGCGCCCTTAACGGGGTCAGCGTCGGTAACGAACTTGAATTCACCCTTCTCGCTATCCCACTCGAGAACCTGCTTGCCATCCTGCATGGGAGTGCCGATACCGGTGGGAGTGAGAACGCCGCCGAGGCCTGCGCCGCCCAGTCTGATACGCTCGCAGAGAGTACCCTGGGGAACGAAGGTAACGTTGATCTCGCCGTTAACAACCTTCTCTACGGTCTCGACGTTGTTGCCGATGTGAGAGCAGGTGATGTGGTTGATGGCTTCAGCGTGAACGAGCTTGCCGATGCCCTTGCCCTTAACGCTGGTGTTGTTGGAGATGATGTTGAGGTTCTTGTAGCCTCTGTCCATCATTGCCTGAATCAGAGTCTGGGGAACGCCGCAGTTGACGAAGCCGGGAACCATGATGGTCTGACCGTCGTGGATCATTTCCATAGCCTTGTCAATGGATACGACTTTATCCTTAGCCATGATAATCTTTCCTTTCTTATTCAATCCGCCCTGCCCGCCTTATGGAAGGCAGGGCGGCAACGATCGTTGATGATTATTCCTCTACGTAGGTAACTTCGCCGGTAACTTCGTCGCGCAGGCAGTTACGGGTGATACCCATGATCTGTCTTGCGTCCTCAGCGGTAGCGATCTCGCGGCCGGCCAGCTTTGCCATCTCAACAGCACGCTCAACGAGCATCTTGTTGGTAGCAATGATCTTGTTGCCGTTCTCGTCCTTACCGTAGAGAATGTTATCCTCAAGACCTACACGCAGGCCATCGCAGCCGAGAGCCAGACCGGCCAGCATCATGGGCATGTGAGCCTTGCCGATACCGGAAACGGACCAGGTTGCGCCTTCGGGCAGCTTGTTTACGAGGAAAGCGAGGTTCTCGGTGGTGCCGGGCATGGAGCCGCCAACACCCATGATGAACTGGATGTGGGGGGGCTGGGGAATGCCGTGCTTGTTTACATAGTACATAACGCTGTCGATGTGACCGGTGTCAAATACTTCGAACTCGGGCTTGATGTCGTGCTTAACAACTTCCTGAGCCAGCTTGTTGAGGAAGCGGGGGCTGTTCTCGAAGATGTAGCTGTTTGCCCAGTTGATGGTGTTGGGGTCGAAGGAGCACATCTCGGGCTTGAGAGCGCCGAGGTGCTGGAGACGCTTGTGATCCTCGTACTCGCCGCCGGAGGTGGTGAGGTTGATAACGATATCTACGCCAGCTTCCTTGCAAGCCTTACGGGTCATCTCAACAGCCTCGGTGAAAGCCTTGAGGCTCATGGACTTGTAGCCGATCTGGAGCTCGCCGTTAACTTCCTTATCCTCGCGAACGTGGATGTGGGCAACGGAAGCACCAGCCTTGGCGCATTCTACGATCTGCTCAGCGAGCTCCTCAGCGGTGTAGGGAACAGTGGGAGCCTGAGCCTTCTTGGTACCGGCGCCGCAAAGGCAAACCTGGATAATAATCTTATTGCTCTTAGCCATTTTTTCTCGTCCTTTCGATAATTAAGTGCTGATCAAACAGGGTCAGCCATGAACTTCTTGGTTACGTTGAAGATCTCGAAGAGCTGCTTGTCGCGCTTTGCCTTCAGAGCCTCCATGTCAACGCCCTCGTAGCTGTAGAAGCCTTCGCCGGTCTTGATACCAAGCTTGTTGGCCTCAACGAGATCTACCAGAGTGGTGGGGGGATTATCCCACTGGGGAGCTGCATAGCTCTTGTTCTTGAAGTTGTTGTAAGTCATGTCTACGCCGCCGAAGTCCATGCGCTTGCACAGACCCAGAACGCAGGCTCTGGGGATGAAGGAAGCCTTTGCAGCAAGGTCAATAGCCTCTGCATCGCAGTAGCCGTTGTCCAGGAGGTAGAATACTTCCTGATTGAGGCACTGCTGGAGACGGTTGACGATGTAGCCGCGGATGAACTTCTTCATGAGAACGGCGGTCTTGCCGCAGTTGTTGAGCATGGTAACAGCGATGTCGGCATACTCCTGGGGAGCCTGCTCGCTCTTAACTACCTCAACCAGAGGAATAACATGAGGAGGAGCATACCAGTGGCAGATGATCATCTGGGGCAGGAGCTGCTCGGGAACAACTTCGAAGATGTTGAGAGCGGAGGTGTTGGAAGCGATGATAACGTCAGCGGGAACGCATGCAGCCAGCTGGGCATAAAGCTCTTCCTTGGCGTCTCTCTTCTCAACGATGGTCTCCTGAATGAAATCTGCGCCTGCAACAGCCTCTTCAACGGTGGAAGCGAAGCTGATGCGAGCCATGATGGCAGCCTTGTCCTCGGAGAGCAGACCTTCTTCTTCGAAGGTGTTCAGCTGAGACTCGAGGGAGGCAATAGCCTTATCGCGGGTGGACTCGCTACGGGTCCACATGGTAACCTGATAGCCGCCCATTGCAAAGGTCTGAGCAATGCCGGGGCCCATGGTGCCGGCACCGAGCACGGCAATTTTCTTGATATCAGCAAGTGTTTTCATTATCGTAAAACCTCTGTTTCTTCATTCGTTTCCCCCACAGGGTCGCTGTGGGGGAAACTATAAGTTATCAGTTAAGTTTAAGACTTACAGAATTAGAAGGAGCCCTCTTCCCAAGCAACCAGACGAACGAAACCGCCGTCAGCAGCCTCGCAGCGGAAGGGGAATGCAGCGATGGTCATGCGCTTGCCGGTAACCTGGTCGATGTCGCCGCCGGCGTTCTCGATAGCGAGCAGGCCGTGCTGACCGTACAGTCTGTGGCAGGGCTCGTAGTCGGGATAGTCAACGTCGATGTCACGACCGGTAGCCAGCTTGTAGTTGGTAGCGAGCCAGGGCATCTGCTCCTTGCAGGGGAAGTGCCATACGGGGGAGTCGGATGCGCCGTAGGTACCTGCAATAGCCTTGATCTTCTTCTCATACATCAGCCAGTAAGCCAGCTCGGGGCCGTTACCTGCATAGTAGTTGAAGTACTTGTCGTTGTTCTTTCTCCAGTAACGATGGAAACCGGTGTTGAGAACGACGAAGTCGTTGGGGCGGATCTCGAGGCCGTCCTTATCGAGAGCCTTCTGAACATCC
>JAZUAQ010000094.1:0-8444 GCA_045638085.1 Oscillospiraceae bacterium
GGGGCCTTCCCCCTGATATCCTCCGGTGTGTTTGGATATCCCAAGGATCAGGCGCTCCGCCTGGCGGTGGACACCATCAGCGAGTTTCTGATGGAAAATGACATGACGGTTTACATCGTCCTTTTCAGCCGCGGCGCTTTACAAATAAGCGGCAAGCTGTTTTCGGATATCACCGAGTACATAGACGACAACTATGTGGAAGCGCATCGCGATTCCTATCAGGAGCGCATGCGCAGAATACAGCAGATTGAACAGGTGAAAGGTATAAACCTAAAGGATTCTGCTGATTATACCGCAGCCGTTCCAATGGCCGCTCCGGCACCCATGGCCTACGAAGCTTCCAAGTGCAATCTGGACGACTGGCTCAGCAATCTGGACACCGGCTTCACCGAAACGCTACTGACGCTGATAAAGAAAAGCGGCAGGAAGAACTCCGAGATATACAAAAAGGCCAACATATCCAAGCAGCATTTTTCCAAGCTCATCAACGATCCGTACGCCAAACCCTCCAAGCAAACCGCCATTGCTCTGGCACTGGCGCTGGAACTGAATCTCGAAGACACACGGGATCTTATCGGACGTGCAGGCTATGCCCTGACCAACAGCAGCACCTTTGACCTTATCATCCAATACTTCATCGAGCACAAACAGTACAATGTTATCGAGATAAACATTGCACTGTACGAATTCGATCAAACTTTGTTGGGCGCATAATAAGCACAAAAAACAGTAAGAGAATTTATTTCGATATTTTATAAACGTCCACTCTCAGTTGACCAATTCAAATTCAAAACCTCCTATAATGTGATTGTAAGCAAGAAACAAACACATTACAGGAGGTTTTTATTATGAAAAAGAATTTGACCGAAATCGTATTCATCCTTGACCGCAGCGGCTCTATGGGAGGTCTTGAGAATGACACCATCGGCGGCTTCAATGCCATGATTCAAAAGCAGATGGCAGAAGATGGAGAGGCCTACGTTTCCACCGTCCTTTTCGACAATCTCACCGAGGTCATCCACGACCGCGTGGGCATTCGTGAAATCCGTCCTCTGACCCGCAAGGACTACTATGTCCGCGGCTGCACTGCCCTGCTGGACGCTGTTGGAAAATCCATACACCACATTGGAAACGTTCACAAGTACGCCCGCGAGGAAGACCGCCCCGAGAAGACCGTTTTCATTATCACCACCGACGGCATGGAAAACGCAAGCCGCGAATACAGCTACGAGCGTGTGCGCAAGATGATTGAGCACGAAAAAGAAAAGTATGGCTGGGAATTCATCTTCCTCGGCGCCAACATAGACGCCGCGAAGGAAGCCGCCCGCTTCGGCATAGCCGAAGACCGCGCGGCGAACTATCATGCCGACCGCGAGGGAACCTCTGTCATTTACGAGGCTATGAACGAGGCCGTTTGCAATGTGCGTGCAAGCCGCCCCATGGGCGTCGATTGGAGAAAGAAGGTTGACGCGGACTACATGAAGAGATCCAAATAAAAATGGAAACTGATACTCAGCCTAGTTCAGCCGGAATCTATTCTCCCTCATCCGGAAGAAATGCCTCCCCGCTCAAATTGCAGCTTATCCGCCTTGCTTTTTCACACAGAAAACTGATATAATGGCTTCAACAAACAAGCAAAGGTTGGATAAGAACATGAAAAAGTCAAAAAAGGCCTTGAAAATAATCCTCATAATTCTTGCGGCGCTCATCGTCCTCTTCCTTTTCCTTGTGGCGCCCAGAATGTTCAACAAACCCGACATGTCCGCCCTTGAGGGCTACCACTATGCCCACCGCGGATATTTCAACAACGAAGCCGGCATACCCGAAAACTCTCTCGCCTCCTTCATTGCCGCCATTGAAGAGGGCTATGCCATAGAGCTTGACGTCCAGATGAGCGAAGACGGAGTTCCCATGGTGTTCCACGACGCCGAGCTTGAACGCATGTGCAGCGTTGAAGGCAAAATTTGGGAATACAGCTATGCCGAGCTTGCCGAAATGAAGCTCCTTGGCACGGAGGAGGGCATTCCTACTTTGGCCGAGGCTCTGGAGCTTATTGACGGTCAGGTCCCCATTCTTGTGGAATACAAGCTGGACAAGGTGGACACCGCCGTCTGCGAAAAGAGCAATGCTCTTTTGCAGGAATATGACGGAGTTTACAGCATACAGTGCTTCCATCCTCTGGCTCTTATCTGGTACAAAAAACACGCCCCCGAAATCCCCCGCGGTCAGCTTGCTCAGGCCTTTTGGAAGGACGAGGAATACAAGGGCAAGCCTCTTTATCTGCTTCTCAGTTATATGATAGAGAACGTTGCAACACGACCCGACTTCATCTCATATAAGTTCAGCGATGCGGACAATCTTTCTCTCAAAATCTGCAGACTTTTCGGCGCCAAAACCGCCGCCTGGACTCTGCGCTCCGAAGCAGACTATGCCAGTGTAAAAGGGCAGTTCGACTTCTATATTTTTGATAGTTTCCATCTTGCGGATTAACCATTGCATCTCTATTATTAACAACAAAAAGAAGGAGCGATTTTCTCGCTCCTTCTTTTTTATTATTCAGCTTTATTTCTTCATTGCAAGAGCCTTTTTAGCCTTTTCTGCGATAACTTTTGCAGTAAGACCGAAGGCCTCGAGTGCAAGGGGAGCCTTGCCGCTGCGTCCGAACTCATCGTTGACGCCGTGGCGGACAACGGGGACGGGGCAGTTTTCGCCGCAGAACTCGGCAACAGCTGCGCCGAGACCGCCCAGAATATTATGCTCCTCAGTGACTACGATTGCGCCGGTTTCCTCGGCTGCCTTCTTGATAATGTCGCCATCAAGAGGCTTGATGGTGTGCATATCAACAACGCGGGCGGAGATGCCTTCCGCTGCAAGAGCCTCGGCGGCTTCCAGAGCCATCTGCACCATCATACCGTTGGCAATAATGGTGAGGTCGCTGCCATCGCGAAGCATGCAGCCCTTGCCAAGCTCGAAGCTATAGCCTTCGATAGCGTCGGTGACAGTTTCAACAGCGAGGCGGCCAAGACGCATATAAGCGGGACCTTCATAGTTTACGAGAGCCTCGGTGGCAAGGCGCATCTCGTATGCATCGCAGGGGCAGAGAACCATCATGCCAGGAATGGCGCGCATAATGGCGAAGTCCTCAATGCACTGGTGGGTGGCACCGTCCTCACCGACGGAAATGCCGCCGTGGGAGCCGACAACCTTAACATTCAGACCGGGGTAGCAGATGGAGTTTCTGACCTGCTCCCAGCTGCGTCCTGCTGCAAACATTGCGAAGGTATTGGTAAAGGGCTTATAGCCGCAAGTTGCCATACCGGCTGCAACACCCTGCATATTACTCTCGGCAATACCCATATCGAAGAAACGATCGGGGTGAGCATCGAGGAAGTATTTGCTCATTGTTGCGCCTGCAAGGTCAGCGTCAAAGCAGACGATTTCGGGGTGCTTATAACCAAGCTCGGCCAGAGTCTGGCCGTAAGCATTTCTGGTTGCTATCTTTTCTCCCATTTTCTCAGCCCTCCAGTGCAGCTATTGCTGCTTCCAATTCTGCCTTTGCCTGTGCAAACTGCTCGGCATTGGGTGCCTTGCCATGCCAACCGGCCTGATCTTCCATATAGGAAACGCCCTTGCCCTTGGTGGTCTTTGCCAGAATGACGGTGGGCTGACCCTTGGTTTCTCTTGCCTCAGCATAAGCTGCCTTGATGGCGTCAAAGTCGTGACCATCCACGGTAATGACATGTGCGCCGAAGGATCTGAACTTTTCATCCAGAGGCTCGGTGGGCATAACATCCTTGGTTGCGCCATCTATCTGCAGACCGTTAACGTCAACGATTGCGCAGAGGTTATCCAGTTTATACTTTGCGGCAGCCATAAATGCTTCCCAAACCTGACCCTCAGCAATTTCACCGTCGCCAAGGATGGAATAAACACGGTAATCTGCCTTGCTGTGTTTGCCGGCAAGAGCCATGCCAACAGCGGTAGAAATACCCTGACCCAAAGAGCCGGTGGACATATCTACGCCGGGAACATGCTTCATCTCAACATGGCCGGACATATGACCATCGATGCGGCGGAACATTTTCAGGTCCTCAACAGGGAAAAAGCCGCGAAGAGCCAGAACGGAATAAACAGCGGGAGAACAATGGCCCTTACTCATAACAAAACGGTCTCTGCCGGGATTCTTCTCGTCGGCAGGATCGATATTCATTTCTCCGAAATACAGGGCGGTCAGGGCATCAATGCAGCTGAGAGAGCCACCGGGATGTCCGGATGCGGCTTCATAAACCATCGTAACGGCAAGAAGGCGTGCCTTGGCGGCATTCAATGCCAGGGTTTTGTTATCCATTTTCATACCATATCCTTTTAGTTATTTGTAATAGTATTGACAGGAAAAGCTCTTACTTTTCGTCCTTGTATATTTCCTTGAAATATTTATAGGTATCAACCTTCAGTTCGCCGCAGGCTGCCTCATCGCAGGCAACAATTCCGTCGGGGTGAAGCTGCAGAGCACTGATGGTCCATGCATGGTCAACGCCGCCTTCAACGCAGTGGCGCAGGGCGCGGGCTTTGTTATGACCGGAGATGAGAAGCAGAACCTGTCTGGAGTCGCAGACAGTGCCTACGCCAACAGAAAGAGCAGTCTTGGGAACCTTGTTGGGGTCGTTATCGAAGAAACGCGAGTTTGCAATGAGGGTGTCCTGAGTGAGAGCGCGTACACCGGTGCGGGAGACGAGGGAGGTGAAGGGCTCGTTGAAGGCAATATGACCGTCAACACCGCTGCCGCCCATAAAAATGTCTATTCCGCCATAGGAAGCAATCTTCTCTTCATAACGGCGGCACTCAGCCTCGGGATCATCAACCATACCATCGAGAATGTTGATGTTCTCTGCGGGAATATCGATGTGGTTGAAGAAGTTCTCATGCATGAAATACCAGTAGCTCTGGTCGTGCTCGCGAGGCAATCCCACATATTCGTCCATATTGAAGGTAACAACATTCTTAAAGCTGAGAGTGCCTGCCTTGTTCATCTCAACGAGCTTTTTATAAACTCCGAGGGGAGAAGATCCGGTGGGAAGTCCGAGAACAAAGGGGCGATCCTCTTTGTGATTGTTGATAGCGTCAGCGATATGCTGAGCAGCCCATGCGCTCATTTCCTCATAGTCATTTTTGATTATAAGCTTCATTCAAAAACCACACTCCTGTTTTTTTGATTAATTTTATATGGGAAGTCAAAATCTTCCAGATATACCCCTTTATTATACTTGCTTATATGCTTTTTGTCTATGCTTTTTATGCTTTGCATCTGCATGGAATTTTTTTGCATTATCCAACAATATATGTTATACTTATTAAACTTTATAAAAAGGGGGTGTCCAAATTGTCTGAAAACAAAAAACTTTTTCGTGCTTTTGTTATTTTAGCATTGGTCTTCCCTTTCGTTAACATTCCCGCCTATGCATCAGGAACTGATTCTGCAGAAAGCGCAGGCATCGGCGCCATCTCCCTCATTTACGGAGCCATTGCCGCCATTTCCCTTCTCTTTCTTATTGCCTACATAATCAGGGAAAAGAATAAGGAGCGCAATTTCCTATATCTTTTCATATGCGTATCCCTTACAAACTGCGGCTATTTCCTGCTTTCCGTCTCAAGCTCGGTCTTCTGGGCTATGATGGCAAACCGTCTCTCCTATCTGGGCGCGGCCTACTCCATTCTCATAATGCTGTTCATTATTTATGACCTTTGTAAAATGCGCCCGCGCAGTTGGTTTAAGCCTCTTGTTTTCGCAATCAGCACCCTCGCCTTTCTCCTTGCCTGCAGCGGAGAATGGCTGGGTCTTTACTACAGCTGCGTTGCCATTGAAAAAGTCAACGGCATCACCAAGCTTGTCAAGGAATACGGACCTTTGCATAATCTCTATTCCCTCTATCTTGTCTCATATGTGCTTGGTATGATTTCCCTCATTGGCTACGCAGGAGCAAAAAAGCGTCTGGTCTCTCCCAAATATGCCATTTTCCTCGCCACCGCCGTACTGCTCAATGTTTGCGTATGGGCAGTGGAACAGCTTATCTCCGAGGATTTTGAGCTGCTCTCCGTCTCCTATGTGATAACGGAAATACTGCTCCTCACAATTTACGGTGTTCTTCGTGATTACGGCATTATTCAGCCCAACCAAGGTCTTGTCAGCGTTCAGATGCTCACAGACCTCAATGCCCGCCAGGCCACTCCCGGCGAACTGCCTCCCGCCATGGAGGAACTTTTCGAAGATTTTTCCCAAAAGGCAAAGGAGCTTTCCTCCGCCGAGCGCCGCATTTTGAAATACTATATTGACGGATACGATACCGCTGACATTCCGGAGCTTGCCTTTGTCAGCATTCACACGGTAAAAAAACATAACCACAGCATTTATCAAAAGCTGAACGTCTCCTCCCGCGACGAACTTATGCTCTACATCGAGCTTTTCCGTCGATGTGGATGGCTGGATAAGCTTATCAGCGAATAAATAAAGTAATTTAACAGGGTGCACAAATCGGACTGAGCTGATTTATGCACCCTGCACGTATTCTGAGGATACTTTTTTGAAAAAGTATCCTCAGTTCTATTTTATGACTTTCATTTTACATATAAAATGAAAACATCCTAGTTCGAAAGGTGGTGAGCCGCAGATGAAGAAGCTGGTTGAACTTATGCTGGAGAACCATTCAACGCAGGATAGTTTCCGCTTCCATATTTCCTGCGATGAATGCGGAGCAGTGTATGCCAACAAGCCCATACGTTTCTCCAAGGCGGGAATTATCCCTCCGACGGAAAGCAAAAAGATTATTTTCAACGCAGTCTACGAGCAGGAGTTTCGCGACGCAAGACAAGCAGCTCTGTCCGAGGCTGCAGAGAATCTGAACTACTGCCCCATATGCAAGCGTTTGGTCTGCAACCGTTGCTTCCTTATATGCGACGATCTTGACATGTGCAGGGAATGCGCTGCCAAGCTGAATGAACGCGGCAACCCCGTATTTTCCGATTTGCCCCAAGTAACATAAATCCACGGAGGAGGAGATTTTATGAAAAAATTAATTACTGTTTTATTGTGCCTTGCCCTGCTGCTTACCATGGCAGCTTGCGGAAGCGGTGATGCAAGTATCAGAGATGCCGTCAAAGACTTCAAGGCGGCCCAGCTGGAAGGCACCGCCGCTGATATTCCCGAAGAGCCTCCCATGGAAGAGATACCTGCCGTGGAGGAAGAGGAGAGCTTTAGCGGAGAGCTCAGCTATCTCCTTGAAGAGTACTACGGCGACAGCGTTTACAACGTACGCTTCACTTTGCCCGAAAATATGTGGGTGGTGGATTTCCGAACCAATACACTGTATATCTATAACGTTGAGTCTCTCGACGAAGCCCATTCCGCCGCTCCCCGTATTCAGTTTGAAATCAAGAGTGCAGATTTGGTGGATTCCTATATGGGAGATGCCGCTGAGCTCACAGAGCTTGAAAACAGAACCATCGGCGGCATAGATATGCAGGGCAGATATTATAAGCTCTGGGGTATGTACTGGACTGAATATTACGGCGAGCTCCCAGACGGCTACTGGATGACCGTTAGAATCTCCAAGACCAGCATCGATCCCGGTTCCGACGGAAGCTACATCCTTGACAGCGTTATTTTCGAATAACGCAGCTGAATTACCGAGAATAAAAAATGGATATACAGGAGGGTAAGATATGAAATTTTGCTTCAATTGCGGCACGTCCTTAGATGAAGGCACTAAATTCTGTCCCGAATGCGGACAGAAAATTCCTCAGCCTGAGGTTCCTGCTGTTCAGCCCGCTCCCGTCATTGAGGAAGCCGCTCCCGTTACCGAGGATCCCAAGCCCGCTCCCGCGCCTGCTGAAGGTGTTCATGTTTACGGCGAGCCCGTTGCTCACAGCTTCTCCGCTCCCGTCTTCAGCGAAAGTCAGCAATCTGTGGTATACACTTACGGCGAGCCCGTGACGAATAGCTTCGCACCTGCGGTGCAGGCCGAGGCCGTAGTTTCCGGAACTTACGAAATCCCCGTTGTTGCTGCCCCCGAAGAGAGCTCAAAAGCACCCAAAGAAAAAGCTCCCAAGCAGCCCAAGGAAAAAGCTCCCAAAGAACCCAAAGCTCCCAAAGAGCCTAAAGCTCCCAAAGAGCCTAAAGCGCCAAAGGAGCCTAAAGAGCCCGGCAAGTTCAAAGAGCTCATCGGGAAACTCACTGCAAAGCTTCCCGAGCTTCTTGCCAACAAGAAGCTTATCATCATAATCGCAGCTGCCATAGTTCTGATTGTTGCCATTATTCTTGTCTGCTGTCTCTGCGGCAATGGCAGCGGCGCGCAGGGACTCTACACCGCCTCTTACTACAGCTTTAACGGTGAAAAGTTCGAAACCGAAGATGAATGGATCAAGTCGGAGGCCAAGCGGTCTTAGGAAGA
>JAZUAQ010000095.1:0-5437 GCA_045638085.1 Oscillospiraceae bacterium
AAGTTTGCCCTGCAAAGTGCATTCTCTGAGGCAAAATTTAATCAAAAAAAGGGTTTGGAACACTTTTGTTCCAAAGCCTTTTGCTGTATAATAGCTATGGTGAAATTTATGTCTTTTATGAAAAAACATAAAAATGATATATTGCTTGTCCTCGCCGTCCTTGTCCTGGGCGCCGCCTTCCTTGTCTATACGGAGTTTTTCCGCAGCAAAGGTGCGGAGGTCGTTGTAAGCGTGGACGGAAAGGAACAATGCCGTCTGCCTTTGGGAGAGAATAATTTTGATATAATCGGGGATAAGGAAAAATATAACGTTCTTGTTATTTCCGATGGAGAAGCCTATATTGAGGATGCAAGCTGTCCCGACCATGTCTGCGTGAAAAGCGGCAGAGTTAGCCTTGATGGTGAGACAATAGTCTGCCTTCCAAACAAGGTGGTAGTTTCTATCGAGGGCGGAGAAAAGACCGACCTTGACGGAGTTGTGGGGTGAGAGGTATGAAAACGAAAAAAATAAGCCTCTATGCCTTGCTTGTTGCCCTTGCCCTTATTCTCAGCTATCTGGAAAGCCTTGTGCCAATGAGTTTTGCGGTGCCGGGAATAAAGATGGGTCTTCCCAATATAGTGGTGGTCTTCGCCCTCTATAAGCTGGATTTCAAGGCGGCGGGCTGCGTGAGCATAATCCGCGTGTTGCTTGTGAGCCTCCTTTTTGGCAATGTGATGGTGATGATCTATTCCCTTGCGGGCGCGGTGCTGAGCCTTTGCCTTATGTGGCTGCTGAAAAAAAGCGGAAAATTTTCCTCTGTGGGCGTCAGCGTTGCGGGCGCTTTGGGACATAATGCAGGTCAGGTGCTTACCGCGATGATCCTTCTGGAGACGGGCGGACTTATATATTATCTCCCCGCCCTTTGCATCAGCGGTGCGGTGACCGGCGTATGCATAGGCCTTGTGGGCGGCATTATTGTGAAGAGAATAGAAATAAAAAAATGAGAGTCAAAAGACTCTCATTTTTTATTTTCTTCTGTACTGGTCATCGGGCTCAAAGACAAGCTTTTCGTATCTCTTGCAGTCCAACTCAACGCCGGTCCAGTCGGAGTGGAGAATGCCGGTCTGCTTGATGAGAACGTCGTAAAGCACATCGTAGTCCTTGCCGTCCTCGCCAACTTCGGGAATGGTGGAGTAGGGGAGGGTCTTGTGGTAGGAGATGCGGTGACCCTTGTAGTTATATTCGTAGTTGCAGCGAATGCGGGAGCCCCACATACCTTCAAACTCGCAAAGCGCGTCCAGATCTCTCATAATGGGGTCGTCACTCTCGTCATAGAGGTTTTCAAGAGTGGTCTTGGTGTAGTCGGAGCGGAACTGGATGGGAACACCCTGCTTCATAAAGCGCTTGATGAAAGGCTCAATGCGATTGGAAGGGTAGTCGGCGAAGAGGACGCAGTTGATGCGGGTGGGGACTTTTATCTTAGAGAAGATATCGTCGCTACCTTCCTCAACATAGGGCTCAAGATGACGGGAAACATTCACACAGGTGAGCTTATCCGCATTGCGGTTGAGGAATTCCACAACCTGCTCCTGAGTGTACTTGTGCATCACGGGGAGGGTGGTGTTTATGAAAACACGGTGGGTGGAAGGCACGGTGTCCAGCATAAGCTGGAGGCACTCCAGATCGGCAAGAGGCTCGCCACCGGTGAAAACAAAGTCACAGTTGGGTGTGATGCTGTCAATATATCTGATGCTCTCGCATATTTTTTCGGCGCTGAAGCCTTCGTTGTTGGCATATTCAGCCTTGTTGATGCAGAAGGGGCAGTTGTTGCAGCAGTCATAGGGAACGAAAACTGTGACGGTTGCGCCGCCCGCTCTGGTCTTGTAGAGCTTGGTCATTTAAATCTCTCCGGGTTAATTTTTGTCGAACACTATAACTTTAACATTTGGCTTGAGATTAGTCAATAAGTTTAGAGAAGTGAAAAAAATAACTTATTTCCCAGAATATACGCAGCGTTTGCCTTGGCCTTCCTTGTGTATCTAGGAGGCGGGCAAAAAGGCTCCCTCTGACGAGGGAGCTGTCAGCGAAGCTGACTGAGGGAGAGAAAATAAAAAAACAAATCCTATGGTGTATCTCTCCCTCCGTCTTTTGCCTTCGGCAAAATCAACCTCCCTCGTCAGAGGGAGGCATAAGTGTACCGCATCCACACCGCAAAAAATGGGCGGGCAATGCCCGCCCATATGGCGATATGCAGCAGCTTTTTATCTTACGAAGCAGGTCCAGGCGCCGTATTCGTTGTTCAGCGCGGGGATAGCTTCTCCCTTGAGATAAGCGGCCATATTGCGGCCCAGATTGCGCATAGTCTGCAAACCTTCGGCATCGGCGGCAACGTCGCCGGCCTTCAGTCCGTGAACCATATTCCAGTAGCTGGAGCCGATAATGGGCATCTGGCTGATGGAGAAATATTTGTTCAGCACATCGATGCTGGCGGTTGTGCCGGCTCTGCGGGCGGAGACAACAGCGGCGCCGGGCTTGCCTTTGAAGGCATTTCCACCGGAGAAGAAAAGGCGATCAAGGATGGAGAGAATACGTCCGCTGGGGTGAGCGTAATATACGGGAGAGCCAAAGATAAAGCCATCGGCCTCGGCGCACTTGGCTTTGAGGGTGCTGAGATTATCGTCGTCAAAAACGCAGTTTTGGGTTTTGCGGCAAGCTCCGCAGCCGATGCAGTCGCGGACAGGACCGTTGCCCAGCCAGACGATTTCGCTTTCGATTCCCTCGGCGGCGAGGGCGGAGGCAACCTCCTTCAGCGCAGTATAGGTGCAGCCTTCTTTGTTGGGGCTTCCGTTGAGCATAAGTACCTTCATTGTTATCGGTCTCCCTTCGCTTTTTCACCATTTTATATTTTGTGCCGACAAAATTCAAGACACTATTGCGCCATTTCCGAGGCGGGGATATAATTATCTTATCCATTTTCAGGAGATTAGTCATGATAGAAGTATGCCCCGAATATTATAAAGATTTCAAGTGCATAGCATCCCAGTGCCGTCATAGCTGCTGCATAGGCTGGGAGATAGATATTGACGAAGAAAGCGCGGAGCGGTTCAAGTGCGTTTCGGGTGCGCTTGGGGATAAGCTGCGCCGCTGCATAAGCGAAGGTGAAGAGCCCCATTTTGTCCTTGCGGAGAATGAGCGCTGCCCCTTCCTCAATGAGAATAATCTCTGCGAGATTATTCTGGAGCTGGGAGAGGACGCGATTTGCCAGATTTGCACCGACCACCCCCGTTTTCGCACTTATCTCAGCGAGAGGACGGAGATTGGTCTGGGTCTTTGCTGTGAGGAGGCTGGCAGACTGATAATAGGCCGCGAAGAGCCTTTTTCCCTGATAGAAGAGGGAGAGGGTGCTTACACCGCGGACGAGGATGCCCTTATGGATATCCGCGAGGAGATTTTTGAAATAATGGGGGAGGATCGCCCTCTTCGCTGCCGCATGGAAAGCGCGCTTTCTCTTTGCGGAGGGGAAGATATAAGCTTTGATATCAGGGAATGGGCAAAGTTCCTTCTTAAGCTTGAGCGCCTTGACGAGAGCTGGACGCCCTGCCTTGAGCGCCTTGCCTTTTCCGAATATGAGGAGAGGGACGTGGAAGGCCTGATGGAATCCGACAGCCGCGAGTTTGGAAATCTTTTTAACTATTTCATTTACCGCCATTTCTTCTCTGCCCTCGATGACGGAGACATAGTTTCCAAAGTCGCATTTGCCGCTCTCAGCTGCCGCATAATTGCCGCTCTTTGCCTTGCCCACGGCAGCGGGGGAGAGCTTGAAACAATTGTTGAATATGCCCGAATGTATTCCTCGGAGATAGAATATTCCGATGAAAATCTGGGCTTGATATTTGATGAACTGATGTAAGAAAATAAAAATGGAAGTGCATTCGGCACTTCCTTTTTTGCATTCCGCTCGCGTCTCCCTCGTCAGAGGGAGGCATAAGCGCACCGGGCAAACCACCCGTCGCAACGCGCGTTATCTGCGCACAAAAGGGGACGGTATATATATAACATAACAAATTAATCAGTTTTTATCAATTCGATTTTCTTAAATTTCCTTGCAATATATGCTTGATTTGTGTATTATATACTCTGTATCACCTTCACTATATATAAAAATATGTGTGAAGAAAAAACAGCGAAATCCCCGCGCAAAACCCATGTAATTTATAGCATTTGCTTACCAAATAGAAATGGAGGAATCACCGAATGAACAGAATTTGGAAACAAACGCTTTCAATGATTCTGGCTTTGGTAATGGTCTTCAGCATGCTGCCCGTCAGCGTGCTTGCTGACGCTACCGAGCCCGATACAACACCCGAACAGAGCCAGCCTCTGGACGGCACCGACACCACATTGCCCGATGGCGACGCCACCGAGCCCGTGGTATCTCCTGAGCCCAGCGAAGAACCAGCTGAGCCCGAGACTACTGTCGTGCCCGAAGAGCCCGAAGTGGACGAGCCCGTTGTGACCGATGATCCCATCGTCACCGAGCCTCCCGTGATGGCACCCGAAGCTGATGGCGACGAAGATGTCGTTGCAGCTTTGGTTAACGCGCTGCCTGTAAGTGTCAGCTCTCAGGAAGAGTATGACGCTGTTTATGCTGTAGTAAAAGCCGTCGAGGATAACGGCTATGAGCTCAGCGACGAGCAGCTTGCCAAAGTCTTTGCAGCCATGAACGCTGCCGACGAATGGTGGGGCGCGGAGCAGGCTGCGAAGTATGCTGGTGAGAATTGGGAATGGAGCGGCAACACACTTCTCGTCAAAGATGGTCAAAACATTGACATCTATGATGCACTGGTAGAGAAGTACGGAAGTGAGCCAGGCCAGAAAGCATTTAAATATGATACAACTAACCATGGAGCAAATACTACTTTGGGAGTATCCAACTGGCTTACAAAGAGCGATGCCAAAGATGGTAGCAGTATCAAACTGACAGACGGTCAAACCTATTATGCCGCAGCGCATACGAAAACTTCTGGTACCATCATAAAAACTTATACATATGATACAAGCAACATCATTGCTTTTACTATCAAATACTATAACAACATTAATCTTACTATTACCGGACCTTCTAATGGCTCTGTAAGCTACAACGGGGCAACATACACCAATGGCACACGGTTCAATTATTATCCCGGTATGGGTCTAGACATTGTTGTCGATGATGTTGACGGATGGAACACTCCCACCATCACTCAGCCTACCACCTCCGGTACCCTGACTGTGGCATACACCGAGGCAAAGGCCACTGACAGCACTGTTGCCCCCGGCAGCATTGCAGCTGACATTGCAGTGACTGTGGACGGTAATCCCATTGGCGATGGTATTATCGTTGCTGCAGGTGCTGAAGTTGTTGTTGCCGCTACTTATACCGGCAGCAGCAAGAACACATATATTTCCTCCTTTA
>JAZUAQ010000096.1:0-3631 GCA_045638085.1 Oscillospiraceae bacterium
GTTGACTGCGAGTTCGGTGCTACCGCAGGTAAGGTTGATCTGGCTGTATGTGCAAAGAAGAATGGCCTTGACGCTATCCATGACACCGTCCACGAGATGGCACGCGATGAGGCTCGCCACGGCAAGGCACTGAAGGGTCTGCTGGAGCGCTACTTCAAGTAATTATAATGTTGAGCAGGTGGGGTTGTCTCCACCTGCTTTTTGTGTTATGATTCATTTACACATATGAGGTGATGATCATGGAAAAGAACAAAATAATAAGACCACGAAACTACCTGTATGAGTTCATTGTCATTTTCATTGGTCTTCTCCTTATAGGAATTTGGTGGATTATTTTACGGTCTACCCATAAGGCAATACTGTTCGGGTGCTTGTCATATTTAATTCTGGCGTGGTGCTTGCGTTTCATTTTTCAGAAGCACCATATGAATGGCATGAGGTTTTTGCGGGCAAAGAATTATTCCCATGCGGCAGCAGCATTCCAACAAAGCCACGATTTCTTCGAAAAGCATGCTTTTATCGATAAATATCGCGTTATTACCATGCTTTCCAGCAGTGCTATACCATATCAACAGATGGCACTGAATAATATGGGTATTTGCTATTTGTATATGGGAGAGGATGCAAAGGCGTTGGATGTATTCAAGAAACTCGCAGAATTGAACAGTAGTTATCCATATATCTCCAAGACAATCGAGGAAATCGAAAAGCACATCGATGAAGCTGCAAGGCACTGAAGGGTCTGCTGGAGCGCTACTTCGGCTAAGTTATATAATTACAAATTAAGGGAAGCAGTTAAACTGCTTCCCTTTTATCATTTTCGATATATTGACAAGATGCTGTGTTTCGCGCATTATTAAAGAAAATCAGGGAAAGGGGGCGGGATGTTGAAACATGCTTTTTTAATAATGGCGCATGAAAACTTTCATCAGCTGTCAAGATTATTAAGAAAAATCGATCATAAGGATAATACCGTTTTTATTCATATTGATTCCAAGTCTAAATTCTATCCCCACGATATTGACCTGTTGCGAGATTCCTGCGTTCAATCCACTGTTATTTTCACAGAGCGCCATCGCATAAGCTGGGGCGGATACTCTATAATAAATCAGGAATTAAGACTTCTGGGAGCAGCGCTTCCAATGGAATTTGATTATTATCATGTGATGAGCGGTTCGGATTTTCTCATTAAACCCATGAGTGCCTTTCATAGATTCTTCGAAGAGCATAAAGGATTTGAGTTCGTGGATTTCGCATCTGATGAGCTTGAAATAGCAGCTTTGGACAGAGTTATGTTTTATCACCCCTTCAGGGATATATGCGGCAGGAACAGAAGAAATATTCTGTATTGGTTTGAATATGCTCTTGTTCTTCTCCAGAAGAAGATTTTCCATATTAACAGGCTGAGAAAATTTCCAGATATTAAGATTAAACGCGGATCAAACTGGGTCAGCATTACCCACGATTTTGCTGAGTACCTTTTAAGCAATGAACAATTCATTAAAGATGTTTTCTCCTACTCCACTGCTGGTGATGAACTTTTTATCCAAACAATTCTATTTGATTCTCCTTTTGCTAATAAAATTTTCAGCAATCATATGCGAGAAATTGACTGGAGACGTGAGGGGAATTTGATAGGCGCACCATATACTTATACTGTCGATGACCTTGAAATGCTTATGAAATCTGATGCATTGATTTGCCGTAAAGTCAGTGATAAAACTCCTGAGGGAGATGCACTGATAAATAAATTGGAAGAAATTACATGAATAGTAAAAATTGCTTGTAATTATTTGAGAGTTGGTATATTCTTACATCAAGAACATGTCTTGTTCAAAATAATAAGGAGGAGATCGTATGAATTTTTCCACTAACTACATACAGGGCGTGACTTCTGTTATTAAAGAAGCTCAGAAGCTGAAGCAGTATAAAGCTATGCATCTGGCTTTCGCCATTGTTATTGGCGTTCTTATGCTGCCCTTCGCTATTGCTGCTCTTGCCTTTGCTGTTACCATTTATGTTTTCGGCTATCTCTTTTCTGTTGTATCCGAGCCTGTTCAGAAGCTGCATGAGCTTCTCAAGGGTGAAGGCCGTGAACTGAAGCATGCATCCCAGTTCATTATTTATTTTCTTTCCTGGAGTTTCATCTTCAGCGCTTACGCATTCCTTTCCATTCTCTCTGTAATCCTGAACATTCTTTACAGCATTTTTGCCATCCTCGCTTATATCTGCACTCTTGGCGGTATCAAGTTCCATGTCTTTGCACGCAACGAGGATATTTCCGTTGAAATCGAAGGCAAGCACAATCTTGTTGTTCTTATTGTCTTTGTATCCGTGATGGGTGTGCTTCTCGTTCTCTTGCCCTTCATCAAGACTGTAGTCTTTGCTGCTGAGCTGCCTGATGGTTTCCTGACCTTTAAGCTTTTCTTCACCATTTTTGGTGCCCAGATTACTGCTCTTACCGGTTGGAGAGCACTGTTTGCAGCTATTTACTCTGCATTCGTATTTGCTCCCATGACCAGAAAAAAGATCAAGGAATAATTCTAACTATTAAATAAAAAAACAGGAGCCTTAAAAGGCTCCTGTTTTTTTATTTGGCTTCAATGATTTCAGCGGCTCTTGCCAGCGCATCATCAATATTATCGCAGAAGTTTTCTTCGCCGATTTCTTCATAGAGGCCGGCTCTGTGGAAGAACTTCATGGGCTTTTCGTTAACATGGCTCATAATGAGAGTTATACCCATTTTGTGGCAGGTTTTGATAAGAGATTCGAAGCTGTGAATACCCGTTGCGTCAATGACGGGGACAGCTCTCATGCGGATGATAACAACCTTATTCTTGCTCTGGCTGATAACACGGGTGAGCTTATCTGCAGCGCCAAAGAATATGGGACCGGTGATTTCGTATACCATGGTGTTACGGGGAACGGTCTTGAAACGAATTGCTTCGGGGTCATTCTCGTCGTTAACGGTTTTCCAGCCCTCAATGCTTGTTTCATCGCTCATCTTTTTCATAAAGAGGACAAGAGCGAGAACAAGGCCTGCAACAATTGCAACAACAAGGTCGAATATTACTGTAAGAAGGAATGTTACGATAAGAACAAGATAATCGGTGGGGGGAGCAGCCTTTATAATGCCCACAAACTCGCGCCACTCACTCATATTATAGGCGGTTATAAAGAGTATTGCAGCGATGGCGGGCATGGGAATAAGCTTTGCATAGGGCATAAGGATGACGAGCATTGCGAAAAGCACAATGGCATGCACCATGCCGGAAACAGGGCTTCGTCCGCCGTTTTTCACGTTTGCAGCAGTGCGGGCAATTGCGCCGGTGGCAGGAATGCCTCCGAAAAGTGCGGAACCAATATTGCCGATACCCTGAGCGATAAGCTCAGTGTTGGAGTTATGGCGTCTGCCCACCATACCATCTGCTACTACGCAGCTGAGCAGAGATTCAACTGCTGCAAGAACAGCAATTGTGAATGCATCGGGAAGAAGATCTGTAATGGTTGCAAGGCTGATACCCTTGGGAAGAGTGAATGCAGGGGGGGCAGAACTGATATCGGGGTAAAGCGTTCCGATTGTCTTGACGGGCAGATCAAAAATCGCCACAACAAGTGCGCAGACTATAAC
>JAZUAQ010000097.1:0-8720 GCA_045638085.1 Oscillospiraceae bacterium
CAGAGGGAATAGAAGAGAACTGTCACATAAGTATTATGTTGACTGATGACGTGGGTATACACGCCATAAATCTTGAGCAGAGAGAGATTGACCTTCCCACTGATGTTCTTTCTTTTCCCATGAATGAACTCGTTCCCGGTGAGTTTTCTTCCCAATGCTGTGAATATGATCTTGAAAAGGGAAGAATCATTCTTGGAGATATGGTTTTGTCTCTTGAGCGCTGCCGTGCTCAGGCTGAAGAATATGGCCATAGCTTTGCCCGTGAGATAAGCTATCTTTGCGTTCATTCCGTGCTGCACCTTTTGGGTTATGACCATCTTGACGAGGCCGAACAGAAAGCTCAGATGCGTGCGCGAGAAGACGCAATAATGGAAATTATAGGTTTATAAAGAAGGTTAAATGTCCTTTACCTTCTAAAAATATTAAGGAGATTACACATGATAAACAAAACTGCAATGATTACCATCTGCGGCAGACCCAATGTGGGTAAATCCACTCTTACCAACTCTCTTGTGGGTGAGAAGATTGCAATCGTTTCCAATAAGCCCCAGACCACCAGAAACCGCATTACTGCTGTTATAAACAGAGGAGATACTCAGCTTGTGCTTATGGATACCCCAGGCTTCCATAAGCCCCGCACCAAGCTCGGAGACTATATGGTTAATGTAGTTAATGAGTCCATTCCCGATGTTGATCTCATTTTGCTTGTTGTTGAACCCATTGCCAATATCGGCTCTCAGGAAGAGGCGCTTATCGCCCGCATCAAGCAGAGCGGCTGCCCCGCAATTCTGATTATCAATAAGATAGATACTGTTGAGAAGGAAGCCCTCCTCGCAGTTATCGCCTGCTATGCAGAGGCATTTGAATGGAAAGCCATTATACCCATTTCTGCAATGCGCAAAAATGGCACCGATCAGCTTCTCGAGATGATGGAAGACTACGCCGTCGAGTCTCCCGCTCTTTTCCCCGAGGATATGGTTACCGACCAGCCTGACAAACATGTCTGCGCTGAGATAGTGCGCGAAAAGCTGCTCCGCTGTCTCGATAAGGAAATTCCTCATGGTACCGCCGTTGAGGTAACCCGCTTCACTGAACGCGAAAATGAGATTATCGATCTTGATGTAACCATTTATTGTGAAAAGGCAAGCCACAAGGGCATCATTATTGGCAAGCAGGGTGCAATGCTGAAGAAGATAGGTGAACAGGCCCGCCGAGATATTGAGCGCTTCATGGGCACCAAGGTTTATCTTCAGACATGGGTCAAAGTCAAGGAAAATTGGCGCGACAGCGATGTGCTGCTACGCAACTTCGGCTTCAGCGAATAAAATTTTCCTTTCATATTTTCTTCTCAAAGCGCAAGCCTAATTGTATGGAGGCGGAAATATGAAAGATAATTATTGGCGCGTGTTCAAAGATACAG
The DNA here is from genome assembly GCA_045638085.1 of Oscillospiraceae bacterium. Lineage (GTDB taxonomy): Bacteria > Bacillota > Clostridia > Oscillospirales > Oscillospiraceae > SIG459. The sequence goes on from JAZUAQ010000097.1 coordinate 1,421, forward strand.
GGGAGCCTATGTGCTTCCTGTTGCTGAAAGCGGAGGAAAATTCCCGCTCTAAGAGTAAAATATGATAATATTAATGTGGGGCGAAATATCTTCGCCCCGCAATAGAATTTAACTGAGGTTTACATAATATGTATCTTAACACCAAAGCTCTTGTGCTTCGGGAAACAAAATATAAAGATGCGGATAAAATACTGACGGTCCTGACTGCGGATGAGGGTAAGCTTACAGTAAAGGCGAGAGGAGCGTTTAGAAAAAGCTGCAAATATGCTGCGGCCTCCCAGATTCTTTGCTACAGTGATATGACCTTGTTCGGTAACAAGGGTAAGTGGAGTATTAATGAAGCCCAGACCATTGAGCAGTTTCTTCCATTGAGAGAGGATATAGAGTATCTTGCCTTGGCAAATTATTTTGCCGATGTTCTCGATGCGGTAAGTGATGAGGACAGCCCCAATCCCGAGGTTCTTCAGCTTGGTCTTAATTCACTTTTCGCATTGAGCAGAATGCTCTACTCTCCCGAGCATATCAAGGCGGTTTTTGAACTGCGGCTTATGTGTCTTTCTGGCTTTGAGCCTGACCTTTTCGGCTGCATAGCCTGCGGCGAGGAAACGCCTGATGACGCTCTTTTCTCCTTAAAGGGCGGCGTCATGCATTGCCGCGGATGCTCACCCGGTGCTATAGGTATAAGTGTCCCCGTTTCAAAAGAAACTCTTGAGGCAATGAGATATATATGCATGGCAGAACCTAAGAAAATTTTTTCTTTCGGTATTCCCGAGGGGGCTGAAAAACAGCTTTGCGATATTGCAGAGGCTTATGTTGCCTCCCAGCTCGAAAGAGGTTTTTCCTCTTTGGATTACTGGAAAGGTGTAAGTTATAAAGGATAAAAATATGGAACTATATGAAAAATCCATGATAACGCTGGAGCTTCCCGCAGTGCTTGAAATGCTGGCTAAGGAAGCTGTCAGCGATGCTGCAAAAGAAAAATGTCTTGAAATCCGCCCAAGCGCCCATCGTGCTGAGGTTCAGCGGCTTATGGGACAGACAAGCGCAGCAAAGGAAATGATGATAACAAGGGGGAGCCCAAGTTTCAGCGGAGTCAAGGATGTTCGCAACGCCCTTGCCCGAGCAGATATGGGAGGGATTCTTAACACACGCGAACTTCTCAATATTGCGGGTGTGCTTCAGTGCGCCCGTTTGGCAAAGACTTACGGTAACGGTGAAGCGGCGGGAAGAAGCGATATCAACTATCTTTTTCTCTCTCTCCACGCAAACAAGTATCTGGAGGAAAAGATTTTTACCTCTATCACCGGCGAGGACGAAATTGCTGACCTTGCCAGCAAGGAACTTGCCGATATCCGCAGAAAGATTCGCGCTGCCGCCTCACGAGTTAGAGAAGTGCTTCAGCGGATTATTTCTTCTCCAAGCTATTCCAAGGCTCTTCAGGAGTGCATTATCACAACACGCTCTGACAGATATGTTGTCCCCGTCCGTGCAGACCATAAAAATGCAATTCCAGGACTGATTCACGATATATCTTCTTCGGGTGCCACTGTATTCGTTGAGCCTATGGCAGCTGTTAAAGCCAATAACGAAATAAGAGAGCTGCGCATTCAGGAAAAGAAGGAAATAGAGCGCATACTTATGGAGCTTAGCGCAGAGTGCGCTTCCTTCCGCGACGATATTTCCTCCGACTGCATTCTCCTTATTGAACTTGACCTTATTTTTGCTAAGGCAAAGCTCAGCTATAAGCTTGATTGCGGTGAGCCTATTATCAGTAACGGAGAAATTAATCTCAAGCGCGCCCGCCATCCTCTTTTACCCAAGGGTAGCGCTGTGCCCATCGATGTCCGTCTTGGCAGCGAATTTGATACCATTGTTATCACAGGACCCAATACCGGCGGTAAAACAGTATCTATCAAAACTATGGGTCTGCTGTCGCTGATGGCGGCATGCGGACTTCATATTCCCGCATCTGACGGAAGCGCAATTCCCGTTTTTGATAAGGTTCTTGCTGATATAGGCGATGAGCAGAGCATAGAGCAGAGTCTTTCCACATTTTCCGCTCATATGACCAATATCGTTGGAATATTGGAAGAATGCGGCGAGAATACCCTCCTGCTTTTTGATGAACTTGGTGCGGGCACTGACCCCACCGAGGGTGCTGCCCTTGCTATTTCCATAATCGAAAGCGCCAGAAAAGCAGGCTCTCTTGTGGCGGCAACCACACACTATGCTGAGCTGAAGGTTTATGCAACAACCGTAAAGGGCGTTCAGAATGCTTCCTGCGAGTTTGATGTTGAAACGTTGAAGCCTACTTACCGTCTTCTTATTGGAATTCCCGGAAAATCCAATGCTTTCGCTATTTCTAAGCGCCTGGGTCTTCCCGAATATATTATTGAAGATGCCAAAAGCCGTGTGGGCACAGAGAGCGCCAGCATGGAAGAGGTTCTTGAAAAGCTTGAATACCAGCGTCAGCTTATGGAGAAGGATAAGGATGAGATTGCCCGAAAGTTGCGTGAGGCTGAGGAGAATGCGAAAAAGAGCGCACAGCTGAGAGCCGAGCTGGAGGTGCGTCTTGAAAAAGCAGATATCAAGGCAAAGCGCGAAGCACAGATCATTCTCGATGACGCCCGTCGTCAGGCAGAATATGTTTTTGATGAGCTAGACCGTATAAGAAAGCTTGAAAAAGGGGAGAGGGACCATCTTGCTGTTAATGAGGCAAGAGCAGCCCTACGCCGCAGTATGAATGAGGCTGAGGATGCTCTCTCTAAAAGCATAGAAAAGCCCGAAGAACGGAAAGAATCCGCTCGTGAAATCCGTGTGGGCGATACTGTTGAGATACGCTCTATGGGTATAAAGGCAGATGTTATTTCCATAGGTGCCGACAGAGTGCTACAGCTTCAGGCTGGTATTATGAAAGTCAGTGCTCGCGAGGACGAGGTTCTCCTTGTGGACAAGCCTAAAGCCCCAAAGAAGAGCGTTGCGGAAAAAAGTAGTGCCGCCCTCAGAAGCATGAGCGTTTCTTCGGAAGTTGATCTTCGCGGAATGATGGTGGACGAGGCACTTTTGGCTATGGAACGTTATCTTGACAGCGCAGTTATGGCGAAGCTTAAAACGGTAACCATTATTCATGGCAAGGGCACGGGTGCCCTTCGTCAGGCCGTACAGAATGAACTTAAGCGCAACCGCTATATTAAGTCCTACAGACTGGGACGTTATGGCGAGGGCGAAATGGGCGTAACGGTTGTTGAACTCAAATAATCGGCAATCATTCGATAAATAAAGAAGAATGATATTGACGTTAAAATGATTATTTGCTAAAATAAATAGGTAGATTTTCTGATGAGGAGTAGTTGTTATGGTCATCAAAACTGTTTCTATTAATAATAATTTCGGACTTTATGCAAAGCCTGCCACTTTCTTCATCCAGAAGGCAAATGAATTCAAGTGCAGCATCTGGGTAGAAAAGAACGATCGCAAGGTAAATGCAAAAAGCCTCCTTGGTGTTCTCACTCTGTGCATCTCCGCCGATGATACCATCAACATTATCGCTGATGGTGCTGACGAGGCTAAGGCTGTTGAGACACTTGCTGAGTTTGTTTCTGTCAAGTTCGAGGAATAATAGTTAGGCATATTTTAAGGGGCGTGTTTGTTACACGCCCTTTAAGTTTAATAGTGATGTTGTATGATTGAAAAACTTCGTGAAAAAGCGAATAAGCTGCCACTTTTGCCTGGCGTATATATCATGAAAGATTCCTTCGGGAAGGTTATATATGTGGGCAAGGCAAAGAAGCTGAAAAACAGGGTAACCAGCTATTTCCGCGGCGAGCATCTTCCCAAGGTTGAGGCCATGGTGCGGAAGGTTGAGAATTTTGAGGTTATAGTTGTCAATTCGGAGTTTGAGGCCTTGGTGCTTGAAAACTCGCTTATAAAGCGGCATATGCCTCATTATAATATCCTTCTAAGGGATGATAAAGCCTATCCCTTTATTCGCATCGATGTAAAAAGTGAGTATCCACGAATCAGCATCGTAAACCGCGTCAGTGACGATGGGGCAAAATATTTTGGACCGTTCGGAAGCAGAGGCACGAGCTTCGGAATTATTGCCGCCCTGAAAAAGGCGCTTTTGCTGCCTGACTGCAGCAGAAAATTCCCTAGAGATATCGGCAAAGAACGTCCCTGCCTGAATTATCAGATGGGGCTTTGCAGCGGCTTTTGCCGCGGTGATCCCGATGGAGAAGAATACCGCGCCCGTATTGCGCAGGCTGGAATGGTGCTGGACGGCAAAAGCAAAGAACTGCTTGAGTCCCTGCGCGCAGAAATGGAAGCCGCAGCAGATGAGCTGCGCTTTGAGGCCGCAGCCGAGCTTCGTGATAGACTTCGCGCCATTGAAAGCTTAAGTAACAAGCAAAAGGTTATTGCAACTGCTTTTGCGGATACAGATGTTATCGGCTTTTTCCGAGGCGCAAAAACGGCCTTCACCGTTCTGCATTTCAATGGAGGCAATATGGCGGGCAAGGATTTTGAACTTATGGATGAGCCCCTTGATACGGACAGCGAAGTGCTGGGTGAACTCCTTGTTCAGTATTATTCCATAAAGGGAAACCTGCCAAAGAATATTCTGCTGCCTTTTGAAATTGAGGATATGGAGGAGGTTAAAAGCTTCCTTCGAGAAATGTCGGGCAAGGCTGTAAATATCTTTGTGCCTCAGAAGGGTGAAAAAGCGGACCTTGTCAAATCCGCTCTTATGAATGCCCGCGAAGAGGTTATGAGGGCAACGACCCAATCACAGCGCAGTAATAAAACCCTTGAGTGGCTGCAAAAGACCCTGGCGTTGCCATCGTTTCCCAATAGAATTGAATCATTCGATATTTCCAACACGGGTTCTTTCGGAATCGTTGCAGCAATGGTAGTATTCGTAAATGGAAAACCTTTGAAGCGTGAATACAGAAAGTTCAAAATCAAGGGGACCGATACGCAGGATGACTATGCCAGCATGTATGAAGCCCTTTACCGCAGGTTCAAACGCTGCATTGAAGGCGATGATAAATTTGCTGATGTGCCCGATCTGCTTCTTATTGACGGAGGAGAAACCCATGCCGCCGTAGCCGAGCGGGCTCTTGCGGATCTGGGTTTGATACTACCTGTTTTTGGTATGGTGAAGGATGACCGCCACCGCACAAGGGCTCTTGTCAGCAGCAGTGGTCAGGAAATCGGCATAGTGGGAAATCATGCGGTTTTCTCCTTTGTAGGCAGCATACAGGAGGAAGTTCACCGCTTTGCTATTGAATATCACCGATTGCTCCGAAGCGAGACAATAGCTTCTGAGTTGGATAAAATTCCCGGTGTGGGAGAGAAACGTAAATCCCAACTTTTGAAAGAGTTTAAGACAGTAAAAGCAATAAGTCAGGCCGACGAGCAGACTTTGGCACAGATTGTGCCCTCTAACACTGCAAAGGCGGTTTATGAATATTTCCGTAAAAAGGAGAAGGAATAAAAATGAGAGTTATTACCGGCACCGCAAGGGGAAGAAAGCTTAAAACTCCTGTCGGCTACGATGTGCGTCCTACCAGCGACCAGGTTAAAGAGGCAATTTTCAATATAGTCCAGTTTGATGTTGAAGGGCGCAGAGTTCTTGACCTTTTCGGTGGAACAGGTCAGCTCGGTATTGAGGCAAAGAGTAGGGGAGCAGGAGAGGTTGTAATCGTTGATCTGGCAAGGGACAGCGTTAAGCTTATAAAGGAAAATGTTGACTATTGCAAGCTGGATTGTAAGGTTGTTCAGGCAGACGCTATAAGCTATCTCCATGGCTGCGGCAAATTTGACCTTATTTTCATTGATCCTCCCTACGATTCCGGTCTTGCCGAAAAAGCTCTGAATACCATTAAAGAAATTGACATCCTGTCAGAAGGTGGTATAATCGTCTGTGAGACACGAAAGGAAACTCCCACTCCCGAACTGGAGGCGCCTTATAAAAAGCGCAAGGAGTATACCTACGGAAAGATCAAACTGAGCGTTTATACAAAGGAAAGCTAAGCTAATGAGTACTGCTATTTATCCGGGCAGCTTTGACCCCATCACCTTGGGCCACCTTAATATCATCCGCCGTGCCAGCAAGATTTTTGACAAGGTTGTTGTCTGCGTAATGGTTAACAGCAGCAAGACTCCTATGTTCACTCTTGATGAGCGCGTTGAGCTTATAAAGCGCGTTGTAAAGCGATTTCCCAATGTTGAAGTTGACACCAGCAATATACTGCTTGCTGAATATGTCAAGAGACATAAGAACGCAGTTCTGGTTAAGGGTCTTCGCGCTGTGAGTGACTTTGAGTCCGAATTCCAGATGGCGATAATAAACAAAAAGCTCAATCCCAAGCTTGAAACCGTTTTCCTTACCAGCAGCGAGAAATATACTTATATCAGCTCCTCTGTTGTAAAGGAAATGGCTAAGTACGGTGCTGACCTTCGTGAGCTTGTTCCTGCAGAGATTCTGAAGGATGTTATTGAACGCAGCAAAACATATAAAAGATAATTATAGATCAGGAGGCATACGCAATGGAGAACAGTATACTTGATATGATCGAAATGCTTTACACAATGGTAAGTGAAGCATGGGGTGTCCCCCTTGGAAACGATAAGTGCATAATCGAAAGAGATAAGTTTATGAATATTCTTGACGAGATCAAAGCACAGCTTCCCGTCGAAGTTGCTGAAGCAAAGCGTCTCGTAACTGCAAGAGATGAGTTCATTGGCTCTGCAAAGCGCGAGGCTGAGTCCATTCGGAAGTCTGCTGAGGAGCGCGCCAAGGAACTTACCGATGAGCAGGAAATTGTAAAGGCTGCAGCTCTTCGCAGCAATGAGCTTATCGCAAACGCAGAAGGCCGCACCCGTGAGCTTTATCGAGTTGCAAACGGCTATGTTGACGATGCTCTTCGCCGCACTGAGGAAGCAATTGCCGCTGCTCTCAATGAGGTAAGAAACTCCAGAAACGAGTTCCGCTCCGCCGCCGCTTCCAGCCAGAGAAACACCCTAGACTAAATTTTTTAAGAAAAAAATATTTTTTTACAAGGCTCCTCCACAAGGTTTTGTGGGGGAGCTTTGCGCATTAAACAATATAGTTTGTTTTGCGGTAAAAAATGGGAGTTTCTAGATGTAAATTGCTAAAAAATGGTAAAAATTTATGCTTGCATTTTTTATGTCTACCTCTTATAATTAATTTTGCAGTGGGGAGAAGTGGTGGAAAGTGTTCTAACTTCCCATATAAATGCATTAATTGACTTGAAATTAGAAAAATTAAGGGGGTGAA
>JAZUAQ010000098.1:0-9328 GCA_045638085.1 Oscillospiraceae bacterium
CGAAGGTAAGCTGGAAGCCCACGAGTACCTCAATGCGCTGAAGGCAGGAGAACTTTATGAGTCCGCTGCTTTTGCGGAGCAGTTTGCCAGGTACAAGGCACAGTACGCATTCCCGGAAGAAAACTAAAAGAATCCTTCCAAGGTTCAATTTAACCGGTATGTGTCCATTAAAAAAGAGCCACGACTTTCGTCGTGGCTCTTTGCCTTTAATTGGCGTCATACTTATCAATGAGCTCTTCGAACATGGTCATTATACGAAGTTCGCTTTCAATGTCTGCCACATAATATTTTCCGTCAAATATCACATAGGCAAAGTATTGCTGCTTTTCAATGTTGTAATCATGAACCAGAATGCACATTGGCTTTGTCAAAGCCTCCAGTTCCTCGCGGGACGCGGAATTCAGCTTTTCTTCAAGTTCTTCTCTGTAGTCATAGGGGTGGATGAAAACATATCTGTCAAGCTGGTCTCCGTCTGCCATATCCCCGGTGCTGTAAAGTTCTGCAAGCTGGGGATTGAACGCATCATCGTTTTCGTTGATCTCGGTGAATGAGGATTCTGAAATAATGTTAGCAACACGCTTTATATCCTCTGTGGGCAGCCATTCAAAGATGTTTTCGAGCACAACAGGCCACGCATACATACACATTGCCATATCACCGTTCAGCGGCAGATTTATTTTGGATTTGCTGTCGGCTTCGGAGAAGGCATCTTCAACCACCACAAGGCGGAAGACATATGTGTCATCACTTTGGTATTGATAACTGGAATCTGTTTCGTGGGTTATAGTCCTGTCAAAGGCCACATAATAGTTTCCCACAGGAAGGGCATAGAGATCCTCTGCTTCATAGAACACCTGAGAGCCGAAGCTCAGAAGCCTGGAGTTGTCGTCATAGATGCGCATTTCGCTGTGGCTGACATGGTCGGGGAATGTGAAGTCAAACTCCGTAATCCCCGGGGGAACTGAGTCAGGGTCATCGCTTATAACAATGGTTTGAATTCTGTCGTATGGAACGGGAGTGTCCTCAGCGGTGAAGTTCGTCTTGCCCCAATAATGATTATATGCATCAATCTGCATAGTTTTGGTAGTTACGGTGACGGGGGGACTTGGTCTATCAACCACGATGAGGCGGAAAATGCAAGTATATACGGTCTGCTCATGTTCTCCAAGTTCGGAAATGTATTCACCGAGCACCCTGATATCAAAGGTAACATAGTATACTCCGACAGGAAGAGTATAGAGGTCATCTGCTATGTAAAATTCTTGCGGGCTGAGATCCATTATTTCAAAGTTTTCGTTGCGAATGCAAAGCTCTCCGGGGATTACAAAGCGGTTATATATAATGTTGAGCTCCGTATAATCGTCAGGCACAGTTTCGCGGTCATCGCTTATGGTTATGGTGGGGATATATGCATTCGGGTTCGGCCAAAGAGGCTTGCCGTCTCCGTAGAGCCATCCGCCGGTAACGGGAACGTAAGTGCGCGCATTCTTCATGTGGTAATATGGCGCAACGGTGTAATCCTCGCCTGCAAGCATTACGCGGTATTCGTGGTCGCTGCGGCCAATGAAGGTTTTCAGAATCTCCATAGTTGCAGCGGTATATTTGTTGCCGTAGCGCTCCAGCATAATTTCCGTGGAATATGTGGTGTCAAGTTCTTCGGTATTGATAAATCTCAAAATTTCCCGGTAGCTGCCGTCTTGGAGGTAAAACAGCATATAGGGCTGTCCCTCGCTGCTCCATTCCGTCAGCCAGCCGTCTTCCATCTTCCTGCCCTCGGTCGGGAGTATGTCATCGGTATTTTCGGGAAGAAGGCGGTACTCAACACGGTACATTTCTACGGCATTTCCGTGCTGATCGGCTGCGCCTGTGTGGATGGGTTCCAGTGCAGTCAGCTTTGCGTCTATAATGTCTATGCCGAGATTAAAGACATAGTGGCCAATCTGCTGGTCGAGCATATGCACGGCATAAGAAATTACATAGGGGTCGACTTTGGCCTTGATGGAGTCATCAACCTTTATGAGCTCATGATACTCCATTTCCATTTTTCCCGGGGCTGTCAAAAGCTCCGTAAGCCAGTCGGGCATTTCTTCAGGCTTTGCGATCTTATAACAGTGGCCGTCAATCTTCGCGTATCCCATTCCGAAGCTTACACTGCTACCGTCTTTCATAAATACGGTAAAGCCAGCATCATTTGCGCTGTCGCCCATCAAAGCACCGGTAGGATATTCGTCGGTGTAGAAGAATTTGGTGACATACTCTTTAATTTCCTCCCGGTAGGCTTCGGGTATCACAGGAGGGGCATAGCCATCGCGCCATATGTGAACGCTTTCGATGTAGTCTGCGGGAACGGGCACAATCTGAGTATAGCTGCGGGATAGCCAGCTCGTAGCGGAGAAGGGTTCATCATAATGCTGCCCCTTGCCGTCTGTCATACAAAACTCCACATTAATTTTTTGGAGACCGTTTCTTGTGGGATAGCTTACTCGCACATACTGAACATTGGTTTCCGGATTTGCCTCGGCAGGAGCTCCCTCATAGCGGAGTATTTCTCCTCTTCCTTCAATACGGCAGGAATTGGCCATCGCCACGCTGTGTGCAAGTGATCTTGCTTCCCTGCGGGCTTCCCGATCGGAAAAACCGCTGTCCGCACCCGAGAAGGTGCAGCACACCGCAACTGCCGCCGCCAGAATAAGGGCTGCTAGGGCGTAAAGAGCCATTTTGGGCTTTTGGGCAATAAACGTAATTCGCTCCTTGATGCTCTTTTTGCTGCCCGTCATGGTTGTTGCATTTAGGGCAAGGGCTCTGAAATCACCGCGGGCGCAGGTGAGAGCGATGAGAGTCCGTCCGTAGTCGGCCCGTTCCCCGTCACCGAGGCGGCGGAGAGCGCCTTCGTCGCAGGCAAGCTCCGCATCCCGCTTGCTCAGCATAGCCGCCCACCAGACAAGGGGATTATACCAGTGCAGTGCAAGGGCAAGGCAGCGAAGAGCGCCCCATATGTTGTCCCCGTGGCGGTAGTGGGTGCTCTCGTGGGTCAGGACATGACGCAACGAACGCTCATCGGCGGCGCAATCGGGTGTTACATAGATTTTGGGGCTGAAAACGCCGAAAAGACAGGGCGTTTCAACATTTGGAGAAACATAGACGGGGAGCAGGGCGTCGGAGGAGTCAAGCTTGCGTTTGCCCTTTCCACGAAGAAGAGTCCCAAAGTGGAGGTTAGTCCATAAAAATACAGCCAGTACAGCAAGAACTCCGGCAAGATAAAGGGGGATGAGAATGTCCTGCGCCTTAACGGCGCTTTCCAACTGTCGGAATTCGGCTTCGTCCACGCTTTCGAGCACGGTTAGGGGGAAACTGTGATCGCTGTCTCCGTGGTGGTAGGCATAAACCTCGCCCGGGTAAGAAGCAAATTCCTCCTCCGTTTCAAGGGAAAGGGGAGGATCTGCATCAAAAACAAATTCCACATAGCCGCCAAGCTCCTCCGCGGTTTGGGCAATCTCCACGCTGGGCAGAGAGCCCATGATATTCATTATGCTGAAGGAGCTTTCAAAAAATGAAAAGGGTACAAGCAGCCGCAGCAGAACTATTCCCCAAAGGGCATACTGCAAAATGGGCTTCACCTTGCCCTTCAGCAAAGCGCGAAGGGCAACAACAAGGAGGATGAGAAGGGAAGAAGTGATTATCCATTCAATCATTTTTTGTTCCCCTCCTCTGCCTTTTTAAGTATGTCATAGAGCTCGTCAATTTCAGCGCGGCTGAGAGTGGCTTTCTCGGTCATGGCAGAGAGCATAAGACTCAAAGAGCCGTGATAAACTCTGCCCAAAAAGTCCTCGGTCTCATGCATGGCGGCTTCCTCGCGCCTGATAAGGGGGAAATAGTTTTTCATGCTTCCGCTTTCGTCGCAGCGAATAAAGCCCTTGTCCGTCATGCGGCGGAGCATGGTAAGGGTGGTGGAGCGGTTCCAGCCCACACTTTCGGACATATATTCCGTTGCCTCGCGGCCAGTGCGGGGAGAATGTTCCCAGAGACACTCCATAAGGTGCCATTCCGACGCGGTGAGCCCAACTTCGTTTTTTGTCATCGTTATCCCTCCTTTAAGCGTATAATATTGTTGTTTACATTGTAAACATATCATATACTGTTTACAATGTCAACAGTATGCAGACGATTTATGATAAAAAAAGAAAAAGTTGATGTATGTGCGAAAAAATGCTACAGTGAATGAGAAAAGATACGGAATTATATTGGTCAGGCTAAGTTGCTTTGTCAAACAAGGAGAGATTGTTATGTCCGGTTCGAGAAAAATAAGGGTCTGTTGATCGCACTGTTGCCGCTTACGGCAGCTTTGACAGGGAGCAGGCCGCTAAAATCGAGCCTCGGGAGCAGGTTGTCGATGCGCTTGTCCGTGAGGTGAAATCCCGCCATGTGCGCCGCCTGAGAGATGGTCTGTGCACTGTGGAGTATGGCTTCGTGCTGGAAGATCTGCTGACTGCATGCGAGCGCACCGCAGACCATTGCTCCAATGTGGCTGTGGAAATGCTGCAGGTTTCCGAAGGTAAGCTGGAAGCCCACGAGTACCTCAATGCGCTGAAGGCAGGAGAACTTTATGAGTCCGCTGCTTTTGCGGAGCAGTTTGCCAGGTACAAGGCACAGTACGCATTCCCGGAAGAAAACTAAAAGGTTCAATTTAACCGGTATGTGTCCATTAAAGAAGAGCCACGACATTTCGTCGTGGCTCTTTGCTTTTATATGTTCGCCATACTTATTCGGCCTTCTTTGCGGCTTTTCTTTCCTTGTTGGTTGCGATGCCCTTCTTGGCGCTTGCAACAACGATGCTGCTAAGTGCGAAGAGTGCGAGGGCGTTGGGGAGAACCATCAGATAGTTGAATGCGTCGGTGAGCTCCCAAACGAGGTCGTTGGAGACCAGAGTGCCGAGGAAGATAAATACAAGGGCGATAACGGTGTAGATAACGGTGCAGACCTTGCTGTTGCGCTTGCCGAAGAGGTACTGGGCGTTGATCTTGCCGAAGAGGTTCCAGCTCAAAACAGTGGAGAATGCGAAGAAGAAGAGGCAGATTGCAACAAAGATGGCGCCGAAGCTTTCGCCGAAGATGACGCCGAATGCGGTCTGAGCGAGGTTTGCCTTGTTTATAATATCGGTGACAGCGCCGGTGTAGCCGCCTGCAAGAGGACCGTCAGCGGTGTAGAGGGTGCTGATAATAACAAGTGCGTTAAGGGTGAGAACAACAAAGGTGTCGATGAAAACACCCATCATTGCAACAACGCCCTGCTCGTGAGGAGTCTTGACGTTGGCCTGTGCATGTGCGTGGGGAGTAGAACCCATACCGGCTTCGTTGGAGAAGAGGCCGCGCTTGGCGCCCTGAGAGATGGCTTCCTTCAGCGCTGCGCCGATAGCGCCGCCGATGATGGCCTGAGGCATAAATGCATACTTGAAGATCATGCCGATGGTGGCGGGGAGATAGGTGATGCGGGCAAGGAGAACAACGATACCGCCGATGAGGAAGAGACCTGCCATAATGGGAACGATCTTTTCGGTGACGGAGGCGAGGCGCTGAACGCCGCCGAGGAAGATAACAGCGCAGATAACTACGAGGACAAGACCCATAACCCAGGTGGGGATGCCGAAAGCGGTCTGCATAGTGGAACCGATGGAGTTGGACTGAACCATGCAGCCGAAGAAGCCGAGAGCGAGGATGATAGCTACTGCGAAGAAGCCGGCGAGGAACTTGCCGAAGCCGCCCTTGAATGCGCGGGTGATATAGTAAACGGGACCGCCCTTGATGTTGCCGTTTGCGTCGACTTCGCGGGTTTCGAGAGCGAGGGTGGCCTCAGCATAAATGGTGGCCATGCCGAGGAAGGCGATAATCCACATCCAGAAGATAGCGCCGGGACCGCCGACGAGGATAGCGCCGGAAGCACCAATGATGTTGCCGGTACCTACCTGAGCTGCAATAGCGGTTGCAAGAGCCTGGAAGGAGCTCATACCGCGTTCTTGCTTGCCGCCGCGAAGGGAGAGACTGCCGAAAACGCGGCGCATGCCTTCGCCGAAGCATCTTACCTGAACGAAGCGGGTCTTAATGGTGTAGAAAAGACCGACAGCGATCAGAAGAACAACCAGAACATAACTGGACAAATAGGAGTTGATGTTGCAGACGATGGGATAAAGTGCGGATTCGATGTTTGCAAAGAATTCCAACATGATGATTTTCCTCTCTTTTCTTTTTCCTTGTTTGGGAATAAAAAAACGAAGCTGCGAATTTTCGCAACTCCGGAAAATAAGTTTTGCAGACAAGAAAGATCATCTGTGTCTGCTCTGTCCTTTTACCTGAGAGATTCGGCCTTATGAGCCTTGCACCTTCGGTACCCAATTTAATGAGATTCTCCAGAGTTCCCTCCGCCCTCTGTCTCTTTCAATTCAGATGGCCTCAAAGGGAATATTCATTTTACGTTGTCATTGTAGCACGGAGAAAAAAGAAAATCAAGCACAAAATGTGCGCTTGAGGAGAATATATGTTTTCCACAGAAAAACACAGGCGGGCGCAGGGCATTTGTGTATTTCGTATAAATATAAAAAAGCAGGCTCAAACAGCCTGCTTTTTATATATGTAAGATAAATTATTCTTCAGTGGTTTCTTCAGCGGTTTCTTCGGAGACCTCTTCGGCAGCTTCTTCGACTATTTCAACAACGATGTCCTCGCCGGGATCTTCCTCTACGGTTTCTTCCTCGGGATATTCCTCGATTTCAACTTCGATGGAATCATCTTCGTCCTTGGTTTTGAGCTCTGCGATTTCTGCCTGCTTGTCGGCGATGTTCTTCTCGGCGAGGGCGATTTCCTCGCAAAGCTGGATGAAGAAGCCCTCGGGATTTTCCTTGTGGGTATCGTAATAGAGCTTGCCTATCTCGAGGTAGGTTTTCTTCATGTTGTCCTTTTCGGCGGAAATTTCCATATTAAGCTTTGCGATGCGTGCGGTTGCCTTTGCCTTGTCTGCAGCCTTTTCGGCCAGATCCTTGGTCTTGTCTGCTGCCTTTTCTGCGAAGTCCTTGGTCTTATCTGCTGCAACCTCTGCGAAATCCTTGGTCTTGTCTGCGGCCTTGTCTGCGAAGTCCTTGGTGTCGCCTGCCAGCTTGTTGAGTCTGATGAGGAGTTTATTTTTGAAGGATTTGAAGTTTGCCATATGTTTGCCTCCCTTTATTCTTCTAAGCCTTCGCCCTCGTTGGCTTCGGGCTCTGCATATATGTTTTCCTCTGCCTTTTCGGCGGGGATTTCCTTGTTTTCTTCTATTATTATAGCATCTGCGCATTCTGCGTCAAGGCTGGCACCGAAGAGGACCTTGCGTCCTGCCTTGAGGCGGCGGGCATTGAGGATATAGACGATGAGCGCTGCGACGCAGGTGACAGCGGCAATAAGCTGGCTTACGCGGATAACATCGGGGATGAGCCAAAGGCTGTCGCTGCGCATACCCTCAATAAATGCTCTGCCGAGACCGTACCAGAACACGTAGAGGATGAAAAACTGTCCCTTATACTTGCGGTGCTTTTTGCTGTAGAAATGCATGGCCAAAAAGCCCACAAGATTCCAAAGGCTTTCGTAGAGGAAGGTGGGGTGGACATACATGGTGTTGCCGTTCAGGGTGAGACCCATGCGGCAGAAAATATCGGTTTCATAGCCAAAGGCTTCTCTGTTGAAGAAGTTGCCCCAACGTCCGATAAGCTGGCCGATAAGAAGACCGAAGCTCATGATGTCCAGAGCGGGGAAGATGCTGATTTTCTTCATTCTGCAACGTATCCATACGGCAATTATGGCGCCAATGATGCCGCCGTAGATGGCAAGTCCGCCGTCGCGGATGGCGAAGATTTTTGCGGGATTTTCCGCATAGCCGCTCCAGTTGAATGCGCAGTAATAAAGTCTTGCGCCAATGATAGCGGCAATAACGCCCCAGATAACAAGGTCATAGATAGTGTCGGGGGTTATATCAAGGCGCTTGCTGTTTTTTACGCCGTAAACCAGGGCCAGAAGCAGGCCGAGAGCGATGATTATGCCGTAAAAATATATGCAGAAAGTGCCGATGTTAATGCAGTAGGGGGGATTGATTGCAAAGTTTTCCCCAAACATGGGGAAGGAAATTATGGCTTCTCTCATTTGTTAGTCCTCCTTGGCAAGCGGGGTGATGACGCTCATTGCAAAGCGTTCGGGGCGGATGTTTTCCTTTATGAAGGCCTGCACATCCTCGGCGGTGATGGAGTCCATCACAGAGAAGGAGTCCAGACAGTTATAGCCTGAAAAATCTGCCTCCGCCATAGCAGCACAAAGTCCGCCGAAAGAACTGAGAGCTCTGACTCTTGCTCCGTATGCGGATTTCTTTATGCGGTTCCAAAGGGCTTTGTCAAGACCCTTTTCTGCGGCCTTCTGTGCTTCGGCAAGCATTTCGCTGAGCACTCTCTCGCTGTCTCTGCTCTCGCCGCCTGCCAGAATAGTTGCGGTTTCAGCTGCATAGTAGAGCTCAACGAAAAAGTCGGTGTTTATGATGCCCTCTCCGTAAAGACGGGTGTAGAAGGGGGAGGAGCGGGAATAAAGATAGCTGAGGGCGGCGCCTGCAAGCAGCTTCTGACGGAGGGAGAGCTGACCGGAGCTCTCTGCGCGAAGCTTGCAGCCCAGCATGAACTGGGGAGCGGAAACTTCCATGGCGCGGTAAAAACGGGGACGGGCGGGGAGAAGGCTCTCTGCTTCGCCGTAATCCTTCACGGGGGTCTCGCCGCTGTCGCTGCGCAAAATTCTCAGGGCCGTTGCGCGTACTTTTTCGGGGTCAACATCGCCAACAACGCAAAGACTCATGTTGCCGGGGGCATAGAAAACCTTGTGGCAGTCATAGAGGGTTTGTGCGGTGATTTCAGAGATGGACTCAACTGTACCAGCAACATCGTCGCGGATGGGATGATGCTCATAAAGGCAGGCCATGAGGGAGTTGAAAACAACGCTTCCGGGCTCATCCTCATACATGCGAATTTCCTGAGCAATGATGCCCTGCTCTTTCTGCACGCTTTCCTCGGTGAAATAGGGGGTGGAGACAAAGCGGAGGAGGCTTTCCAGATTCTCATAGAAAGAATTGGTGCAGTCAAAATAGTAGGCGGTGATGTTTGCTGCGGTGTAAGCATTGGGCTCCGCACCGTTGGCGGCAAGCTCGGAAAGGGCGTTGCTGCCGTCGGGCATGTCAAACATCTTATGCTCAAGGAAGTGGGCAACGCCGGCGGGAGTGTCAATAAACTTTCCGCCCAGACGGAAGCGGCGGTCGGCGAAGTCGGGGGCCAAGC
>JAZUAQ010000099.1:0-3303 GCA_045638085.1 Oscillospiraceae bacterium
GTGTTTTTTGCAATCACAAAATGCACCCCGCCTTAAAGCCTTCCCCTTGAGGGGAAGGTGGCTGCCGAAGGCAGACGGATGAGGTGTTTGTCTCCGACGGCCATATTCTTTTTGTGCCAGCAAAAAGAATATGGAAAGAAAAACAGGCCAAAGAGGGCGTTGACCCTCTTTGGAATCTCCCCAAGTGCGGAGAGGGGAAACATATTGTGCCACATAATCAAATCCTAAATCTTAGTGTGCATCCCTCGACTTCCGCTTGGCCGCTACTGCGTCATGCCGCCTGTTCGGCGCCGCGGGGATTTCACCTCGCAATGTTTCCGCACCCTACGTAGGGCGGGGCTTGCTCCCGTCGCAAAGCCGCGAAGCTCCCGTAGGGGCGATTCACGAATCGCCCGCAAAATGCCTCCCTCTGACGAGGGAGGTGGATTTTGCGAAGCAAAAGACGGAGGGAGAGAAACCCTTAAGGCTCAGCCGGTATCAGGCGATTACAGAACAATGAGCCTCCTCAGCCGCAGGCTCTCCCTTGACCGCCGCACAATATTGGCTGGCTCTGTTTCCCCTCCAGCGCATCAAGAATGCTTCGTTCCAGCGAAGTATAGTCCGATGCCAGGGAGCGGGGCTTGCCTATTGGGTCATCCTGATAAAAGGGCAGGAAATATATGTTCTTTCTGCCCAGAAGCTCGCCTATGTTTCTTGCGCTGCCGCTGAGCCCATCGTTGGTACCTATGGCCAGAAGCAGGGGTCTTCCATTTCTGAGATGGCTTTTTGCTGCCATAGTCACGCAGGAATCTGTGATGCCGTTGGCCAGCTTGGCGGCTGTGTTGCCAGTGCAGGGGGCTATCACCAGAACATCGAACATTTTTTGAGGCCCAACAGGCTCAACCTCCACGATTGTTTTCAGCACCGCCTTGCCGGTCATGGCCTCAAGCCGCGCCAAAAAACTCTCCGCGCTGCCGAAGCGGCTGTCCGTTGCGGCGGCGGTTTCGCTCATTATTGCGGTCACATCATATTTTTTGCAAAGAGCCTCTGCCGCAGCCAAAGCCTTGTCATAAGTGCAGTAAGAGCCGGTAAGGGCTAAACCTATCCGAAGTTTTTCCACATTTTATTCCTCCAATATTGCGTCCCTGATAGCCTCCGCCGCGGACTGCGCCGCGAAGCGGGAGGGCAGTGCGGAAGCTATGGTCACCTTTATTCCAAGGGTCTTCGCCGCATCCATATCGAAGCCGTAAGGGGGCGAGGCAAGCTCAATGAGCTTTGCTCCTGCGAAGGCAGAAAGCGCCTCGCCTCCGAATATCACAGAGGGCACGGTGTTTATCACGAAGTCCCATTTCCCCTCCCCGCAGGGGCTTATTTCGCTGTTTTCCAAACCCATAGCCTCAGCCAGAGCCCTGTCCTGCGCAGAGCGGGCGGCAACGTGGACTCTCATACCCAAGCAGCGAAGCCGCGGCGCAAGAAGCCTTGCTATCCGCCCGAAACCGCTTATCAGCACCCGCCTGCCGCAAAGGCACTTTTCATCCATGGTCAGCATCAGGGCCATCACCCCCTCAGCGGTGAGGAGAGCATTTTTCCTCTGCAATGCCTCGGAAGCAAAATAATCCTTCAGAATAAGCCCTTTTGCCTGACAGAAACCGCGAAGACTCTCCCCCGCCATGCCTGCCCAGACTAAGGTCCCGGGGCGAAGATACTCCAAAAATTCTTCTGCCCTATGTTCTTCGCCGCAAAGGGGCGCATTCAGCCGCCCAAGGCGCTCCGCAGGCAAGGGCAAAATGGCACACTCCACCCCCGTGTAATCCACTGGGCCTTCCACGGAAAGTGCTTTTTCCATGGCAAGGGGAAAGAAGCCATGGCCTTCCTCCGTAAGCATTTTCCAAAGATGAGGGAAGCGCCCGTCGCCCCCGATTATCAAGCCTTTCATTTTTTATCACCCCGATTTATCTTATGTTGGGTCCTTAGCTCTTGCTCATGGCAGATTATTACGGCTCAGACAGTGTCCGACCCCCTACGAGCGCCGGATGAACACGAAAAGCCTTCCCCTTGAGGGGAAGGTGGCGTTTGCGAAGCAAATGACGGATGAGGTGTTTTTACGGGTCGTCGGGGACGCCGACCACTATGTAATTGGTCGAAGAATCCCGTAGGGGCGGACCGATGTGTCCGCCCGACAAAGCCTCCCCTGCAAGGCGGGCTCTTGCTCCCGCCGCAAAGCCCAAACACCACAAAAATTCCTCGCTTATCTTGACATTTCCCCTAAAAGTGCTAAAGTTAATTTGTCAGATAATGAACTTTTTTAATCTATTAACTGGAGGAAAATTCAAATGTTTGCTAAGCTTAACGCAATGCTCAAAGAAAACCCCAAGACCATCGTTTTCACCGAGGGTACCGACCACCGCATCCTCAACGCCACCGAGCGTCTTCTCGCTGATGGTCTCATTGGCGTTGTCCTCGTCGGCAATGTTGAGGCTGTAAAGGCCGCCGCTGCCAAGGATGGCTACAATATCGAAGGTGCACAGATTCTTGACCCCGCCACCTATGAGGGCATGGACGCTATGGTCGAGAAGATGGTTGAGCTCCGCAAGGGCAAGATGAGCCCCGAGGACTGCCGCAAGAATCTTATGATGGGCAACTACTTCGGCACCATGCTGGTAAAGATGGGTGTTGCTGACGCTCTTCTGGGCGGCGCTACCTACTCCACCGCTGACACCGTTCGTCCCGCTCTCCAGCTCATCAAGACCAAGCCCGGCAACTCCATCGTTTCCTCCTGCTTCATCATGGCTCGCGACAAGGCAGACGGCACTCAGGAGCTTCTGGCTATGGGCGACTGCGCAATCAACATCCACCCCACCGATGATAACCTGGTTGAGATCGCCAAGGAGACCGCTGAGTGCGCAAAGACCTTCGGCATCGACCCCAAAGTTGCTTTCCTGAGCTTCTCCACCAAGGGCTCTGCAAAGGATGACGAAGTCACCAAGGTTCAGAACGCCGTTGCAAAGGCTAAGGAAGTTATGGACGTTCCCGTTGACGGCGAGATGCAGTTTGACGCTGCAGTTGCTCCCGAAGTCGGCCAGCTGAAGTTCCCCGGCTCTCCCGTTGCAGGTCAGGCCAACACCTTCATCTTCCCCGACGTCACCGCCGGCAACATCGGCTACAAAATTGCTCAGCGTCTGGGCGGCTTTGCAGCTTACGGCCCCATCCTTCTGGGCCTGAACGCTCCCATCAACGACCTCAGCCGCGGCTGCAACGCCGACGAGGTTTACAAGATGGCTATCATCACCTGCGCTCTCGCATAAGTTAATATCAGAAAATCCA
>JAZUAQ010000100.1:0-3713 GCA_045638085.1 Oscillospiraceae bacterium
ACCCCAACGAGATAGGCGAGGGCCTTGCCATGGCTTGGAATGCCGGTGCAGAGGTTGTTGGCATGCACAAAAACGGCCACACCAAGGTCCAGCACCCTTTCGCGTGGCCCCGTTTCGGCGTAGGCAACCCCAGCAACACATGGTTCCCCTGCACCATTGTGGACAACAAGGGCAAGGAGATACCTTGGGAGGATAAAAACGGCCGTATGCTTGAAACTGTGGCAGAGCGTAATTGGCCCACCGCCGACCAGCCCTACTGCGGCAGCCCCATCAGCGATAATTGGAAGGGCTGCAAGCTGCCCAATCTTATACACGATTTGCCGGAGCGCATTCGCAGCGGCGAATTTGAGTTGCCCCTCTGGGCAGACCTCCCCTCCATGCCTGAAGAAGAGCGCCGCAGCATCTGGGGCATGATGATAGGCAACGAAGGCAAGACCCGCTACACCATATTCGACCTCTACACCCGCAGCGGCTTCAATCCCGACAAGGACATGCTGATGGCCCCTATCCAGAGCCCCGAGGGCTATCTCACCGGCGGTTGGTTCCAGGGTGAGCCCCAGTATGCCAAGGCATGGCGCAGCGAGAGCTTCGGCATGCAGGGTGAGCCCGCCGTGGACTGGTCATTGATGACCAATATACCCGGCCTTTTCTGCGCCGGTGCTGCCAGCGGCCTTGAGGGCAGTTCCTTTGCCTGCTCCTCCGGCTTTTACGCCGGCGAGCGTGCTGCGGAGTTTGCAAAGAAAAATCCTGCAGCCGATATTGACAAAGCCCAGATGGAGGCTGAGCGCAGCCGTGTTTACGCCCCTGTCCGAAGATATGGAGAGGAAAAGGCCGACATCAGTTGGAAGGAGCTTTGGAGCGGAGAAACAAGAGTTATGCAGCAGTGCTGCGCCGACTTCATGACCGATTCCATTCTGGAGCAGGGTCTTCTTTGGATGGACAGCATAAGAAATGATGAGGGCAAGAGGACATATGCCCGCAATCCCCATGAACTGGCAAGAGTTCTTGAGGTTGAGACGCGAATGACCGTTGGCGAAATGTTCATGCAGGCCTGCCGTGTGAAGCTCAAAACCGACCAAATGGAACTTCCCAGAGGCACTTACGTTTTCAACCGCCTTGATGGCAGCGAGGTTAAAACAGCGTTCAAGGAGCCTCAGTACTGGCTGAAAGCCCCCCATGCCCCAACATATCTTGAAAACTACGAAAAAGTTCTCTCGGAAGGAGGGGATAATTGATGACTGAAACCTATGTATTCGCTAACCCCACCGGCCCCACCGTGGCGGTGAGCATAGACGAAAATCTCTGTATAGGCTGCAATGCCTGCGCCAATATCTGCCGCATGCAGACCATAATCCCCAATTCCGAGGCCGGGAAACCCCCTATCCTGGCCTATCCCGACGAATGCTGGTACTGCGCCTGCTGTGTGGAGGTATGCCGCACCGGTGCACTGCGCATGAACCTGCCCATCAACCAGCGTATCTTTTTCAAGCGCAAGGAGAACGGCGAAATTTTCCGCATCGGTGACAAAAACTGCCCGCCCAAAAGCTATTTCGTGCCCCCCTACGGCTGGTACGAGGACTGACAGAAAGGAGCTTCATTCTTATGCCTAAAACCACATTCCAGAGAGTTGTTTTCACCTTCTTTGGCGTTCTGCTGATGGCCACCACTATGGCTACATACAACAAATATATTGTCTACGGCGAGTTTTCCGTGGAACTGTTCCGTCAGGTAGGTATCGCTTTCCTGCAGAAAGCACCCGTAGCTTTTCTGCTCCAGTTCTTCGTAGTGCAGAAGTTCGCCGGAAAGCAGGCCGCAAAATACCCCACCGATAACAAAATCCTCTACCAATGCATTCGCACCGGCTTCACCGTGCTTTTGATGTGCCCCATCATGTGCCTTTACAGCAATATCATCAATATGATTAATTTCGGCTGGAGCTTCGGTCAGCTCATGGAGGCCTGGATAAGTAAAATGCCCATCAACTGGGTCTTCGCTTTCGGTGTTCAGATCTGGATACTGGGTCCCGTGAACCGTTGGATATTCCGTCATCTTTTCCCTGAGAAAAAGCAGGTGAAGGCATGATAAGCGAGAAGCTGATCCCCGCTTTGCGGGAAGCTCCTGACCGCTCCCCCAAAGCACTGAAATCCATTGCTGATGAGCTGGGCTTGCCCATTTCCCATGTGGCAGGCGTTGCCACATTCTACTCTGAGCTCACCGGCATTTCCGATGGCGAAGTGGATCTGAGTTTTGCCAATGGCGGCAGAGAGGGAGCCATGTTTGCCCCTGCAAATTACGAAAAAATACTTAGCATCTGTGCTTCCGATACTGACATCATAGGTGTCCTCCGTGATGCAGGACTCACGGGCCGAGGCGGCAGTGCCTACAACATAGCCGGAAAATGGGACACCGTCAAAAATGCTCCCGGCGAGAAAAAGTACATCATATGTAACGGTAGCGAGGGTGAGGGCGAGACCTATAAGGACATGAAGCTCATGCTACGCGCCCCCCATGCCATATTGCAGGGCATGCTCCTTTGCGCCGCAGCAGTTGGCGCGGTAAAGGGCTTTGTATATGTGCGAAGCGAATATCCCGAATGCTTTGAAAGCATGAAAAAAGCTGTTTCCGAGGCCGAGCTTGGTGGCTTTGAAATCGAAGTTGTGAAAGGCGCAGGTGCCTATGTCTGCGGCGAGGAAACCGCTCTCATCCGCTCCATAGTTGGCAAGCGAGGTGAGCCCACGCTCAAGCCTCCTTATCCGGGTATCAATGGTATTTTCCATAAGCCCACCGTTATAAACAATGCTGAGACCTTTGCCGCCGTCAGCGAATATTTCCTCAGCGGCGAAGTGAGCAAGCTCTTCACCGTCAGCGGCTGTGTGGCTGCGCCCGGCGTTTACGAACTGCCCTTTGGCGTTAGCGTCAGAGAAATTGCCCAAATGGCAGGTGCGAAGAATGTGAAGGGGTTTCGCCTTGGCGGCGGCTGCACCGGACGTATTTATTCCGCCCATTCCCTCGACATGAAGCTTGAAGCCGGGGCCTCGCTAGGAACTGCAAGCCTGATGTTCTTTGACGAGTCAAGCTCCGCACGTACCCTTTGTACCGAGAGTGTGGAATTTCTCTCAGGTCAATCCTGCGGAATGTGTACCCCCTGCCGATTCGGCTCCGTGGAGCTTGCAAAGCTGCTCAGAGAAAATGGCAGCAAAGCGGAGATAGAAAAGCTCTGCAATTATCTGCGTCTAAGTTCCAGATGCAGCATGGGGCAAGGCATCCCCAACACCGTGGAAAGCGCTATTGGGGCCTTCCCTGCTGAGTTTGAATAAGGAGGCGGCGATATGATAAATTTCATAATAAACGGCAAGGCCGTCTCTTCCGAAGAGGGCCGCACAATTCTTGAAGCCGCCCGCGAAAATGGCGTGCATATCCCCACTCTTTGCCACCTTGCAGGCTGCACACCTGACAGCTCCTGCCGCATATGTCTTGTGGAGATAAAGGGCTCTCCCAAGCTAATGCCCGCTTGCTCCACAAAAGCAGCAGAAGGCATGGAAGTTCTCACCCACAGCGAAAAGGTGGTAGAGAGCCGCCGCATAACCCTCGACCTTATCTGCCGCAATCACCGCATGGACTGCGAATACTGCTCCCGCTACTCCGACTGCGAGCTCCACGCCCTTTTACGTGAGCACGGCAAAGTCGGAGGCCAAGCGGTCTTAGGAAGACAA